>JAFAHO010000069.1 GCA_019237205.1 Hyphomicrobiales bacterium
TGCCGGCAGCTCTTAAAGCGTCATGGCCGGGCTTGTCCCGGCCATCCACGTGGTTCGGCGAATCGAGCGCAGGCAAGCAACCAGCGGATGCGAAAAACCTTGCGTCTGCAAGCTTTTGCAGCGCACCGCGCCAATACGCGCCAATACGCGCCAATACGCGCCAATACCTGTCCCGTCTTTGCGGCAGCGCGGCGTGGATGGCCGGGACAAGCCCGCCCATGACGACAAGGGCTCAAAGGGGCAATCGGCAAAGACCTAACCAACAACCAACGCGAGAAGCTGTCCGGGAAAGACGAACCTCGAAGGTAGTTACGAATACACCATGATTAAACCGTATATTTTATGGACCGAGCGACTCCAGATGCGATGGAAAAGTTGAGGAGATTGATTCGGGCGATGGAAAGAGGCTCTGGCCAAGCAGCTGCAAAAGTGGACAGTTTGTAACACTCAACCGCTTGAAAAGGTTGAGTCGAAACCAAACGCCCAAGGCTCCGGCCGCCCCAGCTCGATTCACGCACGGCCTGTCGCGACCGGGCAATCGTCGCGCCCGCCCCATTCCGCCCATGAGCCGTCATAGAGGCCCTCGACCTTGCCGCCGGCCTCCTCGACCGCTAGCGCCAGGATCGCCGCGCTGACCCCCGAACCGCAGCTGGTGATGATGGGCTTCATGAGATCGATCTTGTGCTCGGCGAATGTCGCTTTGAGCGCCTCTGGCGATTTGAGACGACCATGCTCGACGATGTCGACGAAAGGCAGGTTAAGGCTGCCGGGCATATGGCCGGACTTGAGGCCCGGGCGCGGCTCGGGCGCTTCGCCGCAGAAGCGATCCGCTGGACGCGCGTCGACGACCTGCGCTGAACCGGTCGCCAGCGCCTCGCGAACCTCGTCGAGCGAGGCGACGAAGCTTTCATCGAGGCGCGGGGTGAAGACGCGTGGCCTGGGATGCGCGTCGCCGCTCTCCAGCGGCCGGCCCTCATGCACCCATTTCGGCAGGCCCCCCTCGAGGATGAAAACCTCTTTGACGCCGTAGGCGCGCAAGGTCCACCAGACCCGCGCGGCGGCAAAGAGACCCAGCGCGTCGTAGATGACGAAGCGCATGCCGTCGCCCAGGCCGAGCAGGCCCATTTCCTTGGCCAGCGCCTCGGGCTTCGGCAGCATGTGCGGCAGGCCGGATTCGGTATCGGCGATCGTGTCGATGTCGAAGAACACGGCGCCTGGGATATGCGCCTGCCGAAACTCGGACGCGCCATATCGGCCTGTGGGCGGCAGATGCCACGACGCGTCGATGACGCGAAGATTGGGGTCGCCGAGTTCGGCGGCAAGCTCATCCGTCGTGCAGAAATTATGCGTCGGCACTTGAAGCTCCAGTCAGTTCAGGGCGAGGCGAGCGCGATGCGCACGCGACGGTTGATCCTGCCCTTCTTTTCGATCTGGGTCACCGAAGCGCGGCCGATTTCGCCGGTTTGGGCGACATGGGTTCCCCCGCAGGGCTGAAGGTCCAGCCCTTCGATGGCGATGAGCCGGACGCGGCCGGCTCCAGCGGGAGGCTTCACCGACATTGTCCTGACCAGCGAAGGATTGGCTTCGAGTTCGGCGTCGGTGATCCAGCACTGACTCACTGGCGCGTCGACTGCGATGAGCTCGTTGAGCCTGCGCTCCACCTCCGCCTTGTCCAGCGTCGCATCGCCCGAGTCGAAATCGAGCCGGCCTTCGGCGTCGCCGACCGACCCGCCCGTGACCGGGTAAGGCAGCACAACGGAAAGAAGGTGCAGCGCCGTATGGGCGCGCATCCGCTTGTACCGCCGATCCCAGTCGATCCGCGCGATGACGCCGGCGCCGGCGGCCGGCAGGCCCGCGCCCTCGGCGGGCGCATGCAGGATCGTCTTTCGGTCGGCGTCGTAGACCGTGTTGACGATCGCAATCGTCCCGCCGTCAGCGAGCACCAGGGCGCCCTGGTCTCCCGCCTGGCCGCCGCCTTGCGGATAGAAGACGGTTTGGTCGAGCGCGATGCCCCGGTGATCGGCGAAGAGCACGTTGGCCTTCGTCTCGACCAAATAGGAGTCGCCCCGGAACAGAGCTTCCGTCATCACACGAAAACCTGCGGCGCGGTCGCCTTCGCCTCGAGCCAGGCGGGAACCATGAGGTCCTTTGAGCGGAGGAACGCGGGATTGAAGAGCTTCGAGGCGTAGCGCGCGCCGGAATCGCACAGGAGCGTCACGATCGTATTTCCCGGGCCGAGTTCCCGGGCGAGGCGGATTGCGCCGGCGATGTTGATTCCCGAGGAGCCGCCGAGCAGCAGTCCCTCCTGGACCACGAGATCGAAAATGATCGGCAGCGCCTCGTCGTCCGGGATCTGATAGGCGAAATCGACGGGCGCGCCCTCGAGGTTGGCCGTGACGCGCCCCTGGCCGATGCCCTCGGTTATCGAGGCGCCGGAACTCTTGAGTTCGCCGGACGTGTAGTACGAGTAAAGCGCGGCGCCCAAGGGATCGGCGAGCGCGATCTTGATCCGCGGGTCGCGTTCCTTCAGAGCCATGCCCACTCCCGCCAGCGTGCCGCCGGTGCCGACCGCGCTGACGAAGCCGTGAACCTCGCCGTCGAGATCGTCGAAGATCTCCGGACCGGTCGTCTCATAGTGCCCTTTGCGGTTGGCGACGTTGTCGAACTGGTTCGCCCAGACCGCGCCGCTTGGTTCGGCTTTGGCAAGCGTTTCCGCGAGCCGGCCGGAGTAGCGGACGTAATTGTTGGGATTGGAATAGGGAACCGCAGGGACCTCGATCAATTCCGCGCCGGCGAGGCGCAGCATGTCCTTCTTCTCTTGCGACTGGGTATCCGGGATGACGATGACCGAACGATAGCCAAGCGCGCTCGCCACCATCGCGATGCCGATCCCGGTATTGCCGGCAGTGCCCTCGACAACGACTCCCCCAGGACGAAGCGCCCCCCGCGCGGAAGCGTCGGCGATGATCGCCAGCGCGGCGCGGTCCTTGACCGAGCCCCCCGGATTCATGAACTCCGCCTTGCCGAGAATCGTGCATCCGGTTGATTCGGAGGCGGCTCGTAACTTGATGAGCGGCGTTCGGCCGATCGCGCCAATGACATCGCGTTGAAGCTTCATCGGGTTCCCCGGAATTCCCGTCTAAACTAGGCAACCGCGCGACTTGCCACAAGCGCCGCCTCTTGTCACAAGCAAAACAAAGAAGGGAGCGCCTTTGTGTTCTTTGTCGCGTCGAAACTCTTCTGGATGTTCGCATCGCCCATCGACCTGCTGCTGATTGCCGCTTTGTTGGGCGCGCTCTACTCCGGCGGGCGCCATGCTCGGATCGGGCGACTGGTCGCGATCGCGGCGCTCCTCGTCCTGATCGCCGTCGCCTCTACACCGATCGGCCTCTTGCTCGCGGCGCCGCTGGAGGACCGTTTTCCCCAGCCCCTGGCTGACATGCCGCCGCCATACGGGATCATCATTCTCGGAGGCGCGATCAATGATGCGGTGAGCAAAGCGAGAGGTCAGAGCACATTCGACGAGGGCGAACGCGTCGTGGAGACTGCACTGCTCGCTAAGCGCTACCCCGCTGCGCGGATCGTCTTTTCCGGCGGAACGGGTTCGCTGATGGCCGGCGTTTCGACCGAGGCGTTGGAGGCGCGAAAACTCCTCGCGGATCTTGGCGTCGATCCCGCCCGCGTGACACTTGAGGACAAGTCCCGCAATACGGACGAGAACGCGCGGTTCACCGCAAGATTGGTTCATCCCGAACCGTCGCAGCGTTGGTTGCTCGTCACCTCGGCCTATCACATGACTCGATCGACGGGCGTGTTCGAGAAGGTCGGTTTCAATGTGATCCCCTGTCCTGTCGCTTACCGGACGCCGGGAAGCCAAAATGGCTCGACATGGGACTTTGATCCCGCGCGAAATCTTCGCATTTTCGAGATCGCCACCAAGGAGTGGATCGGCCTTGCCGCCTATTGGGCGACAGGACGGATGGATCATCTATTTCCGGGGCCGCGAGACGCGGCGTAGCGCTCGCGGCCGCTTGGAGCGCCGGCTTCTCTCGCTCGGACGTGTCGGGACGTCAGCCCCGTGTCATGGGCACAAGCCCTCGACCGCGATGCGGGCGGCGACGTCGACTGGAAGACAATTTGTCTCAATAAGCGTGCGTGTCTTGTTGAGAACAGCGAAGCTGTCATCCATGAGAATATGCGCTTCGTAGCAAATTTGCCTGTTCTTGTCCGCGAGGTTTTGTATCAACCCTTTGTAGTAGAATTGGATCGCAGTCAGCCGGGCGTCGACAGCGATATTTTGCAAAGCGTTCCTGTCGGAGCATTCATTCGGGAGGGCGACGCGAACGACAGCCAGGGACGACGAAGATGACCCTGCAAGCATGACCAAGGCGATAACCAAAGCGCGCATATCACAACTCCGTCCCATAGAATGGCCAACCGAGCGACCTCTCCTTAAATGGCCCTCGACGCGACCTCCGCAAAGCGCGTGCAAAACACTGCCGGGAAACAAATCCGCGATCCCGCTCTTGTTTTGTCAGACATCTGTCGCCTTGCGTCCGGCGCGGTGATGACTAGACTATAGGCGCCATGAAAAGTGCCGAAAGTTTGAGCACGACTAGTCCTATCGTGCTTGGTCCCCTCGTTTTGGAAGGCGTCGCAATGCTCGCGCCAATGTCCGGCGTCAGCGATCTGGCGATGCGACGAATTGCGCGCCGGTTCGGCGCAGCCTTGGTCTTTTCAGAAATGGTGGCGGCTGAGACTTATCTCGACGGCGGCGCAGAGGCTGCACTGAGGGCGGAGGGGGAGGGGGTCGTTCCCCATGCGGTGCAGTTGGTTGGCCGCGAGCCGCAGGCGCTTGCCGAGACCGCGCGCAGGGTCGAAGGCGCGGGGGCTCAGATCATCGATATCAACATGGGCTGTCCGGCACGGCGCGTATCGGGCGCGCTGGCCGGAGCCGCACTGATGCGCGATCTCGACTGCGCCGAGCGGATCATCGCTTCGGTCGTCGAGGCGGTTTCGGCTCCGGTAACCCTCAAAATGCGTCTCGGATGGGACGAGACCTCTCTCAACGCGCCAGAGCTGGCTCGCCGCGCCGAGCGCGCGGGCGTGAAGATGGCGACCGTTCACGGGCGCACGCGGCGCCAGATGTACGACGGCCGCGCCGACTGGAAGGCGGTTGGCGCGATCGTCGAGGCCGTCAGGATTCCCGTTCTCGTGAATGGCGACTGCGCGACAGTCGAGGACGCGCGGGCAATGATGGCGCAGTCAGGAGCGAGCGGCGTAATGGTGGGCCGCGCGGCGATCGGGGCGCCCTGGCTGGTCGGCGCAGTCTCCCAGGCGCTCGCCAACGGCGGTCCGCTTTATCCGCCGACGCGCAGGGTTCAAGCCGAGGCGGCGATCGAGCATCTCGACTGGCTCGTGGCTACGCTCGGGTCTCGCGCCGGCCTGCGCCACGCCCGGAAGCATCTGTCAGCCTACGCCAAGGTCGCCGGAGCGCCAGGACACACGCTGCGCGAACTCGTGACGACCGAGCTTCCGGACCTCGCTCGCAAACTGCTTGCAGCCGCTTTTGAGACGCGCCCGGCCAAGGCGGCGGCATGACGGCGCCCTTTCAGCGAAACCGTGTGGATGCGGCGAAGGTCTTGAATGCGCTCGCGCAGCCGTTGTTGACGGTCGATGTTGAAGGCATGGTGCTCGATGTCAATGTCGCTGCAGAGACGTTCTTCGACATGGGACGGGGCGCGTTGCTCCGCTCGCGTCTGAAGGATCTTCTGCCTTTCGGCTCCCCGGTCCTGACGCTTGTGTCCGAGGCCTTGAGCAACCACGCGACGGTCAACGGCTACAAGATCGACATATCGACGCCTCGGACCGGCAACCGGGGAGCCGTTGATGTGTTCATCGCGCCGTTGCCTCAGCCGAACGAAGTTGTCGCAATTATGCTGCAGGAGCGTGCAATTGCCGAAAAAATAGACAGACAACTGACCCATCGGAGCGCCGCCCGCTCGGTCACCGCGCTTGGCGCGATGCTTGCGCACGAAATCAAGAACCCGCTCTCCGGCATCCGCGGCGCCGCGCAGTTGCTGGAAGCAAGCGTCGGCGACGAAGACCGCGCGCTCACTCGGTTGATCTGCGAGGAAACGGATCGGATCGTCAAGCTGGTCGACCGCATGCAGTCCTTCGCGGATTCGACCCCGACACAGTGGGAGAGCCTCAACATTCACGCCGTGCTCGACCACGTGAAGCGTCTTGCGCAGGCGGGTTTTGCCCGTCACGTCCGCTTTGTCGAGATCTACGACCCTTCCTTGCCCCATGTTTTTGGATCGCGCGATCAGTTGATTCAAGTGTTCCTGAATTTGATCAAGAATGCCGCCGAAGCGCTTGGCGATCATAGTATTGACGGGGAGATTACGCTGACAACGGCGTATCGCCCAGGCGTTCGCCTGCGCACCGCGCCAAGCACGGAACCGGTCGCCTTGCCGCTCGAAATCTGCGTTCGCGACAACGGCCCCGGAATCGCGCCGGAAATCCTTAGCAATCTGTTCGACCCCTTCGTTACGACCAAAGCGCAAGGGTCTGGTCTGGGTCTTGCACTGGTCGCAAAGCTGATTGGCGACCACGGCGGCATTATCGAGTGCGAGTCGCATCCGCGCAGGACGGCCTTTCGGGTCCTTATGCCGCTTCTGTCGCCGCGGCCGGGCGGCCCCCAGATGAAGGGCATACCCAAGTGACAGGTTTTGCGCGCTTGGGCGAAGGAGCGTAATGAATGCCGTCAGGGCATATTCTGGTCGCCGACGACGACGCCGGGATTCGCACCGTGCTCAATCAGGCCTTGACCCGTGCAGGGTACGAGGTCCGCGCGACAGGAACGGTCGCAGGACTGTGGCGGTGGGTGGCGGCCGGGGAGGGCGATCTCGTCATCACCGATGTCGTGATGCCGGACGATAACGCTTTCGATTTGCTGCCGCGCATCAAGCGAATGCGCCCCGATTTGCCGATCATCGTGATGAGCGCGCAGAACACGTTCATGACCGCAATCAAGGCCTCTGAACGCGGCGCGTACGAATATCTGCCCAAGCCGTTCGACCTGCGCGAACTCGTCGCCATCGTCGGCCGGGCGCTTGCGGAACCCAAGCGGCGGCGGGAGGAGGCTGACGCTCACGCGCCTACCGAGGCAATGCCCATCGTGGGGCGCTCGCCGGCGATGCAGGATATCTTCCGTGTGCTTGCGCGACTGATGCAGACGGACCTCACCGTCATGATCTCGGGCGAATCCGGGACCGGCAAGGAGTTGGTGGCGAGGGCCCTTCACGACTACGGCAGGCGCAAGGGCGGTCCCTTCGTCGCCATCAATATGGCAGCTATTCCGCGGGATCTGATCGAAAGCGAGCTTTTTGGCCACGAGAAGGGGGCGTTCACCGGAGCAGCGGCGCGCTCGGTCGGACGTTTTGAACAGGCCGAAGGCGGAACCCTGTTCCTCGACGAAATTGGCGACATGCCGATGGAGGCGCAGACGCGCCTGCTCAGGGTCTTGCAGCAGGGCGAGTATACGACTGTGGGCGGGCGGACGCCGATCAAGACCAACGTTCGCATTGTGGCCGCGACGAACAAGGATTTGCGGTTCGCAATCCAGCAAGGCGCATTTCGAGAGGACCTGTTTTTCCGCCTCAATGTCGTGCCGATCCGTCTCCCTCCGCTTCGCGAGCGCTCCGAGGACATCCCCGATTTGGTGCGTTCGTTCTTTCGACGTGGCGTAGCCGAAGGTCTGCCCCTCAAAACGATCGAACCAGCCGCTATGGAGCGGATGCGGCGATACGCCTGGCCCGGGAACGTGCGCGAGCTTGAAAATTTGACGCGCCGGTTGGCTGCGCTTTACCCGCAAGAAGTCATCTCGGATTCTTTGATCGAAGCAGAACTGAGCGCGGGATTCGCGCCCCCCCTTCCGACGGCAGCGCCGGGCGGCGAGGAAGGCAGGTCGCGGGCGGCGCACGCGGCCGCGGGGGACGGGTTCGACGCCGCGATGGAACGTGCGGTCGCCGACCTTTTCCGCTCTTTCGGAGCGGGAGTCCCTCCCGTGGGACTTTATCATAGGGTATTGCACGATCTTGAGGCACCCCTGATCGCCGCGACGCTGTCGCTGACTCGGGGAAACCAGATCAAAGCGGCAGAAATTCTGGGTCTTAACCGCAACACTTTGCGAAAGAGAATTCGAGACCTCAACCTCCGCGGCATGCCAAACTTTCGCTAGCACCGCCGCCAAAATGTCGTTATTGGGCAACATCGTTGCAGCATTGCAACGGTCGTCGTTCGACGATTCCGGCAGCGGGCAAGGCGGCTGTGGTTTTGACAGCAACGGCAACGAGACCAGACGCGAGGCGGACGACGCCACTCGAAGACAGTGGTCCGACTGGCCGGTTCGGTCTCATTGCCGTGAGTGCGGCCTTTATCCTGGCGATCGCCACTTTCCTCGTATTCGCCGGCTTCACCTCGATCCTGCCTACCGCGAACGTCGTCGCAATCCTCCTCCTTGGCGACGGGCTGGTCGTCGTGACCTTAATTGTCCTGATCGGGATCGAATTGGCGAGACTGAGGGCTGCGCGAAGAGCGGCGCGCGCCGGCGCCCGACTACACAGCCGCTTTGTAGCATTGTTTTCGTTGGTTGCCGCGATCCCCGCAATCGTCACAGCAGTCGTCGCGACGGTGTCCGTCGAGTGGGCGATCAACCCGCGATTCATGAGCGACGTCGCGGCGTTCATCAACGAATCGAGTCAGGCCACACAACTCTATCGCGAATCACAATGCCGAGGGTTGCTCCGGGACGTGGAATTGACAGCCGGCGACATTGCCCGCAGCGCTCTGCTGCTTCGCTCTGATCCGTCACAGTTCAAGACCTACTTCAGTTCTCGGTCCAAAGTATTAGGATTCAATGCTGCGGCGCTGATGCAGAGCGACGGAGCGCCGATCCAGATTGCCGAGGGGTCGGACGAAAAGCTGATCGCCAAACCGGACCCGTCCGATTTCCAGGACGCAATCAACGGAGAGGCGCTTTGCGGCTTTCTAGGCGCTGGCAATACCTTTGTCGGCATTCGACCAATTCCCGGCGCCGAGGGGCAGTTCCTCTACGCGGCGCGCACGATTGACCCCTTGGCGGCAAGGGTCGCGGAGGACGCGGCCGCCGTTTCCAACCTGTTCGGGCGCTTCGAGGCGCACCGTCACAGCCTCGAACTCGGCTTTGCGATCGTTTTCGTGTTGCTCGCCTTGACCATGCTGTTTTCCGCCATCTGGCTCGGACTTGCATGGGCCAATCGCCTGGTCGGACCGATTCGCCGCCTCATTCGCGCCACCGATGAGGTCGCTTCCGGAAATCTGCAAGTTCAAGTCCCGACCCGCGCTTCCGACGGAGATCTCGGGCATCTTGGCGATACTTTCAACAAGATGACGTCGGAATTATTGCGTCAGCAAACAGGGCTGCTGGAGGCGAACGCGCTGAATGACGAGCGACGCGCTTTCATCGAGGCGGTCTTGTCCGGCGTGCCGGCTGGCGTTCTGGGCGTCGACAATGATGGCGTGGTCACCATCTCGAATTCCGCCGCCGAGCGCCTGCTGGGCGGCGGAAAGGGCCTCATTGGGGTCCCGCTGACTGCGGTCCAGCAGAACATATCCGCGATCTGGGAAAAGGCTCGTTCCCTCCGGCTACGGCTGTTTCAAGGGCAGACCACCGTATTTCTGGATGGTCGCGAGCGTATTCTCAACGTTCGCGTCACCGGCAATCCGGGCCGCGACGATCGTGCGAGCGTCATAACGCTAGACGACATCAGCGATCTCGTGACCGCTCAACGCACGGCCGCCTGGGCCGACGTGGCCCGCCGCATAGCCCATGAAATCAAGAACCCGCTCACCCCAATCCAGCTTTCCGCGGAAAGGCTGAAGCGCCGCTACGGCCGCCACATTGTCGAAGGCAAGGACGTATTCGACCAGTGCACGAACACGATTATTCGACAGGTCGACGACATCAAGCGAATGGTTGACGAATTCTCATCGTTCGCTCGAATGCCGAAGGCGCGTCCGACGCGCGACGACCTGACCGATTGTGTGCGGCAAGCCATCTTCCTCATGCGGGTGGGGCGCGCGGACATTGCTTTCGAGGAGCAGTTGCCGAACGAGCCCGTGCTGGCGGATTTTGATCGCCGGCTCATTTCCCAGGCAATCACAAACGTCCTTAAAAACGCGACAGAAGGTATTGATACCTTAGAAGAACCCAGCGAGAGAGGCAGGGTCGTGGTAACGCTCGGCGCGGACGTGCAAGGCTACATCAGCATCGCTGTCAGCGACAATGGCAAAGGATTTCCCGACGAAGACAGGCATCGGCTGATCGAACCCTACGTCACCACCCGCGCCGAAGGCACCGGGCTGGGGCTGCCAATTGTCGTCAAGATCTTTGAGGACCATGGCGGAAGCGTCGAACTGCTTGACGGATTGGCGCGCGTCGGCGGCGGACGGGGCGCAAAGGTTGTCATGAAATTGCCGGCGACGCGGCCTGCCGAGACGGGAACGCAACACGGCAACGAGGAAGTCGGATCATCTTGATGGCTGACATTCTGATCGTTGACGATGAAGACGACATTCGCGAGCTCGTCGCCGGCATTCTCGAGGACGAGGGGCACGGCGCACGTCTCGCCCGCAATTCCGATGAAGCAATCGCGTCGATTGAAACGCGGCGGCCTCAATTGATCCTGCTCGATATCTGGCTCCAGGGTTCGAAGCTGGACGGTTTGCAACTGCTCGAGACAATCAAGCGGCAGAATCCAAATGTGCCGGTGGTGATGATTTCAGGCCACGGCAACATTGAGACTGCCGTGACGGCGATCAAATTGGGAGCTTATGACTTTATCGAGAAGCCGTTCAAGGCGGACCGTTTGATCCTGATCGCGGAGCGTGCGCTCGAGACGTCGCGCCTGAAACGTGAGGTCCATGACCTGAAGACCCGCGCTGGGGCGACCAACCGTATTGTCGGTTCCTCCCCGGCGGTCGTCAATCTTAAACGCGTCATCGACAAGCTCGGTCCCGCGAATTCCCGCGTGCTGATTTCCGGAGCGGCAGGGTCGGGCAAGGAGCTGGCTGCAAGGCTCATTCACGAACGGTCGGCGCGGGCCGACGGCCCATTCGTCGTGCTCAATGCGCCGGCGATGTCTCCCGACGGAATGGAGGCGGAGTTGTTCGGCGTCGAGGCCGCGCCGGAACGCCCTCGACGGGTTGGCGCTCTCGAAGAGGCTCACGGGGGAACTCTGTACCTCGACGAAGTCGCCGACATGCCGCGCGAAACGCAGGCCAAGATTCTGCGTGTGCTCGTCGACCAGAATTTCCAGCGCGTCGGCGGTTCGTCGCGGGTGAACGTCGACGTGCGGATCATCTCGTCGACAAGTCGCGATCTTGCCGACGCGATCACCGAAGGGCGGTTCCGCGAGGATCTCTTTCATCGCCTTTCCGTCGTGCCTATTCGGGTGCCGTCGCTCGCAGAGCGGCGTGAAGATATCCCCGAGCTTGTGAAATATTTTCTTGAGATGACCGCTGCCAATATGGGCGTCGCGCCGCGGCGGGTCGCGGCGGACGCGATCGCGGTGCTGCAGTCGCACGACTGGCCCGGAAACATTCGCCAGCTGCGCAACAATGTCGAACGTTTGATGATCCTTGCGCTCGGCGACCCAAATACAGAAATCTCGGCCTCAATGTTGCCGGCCGAGGTCGGCGCGCTCGTACCAACGGTGGCGAGCGGCATCGGCGGCGAAAAGCTGTTGAGCCTTCCCCTGCGCGAAGCGCGCGAAGCGTTTGAGCGCGACTATCTCGTGGCGCAGATCAGTCGCTTCGGCGGCAATATTTCGCGCACGGCGGAATTCATCGGAATGGAGCGTTCGGCGCTGCACCGCAAGCTGAAGTCGCTCGGGGTCGAGTGAGGCCGCCGCCGGTTCCTGGACTTGGCTCATGGGCAGTGTTGAGCAAGGAGCGTGTGTCGCGCCTCCCTTGCGTCCTTGGTCGCCATTGGCTTCGTACGGCATCCGGCCGGGACCTGCGACGATTGCGTTGCGGCCGGCGTTTCCACGATATCGCGGAACAGTTCCAAAGGCGTGATGTTTTTCGGAGGTTGTCTTCTATATGGTATAGGGATCGGCGTAGCGTGTCGCAGTAGGCGCGCATGAGGGTCGAACAACGACGGCCGGCAAGGGCCCAACCAACGGAAAGACTCATGGCAACCGAGAAGGCGCAAAACCTCCAGGACACGTTCCTAAATCATGTTCGGAAGTCCAAGACCTCAGTGACGATCTTCTTGGTCAATGGGGTGAAACTCCAGGGTTTCGTCACTTGGTTCGATAATTTCTGCGTCTTGTTGCGGCGCGATGGTCACTCGCAGCTCGTATACAAACACGCGATTTCGACGATCATGCCAGCAAGTCCGATCACCATGTTTGAGGCTGTGGAGGACGCATCCGACGCCCACTAAGGAGAATACCGCACCCAAGCCGCGCGGCCAGTTCGACACCCGGGAGCGGGAAGTCGCGTCGTGCACGCGGACCCTTGTTGTTTGTCCGTACTCGGCCCGCCCCCAGAGAGGCGAGCGCGGGTCTTTGCGCAGCCACGAATCGCGGCGTGAGGAGGCGGTAGGGCTCGCCCAAGCCATCGATCTCCACGTAACAGGCGCGGAAACGGTCTCCCTAAACTCGATCCGCCCCGCGACCTACCTCGGCAAGGGCAAGGTGGAGGCAGTCGCCCATGAAGTCAAAGACAGCTCGATAGATCTGGTCGTCTTGGACTGTCCGCTGTCGCCGGTGCAACAGCGCAACCTCGAGAAGTCTTTCGGCTGCAAAGTCATTGATCGGACGGGGCTCATCCTCGAGATCTTCGGACGACGGGCCCGGACCGCGGAAGGCGCCCTGCAGGTCGAACTGGCGCATCTTTCTTACCAGCGTTCGCGCCTCGTCCGTTCGTGGACGCACCTTGAGCGTCAGCGGGGCGGCTTTGGCTTTCTCGGCGGACCGGGCGAAACCCAGATTGAGGCCGACCGGCGGCTGATTCAGGAACGCATGGTGCGAATCGAGCGGGAACTGGAGGGGGTCAAGCGGACGCGAGCCCTGCATCGGGCAAGCCGGGCCGAAGTCCCTTATCCGGTCGTGGCGTTGGTGGGTTACACGAACGCCGGCAAGTCGACGCTCTTCAACCGGTTGACTCGAGCCGAGGTCGCGGCCGCCGACATGCTGTTCGCGACGCTCGATCCGACGATGCGGCTCATCACACTGCCGCACGGTGGCCTTGCCATCCTTTCCGACACGGTCGGATTCATATCGGATCTCCCGACCATGCTGATATCGGCCTTCCGGGCTACGCTCGAGGAAGTTAGGGCGGCCGATGTGATTGTCCATGTTCGCGACATCGCTCACGCAGACAGCGACGCGCAGAGCAGAGACGTCGAGGCGATTCTCGCCGAACTCGGCGTCGGCGACAGAGCCGATCGGGTCATCGAGGCGCTGAACAAACTCGACCGGCTCGACGACAATGAGCGCGCCACGCTTACGCAGGATCATGGACCGCGAGCGGCTGCGCCGCTTGCGGTTTCCGCTATGACCGGGGAGGGGATCGATCGTCTCCTGGAAGCAATTGAGGATCGAATGGCGCGAGGGCGGTCGCTGGTCGAACTGACCCTCGACCCCGCAGACGGGAAGGGACTGCACTGGCTCTACGAGCACGCGGAGGTGATGAGTCGATCAGATCAGGACGATGGTCTTCGTCTGACGGTTCGGGTCGCGGCAGACCAGGTCGAGCGCGTCAAGCGGCGGTTTCCGGTTTTCGGCCCTTCCGCTATCGAGTCCGGGCTCCCCCGACCGCCCGCCGTTTGAACGGGCCCTTCGCGATCAGGCTGCCAACAACACCTTCGCAGCATCGACTCGTGCGTCCGCGCGACAGTTCGATTCAAAATGACGTTACCGCTCTGAGCGTAAGTCGTGACCGCGCTCGCCCCAGCTGATGTGAAGGCGCTTTCAAGTTCCCGCGTTGGCAGCCTATGCGAGCCACCGACGTTGACGCCCCTCAGAAGCGCTAACCAGACATTCGCGGGAATGGCGAACGGATCGGGATGCGAGTCGACGCCCCAAGTCGATCGGCGGCCGCGCCGGCAGGAATTGTGGCAGAAGTAGATGAGAATCCGCAGCCGCTCGAGGTTTTTGTGTCGCTCAGGCGCCTTTTTTTGCAATTTGCTGTGGAAATCATACATTATGGTCGTGTTGTATGGGGCCATCGGAAAGTCTAACCTGTCACGAATGAAAGATATAATCGGTTCGTAAGAGAGTTGTCTCACGACACCGTGGTCAAGTCTCTTTTGCGATAAAAGAGCATATTCTACGTTCGGCGGATGACGCTACCAGGTTCGGCGCCAAGACAAGGTAAAACCTGGGTTAAGAACCTGATCTCCTTGCCGCTCGTTAAAATTCGATCGTTCCGATTGGCGGGCTCGCCTTGCGGCCCGGCGCAACGCGGCGAACCGCAAAGAGCCTATCCGTTGGTTGGCCAAAGGGAATTGGCTTAGACGCGGCATCCTCATCGCCTCATTCGCTCCAGCTTTTTGGCTTCGACCCAAAGCGCCTCCATTTCCTCGAGGTCGGCGGTCTCCGGCCTTCGCCCGCCTTCCGCCAGTCGATGTTCAATGTGGGCGAACCGCCGCGCGAATTTGGCGTTGGCGCCGCGCAGCGCGGCCTCAGGGTCCACGTCGAGGTGGCGAGCGAGATTTGCCGCTGCAAAGAGAAGGTCGCCGACCTCGGCGGACAATGTCTCGCGGGAACCGCCGCTAACCTCGGCTTCGACCTCCGCGATCTCCTCCCGCAGCTTCGTGAGCACTGCTTGGACATCGTTCCAGTCGAACCCGACCTTTGCGGCCCGCTCCTGTAGTTTTAGCGCGCGCGACAGCGCCGGCAGGGCCACCGGAACGTGACCGAGCGCGCCGCCCGCCGCTTCCGGGGCCAGACCGGCCGACGCGCGGGCTTCGATGCGAAGACGCTTTTCGTTGGCCTTTATTTGACCCCACAATGCCTTGACCGCTTCAGAGTCCAGGCTCTTGGCGTGGCCAAAGACATGAGGATGGCGGCGGATGAGCTTCGCCGTAATGGCCTCGACCACGCCCCCGAAGTCAAACAGTCTCGCTTCCTCCGCCATTCGGGCGTGGAAGACGACTTGTAGCAACAGATCGCCCAACTCGTCCCGCAAGTCGTCCGCTTCGCCGCGCTCAATCGCGTCTGCGACCTCATAGGCCTCCTCAATCGTGAAAGGAGCGATCGATGCGAATGTCTGTTCCAGGTCCCAGTGACAACCGCCTGCCGGGTCGCGAAGCGCAGCCATGATTTCGATAAGGCGGTGAATATCGCGCGAAGACTGCATGGCTCCAACCTTCTTGGCCGGGTCACGCCTCGTGGCGCGCCATTCCCCGGCTCCCGAACGCAAAGAGCGCGACGCCGCGCGCCAAATGCGACACGCCGGTGAGGCTTCAACTCGGGTTTGGGGCTCAGATAGAGAGCGAAATCGCCTCACGCCCTTTCGGCGTGTCGACGACCCGCATGTTGACCTGCTGACCCTCCGCGAGGTGCGATATGCCGGCCGGCCCGAGGATCGAGATATGGACGAAGACGTCTTTGCCGCCATCCTCGCTCGCGACAAAGCCGAAGCCCTTGGCGTCGTCAAACCATTTGACCCGGCCGGTGACCGACACGGCGGTCGACGGGTCAGGGGCGACACGGCGCGGTCTTGGCGCATCGCCAAACGAGCGCTGCGGCCGATCGACCGCACTGGATGTATCGACCTCGAGCACGCGGGTTACCTGAGCGCCTTTTGCTCCGGCGCCCACCTGCACACGTAGCTTAGCGCCTGAGGGGACGGTCTCGTGACCGGCTCCATGCAATGCGTTCGCATGTAGAAACGCATCGCCTTGGCCGCCCGCCAACTCGACAAAGCCGTAACCCTTGTCAGCTTTGAACCACTTCACGACCGCATCGACCGCCGGGGCGCCCGGATTGATCTGCCCAGGTGCGGCGCCGCCGGCCGGCGGTCCCCCATAGCCACCGTCGGGAGCGCCGGCGTAACCGCGCGACTGCCGGGGCTTCGACTCATAGGACATCGGTCCGTCATCATCGAAACCGCGTTTTCGCGGCGCTCGGAAATCCTTACCCTTGCTCATGTTATTCCAAATTCTCCAACCAAAGACCCAGTTGATTGAGGCGCATCGCCGCCCCTCGCGATCGCCGGATTGCCGGCGAGGCTCTTAGAGTTCCCTCCGGCCAACCGTCGGCAGTGGGACCCGAAAATCAGTGTCGGAAGCTTTCAAGTCGAGGTCCTTCGGCGGCCAAATGGAGTGGCCGGGGCGATTCAACGCCTCTTGTCGCAAGAAACGTCCGGAAGGTTTCCGCCGTCCGCGTCGCAACGAGATCAACCACTTGAATCATCGATAGCTCGCCCGCCCGTTTGCAAGAGACAAACGGACCCCACTCCCGTAACATAGCGCATTTGCCGAGCCGTTTCCAGACGGTTCAGCATATCGACAGGAAGTATTTCACGCGCCTGGCGGCAAAACGAAACGCGACCAGCGTTCTGAATTGGAGCGCGATCAAACGTCGAGGAGCTGGACGGCCTTCGGGGCGCGCTCCTGGATGAAGGCGAAACGCGCCTCCGGCTTCGATCCCATCAGTCGCTCGACCGTTTCGGATGTGGCGTCGCTGTCTGCGTCGACCACCGCGACGCGAAGCAGCGTGCGCTTGGCGGGGTCCATTGTCGTCTCGCGCAGATCGCGGGTAGGCATTTCGCCGAGTCCCTTGAAACGGCTGACCTCGATTTGACCGCGACCGGTAAAGCCCGACTTCAACAACTGATCCTTATGCGCGTCGTCACGGGCGTACACCGACTTTGCTCCCTGCGTAAGCCGGTAGAGCGGCGGAACGGCCAGGTAGAGATGGCCTTCCTGGATCAGCTGAGGCGTCTGGCGATAGAAAAACGTGATCAACAGGGAGGCGATGTGGGCGCCGTCCACATCTGCGTCGGTCATGATGATGATCTTGTCGTACCGCAAATCCTGAGAGCGATATTGGGCGCCAGACCCTCCGCCCAGCGCCTGCAAAAGGTCGCCGAGCTGCTGATTCTGGGCGAGTTTGTCGCGTGTGGCGGAAGCCACATTGAGAATCTTGCCGCGTAGCGGCAAGACAGCTTGCGAGGCGCGGTCCCGCGCCTGCTTTGCCGAACCCCCGGCAGAATCGCCCTCGACGATAAACAGCTCAGAGCCCTGTGCGGACGAGTTTGTGCAGTCGGCGAGCTTTCCCGGCAAGCGCAGCTTGCGCGCTGCGCTCTTGCGCGCGACATCCTTCTCCATGCGCCGTCGAACGCGTTCTTCGGCGCGCTCGATCGACCAGTCGAGAAGCTTTGCCGCTTGGCTGGGCGCCGCCGCAAGCCAGTGATCGAAGGCATCGCGCAATGCGCTATCGACGAGCCGAGCTGCTTCCGCGGTTTGCAGGCGCCCTTTGTTCTGGCCCTGGAATTCCGGCTCGCGGATGAAAATGGAAATGAGCGCGGCGCAGCTCGTCATGACGTCATCGGTGGTGAGGGCGCTTGCGCGTTTGGCCTGCCCGATTCGGTCCGCATGATCCTTCAGAGCTCGAAGCAGCGCGGTGCGCAGACCGGCCTCGTGGGTTCCGCCATCGGGCGTCGGGATGGTGTTGCAATAGGAATGGACGAAGCCGTCAGCGCAAGCGAGCCATGCGATTGCCCATTCGACCGAGCCGTGCTTGCCCGATTTCTCAACCCGGCCCGCGAAGACCTGATCAACGACGAGTTCCTGATCTTCGATGTCGGCGGTGAGATAATCCCTGAGACCGCCCGGAAAATGGAATGCCGCCTCTGCCGGGATCTTGGCGTCCTCGCCGAGCAGCGACGGCGCACAACGCCAGCGAATTTCGACCCCGCCGAACAAATAGGCCTTAGACCGCGCCATCTTGAACACGCGTGCGGGATCGAAGCGGGCTTTCGCGCCGAAGATCTGCGGATCGGGTAAGAAGCGAACCTTGGTGCCGCGCCGGTTCGGCGCCTTGCCGGCGACGATCAGCGTCGAGGTCGGCTCTCCACGCGCAAACGTTTGACGATACAGCGTTTGCGCTCGGGCGACCTCGACCTCCAGCATTTCGGACAGCGCATTGACAACCGAGACGCCAACCCCGTGCAGTCCGCCCGAGGTTTCGTAGGCGCCGCTGTCGAACTTGCCGCCTGCGTGAAGCATCGTCATGATCACTTCAAGCGCCGACTTTTTGGGAAATTTCGGGTGCGGATCGACTGGCATGCCGCGCCCGTTGTCGAGCACGCTCAGAAAGCCGCTCTCCTCGAGCGAGACTTCGATGAAAGTCGCATGGCCAGCGACCGCCTCGTCCATCGCATTGTCGATCACCTCGGCGACGAGATGGTGCAAGGCGTTGGCGTCGGTTCCGCCGATATACATGCCGGGCCGGCGACGCACCGGCTCGAGCCCCTCCAATACCTCGATCGAGGCGGCCGTATAGGCGGCTTCGCTCGGAGTTCCGCTCTGCAGAGGAGCCCTGGCTTTTATCCGGACGGTTTTTCCGCGTTGGGACGGCGAGGCGCCGAAAAGGTCATTCATGTCGACTCACAAGGACGCGATTCGTCCGGCCGAACGATAGCACGGCGGAGACGAGAACGAAAAGAGAACGTAACAATTGGCCCGCAACCGGGGACAGCGCTGCTCCGGCGCTGCAGCCGGACGGGAGGCTGGGCGCTACATTCCTGTCAGCAGCGACCGCGTCGCAGCTTCCACGTCGCGATGGCGCATCAGCGCCTCGCCTACCAGAAACGTCTCGATGCCCATTTTGGCGAGGCGCTTGCAATCGGCATGATCGGAAATGCCGCTCTCAGCGACCACGATCTTGCCGGGGGGAATGTGAGGCTTGAGTCGCTCGCAAACGTCAAGCGACGTCTCAAAACTGCGCAAGTCGCGATTGTTGACTCCGATGAGCCGAGCTTCAAGCGTCAGCGCGCGCGTGAGCTCGGTTTCGTCATGGGTCTCGATCAGCACGTCCAAACTCAGATCGTGAGCGGCTTTGTTGAGCGTCTTGGCGGTTTCGTCGTCGACGGCCGCCATGATGATGAGGATGCAGTCGGCGCCCCAGGCCCGCGCCTCCAGCACCTGGTAGGGATCGAACATGAAGTCCTTGCGCAGGATCGGCAGCGACGTCGCCTTTCGCGCCTTAATCAGATGTTCAGGCCCGCCCTGGAAGGAGGGTCCGTCGGTCAGCACCGAGAGGCATGAAGCGCCGCCGGCCTGGTAGGCCTTGGCGAGCGCCCCCGGTTCAAAGTGATCACGGATGAGGCCTTTCGAAGGGCTCGCTTTCTTGATCTCGGCGATCAGGCCGAACCTGCCTTCCTGCGTCGCCCGCTCCAGCGCCTTGACGAAGCCGCGGGGCGGGGACTGGCCGCCCATCTCGCGCTCCAGCGTCGCGCGGGGGACTCGGACCTTGGCCTCGGCGATCTCGCGCCGTTTGTAGTTTTCAATCTTTTTGAGAATGTCGGCCATCGCGTCCTCGACTTTCAAGCGTTGGACACTGCGATCAATCGGTCAAGGGTGCGGCGCGCCGCCCCGGAACGGATAGCTGCTTCGCCCACAGCGACGCCGTCTCGAAGCGAGGCCGTCTTTCCCGCTACGACGAGCGCGGCGCCGGCGTTGATGAGGGCGATGTCTCGATATGCGCCGGCCGCTCCGTCGAGGACGCCGATCAGCGCTTCGGCGTTTTGATGCGGCTCTCCGCCCTTGAGCGCCGGCGGTTCCACGCGCGCCAGACCCGCTTCTTCCGGAGTCACCTCAAAAGCGTGGATCACGCCGTTCTTGAGTTCGATCACCTTGGTCGGCCCTGTCGTTGTGATCTCGTCAAGCCCGTCGAGCCCGTGGGTGATCCAGACGCGCTCCGAGCCGAGATTGCGCAGCACTTCCGCCATCGGTTCGAGCCAAGCGGCCGAGAAGACGCCGATCACCTGACGCGAGACGCCGGCGGGATTGGACAACGGACCCAGCAGATTGAAGATCGTGCGCGTGCCCAGTTCGATACGCGTCGGCCCGACGTGCCGCATGGCCGCGTGGTGGGTCGGGGCCATCATGAAGCCGATTCCGGCCTCACGAAAGCAGCGCTCGACGCCTTCCGGCGGAAGCCCGATCTTGACCCCGAGCGCAGACAGCGTGTCGGCTGCGCCGGAGCGCGAAGAGGCGGCGCGATTCCCATGTTTGGCGACGGGAACGCCGCAGGCGGCGGTGACGATCGAGGCGAGCGTCGAGACATTGAGAGAGCCCGAACCGTCTCCGCCGGTTCCGACGATGTCGATTGCGTCCGCGGGCGCCTTCACGCGCAGCATCTTCTGGCGCATTGCGGCCACCGCGCCAGTGATCTCGTCGACGCTTTCGCCCCGGACGCGCAGCGCCAGCAGGAACCCGCCCATCTGCGAGGGCGTCACTTCGCCCGAGAGCATTGCGTCGAAGGCCGCCGCGGCTTCCGCCCGGGTCAGCGTCGCCCCGGTGGCCACCTTGGCGATCACAGGCTTGAAAGACTCCATACGGGCGGCCGCCTAATGCGTCCGGCGCGCATGAAAAGCGGCGGCCAAGTCCAGGAAATTGCGCAGTATCTGGTGACCGTGCTCGCTCGCGATGCTCTCCGGGTGGAACTGCACGCCATATGCCGGGCGCTCTCGGTGGCCGACCGCCATGATGAGGCCGTCGTCAGCTTCGGCGCTGACTTCGAGTTCCGCCGGAACGGTCGAACGCTCGATGACGAGCGAGTGATACCGCGTCGCCTGAAACGGCCCGTTCAGGCCGCGAAATAAACCTCGGGCCTTATGTTTGATGCGAGAGACCTTGCCGTGCATCGGGTGGGGCGCGCGCACCACCTCGCCGCCGAACGCCTGACCGATGGCCTGGTGGCCGAGGCAGACGCCGAGAATCGGCGTCGTTTCGCTCGCGGCCCGTACAAGGTCGAGACAGATCCCCGCCTCGTTCGGAGTGCAAGGCCCCGGCGACAGGACGATGGCGTCTGGCGCGTGCGCGAGAGTGTCTTCAACGCTGATCTCGTCGTTTCGCCACACGGCAACGTCCGCGCCCAGCTCGCCGAGATAGTGGACAAGGTTGAACGTGAAGCTGTCATAGTTGTCGATCAGCGCGACGCGTTGCATTCTCCCTCCCGCTCAGGGCGAGCCGTCTTTTCCGACGCCGCGCCCCGCCCGTCAAGCCGCGCCGGCGCGCGGCCTCTCCCAACGGAGTCGAAGATGACCTACCGCGCCAGTCCCGCAGACGGAAACGCCTGGATCACCGGGGCAAGCAGCGGAATCGGCAGGGGAGCCGCGCTCGAACTCGCGCGGCGCGGCTATCGGGTTTACGCGACTGCGCGGCGAGGGGCCGAACTCGAGGCGCTGAGCGCCGAAGCTGTCGGGCTCAATGGCTCAATCGTCGCCGCGAGGGGCGATGTGACAGATCGAAATCAAATGGCGGAGCTCGTCGCCGGGATCGAACGCGATCGGCCGATCGCGCTGGCTCTGCTCAACGCCGGCGGGAATTTCTGGGACGCGCCCGGTGATATCGGAGGTGACGGCTTCGCGAAGACGATGGCGCTCAATCTTCAGGGTGTCGTCAACGGATTGAACCCGGTCTTCAACGCTATGCGTGAACGGAGGCGGGGGCAGATCGCAATCGTCGCGTCGGTCGCCGGATATTGCGGACTGCCCAACAGCGGCGGCTACGGGCCGAGCAAGGCCGCCGTCATCTCTCTTGCCGAAGGGATGAGGTTCGCCGCCGATCCGCTCAACGTGACCATCCAAGTCGTGAACCCGGGTTACGTGAAGACGCCGCTTACGGCCAAGAACGACTTTCCGATGCCGTTTCTGATGGAGTGCGACGAAGCCTGCCGGAGGCTTTGCGACGGACTCGAGCGGGGCGGATTCGAGATCCGCTTCCCGAACCGTCTTGCGCTCTTCATGCGCTTCTTTTCGATCCTGCCCTATCCCCTTTACTTTCCACTCGTTCGTGCGGTCGCCAAAGGACGGTGAAGGCTGCGCCGACCGGGTCGAATAGCGGGTTTTGCCACCCAATTGCCACCCAACGAGGTGGGACGGCGTTCTATCTTCAGCCTCCGTTGTTCTATCTTCGTCCTTTCCCGCTTCGCGCACGTGGTGACGCGGT
>JAFAHO010000046.1 GCA_019237205.1 Hyphomicrobiales bacterium
GAGTAGATGAGAATCTGCAGCCGCTCGAGGTTTTTCAGTCGCTCAGGCGCCTTTTTTTGCAACTTTTGATGGAAATAATACATTATGATAGTGTTGTATGTGGCCGTCGGAAAGTTTAACCTGTCACGAATGAAAGATATAATCTCATCCGCCGAACGAAGAATTTGCTCTTTTATGGCAAAAGAGATTTGACCCACGGGTGTCGTGGGGCAACTCCCTTACAAACCGCCGTCCTTGCCGCGCCGAGTCAGTGTGCGCCCGTCGCTCCGCCAACGACGCTGGTCTTGCGGGCGAAGAGGAGTGCGATGGCGGCGATGGCGAGGACGACGCCGATGACGGCGAACGTGTCGCCGAAGGCGAGGATCAGCGCCTGCCGCCTGACGATCTTGCCCAGTTCGACGATCGCCTGATGTCGGGCCGCGGCGGGGTCGGACACTCCGTGCGCCAGGAAGTAGTTCGTCATCCCGGCGATACGGGCGCGAACCTCGTCGCGGTATAGCGTCACCGACTGACCGATGACGTTCGAGTGGAACTGTTCGCGCTTGGTGAGCACGGTGGCGAGCGTCGCCGTGCCGACCGCGCCGCCGAGGTTGCGCAGCATATTGGAGAGGCCCGAGGCCGCGCCGGCTTCGCTCTGGGCGATTCCGGCGGTGGTGATCGTGCTGATCGGCGTCAGAACGAGAGCCTGGCCGATTGCGCGCACGACGTTGGGAATGAGGAACTGGTCGCCACCGTTGTCGAGCGACAGCGTGACGTTCATGAAGCAGCTCGCGGCGAAAATGCTGATACCGACGAAACCGACGTAGCGCGGGCCAAAGCGCTTCATCAGGAGCGGCACAAGGGGGATCAAAAGAAGCTGAGGCAGGCCGGTCCAGGCGAGCACATTGCCGATCTGCTCAGCGTTATAGCCCTGCGCCTGGCCGAGATATTGCGGCAGGATATAGACGGAGCCGAACAGCGCGAACCCGACCATCACGTTGGCGAAGACGCCAATGCCGAAATTGCGCCGCTTGAGAAGGCGAAGGTTGACGAGCGGCTTTTCGACCGTCAGCTCGATCGCTATGAAGGCTGTCAGGAAGACAGCGGCGACGATCGCCAGGCGGAAGATGAAGGTCGAGGCGAACCAGTCGTCTTTGTTGCCTTCTTCGAGCACGGTCTGCAGCGCGGCGAGGCCGATCGCCATTGAGACGATGCCGGCCCAATCGCCCTCCTTGAGGAGCGAGAGCCGCATCGGCTGACGTTCAAGGGTGAAGACGAGCGCGACGACCATGACAATGCTCGGAGGCGTATTGACGAAGAAGATCGTCTGCCAGCCGAAATTCTCGGTGAGATAGCCGCCGATCGTCGGGCCGATCGCCGGCGCGAACGTGACCGAGAGCGCAAACATCGCGAGCCCGATCGGCTGCTGGGCTTTTGGCAGCTTGGTCAAGACCATCGTAAAAGCCATCGGAATCAGGATGCCGCCGGCGAAGCCCTGAAGGCCGCGCATGGCGATCATCGAGCCGAGGTCGTGCGTGAAGGCGCAGGCGATCGAGAAGATCGGGAATAGGACCGCATTGGCGATCATGTAGCGTCGGAAAGAAAAGACGCGGCTCAGGTAGTCGGTGAGCGGAATGACGACGATCTCGCCGATGAGGTAAGAGGTCGAGATCCACGCGCCGTTGTCGACGCCGGTGCCGATGCCGCCCTCGATGTCGAGAAGCGAGGCGTTGGTGATCTGGATATTGAGGATCGCCATGAAGGCGCCGATCATGCCGGCCAGCACCGCGATCCACGAAGTTAGGCTGGCTCGGTCCGCGACGCTCGGCGAGGCGTCGAGGAAGCGGGGCGTTCCAACCGGCGCCGCAAAGGCGATGCTCGACATGAACGGCATCCTTCGATCTTGGGAGAAACGGCCTCGCGATCAGTTCTTGGCCGCAAGCGCCGAGCCGGACTGGGGCGCCTTCGCTGCCGTGTCGATTGTCGGATAGACCGACATGCCTGGGCGCAACGCGCCGGCAAGGGGGCTGTCGGGGTCGAGAACGATCTTGACTGGAATGCGCTGCACAACCTTGGTGAAATTCCCGGTTGCGTTGTCGGGCGGCAGCAAGGCGAATTCCTGTCCGCTGGCGGGCGCAATGCTGTCGACGCGGCCTCGGAAGGCACGCCCCGCGAACGTATCGACCGCGATGTCGACCGGCTCACCCGGCCGGACGTCGGCGAGCTGGGTCTCCTTATAATTGGCGATGATATACGCGGCCGAAACAGGCACCACCGCCATCAGCTGTGTGCCTGCCTGGACATATTGGCCCACGCGCAACGTCCGGGCGCCGACCACGCCGTCTCCCGGCGAGACGATCGTCGCATAGGAAAGGTTGAGCTCGGCCTGATCCTGTACGGCCTGATCGTGCGCGAGCATCGCCTGCGCGCCGGCCAAATCGGCTTTCAGAACGTCGACCTGCCGGATTGCGGTCTCGAGCGCGGCCTGATCGCGCTGAACCGCAGCGCGCGAGGCGGCAGAGCGCGACGCCGCCTGCTGGGCGTTCTGCACGCTGCCGTAGCCGGTGGCGGCAAGGGTAGAGTACCGCTTGTCGTCCTGATCGGCGAAGGTGAGATTGGCATGATCGACGTCGATCGCCGCGCGGGCGGCGTCGATGACCGATTGCTGCGCATCGAGCGAAGCTTGTTTGGTTGCGACCGCCGCCTTGGCGGAAGCGACGTCCGCCTTGGCCTGCGCCAGCGCGACGCGGAAATCCCGATCGTCGATCCGGGCCAAGGTCTGGCCCGCCTTGACCGGCTCATTGTCGCCGACGAGCACCGCTCCGATATAGCCAGATACCTTCGGTGCGATCGTGGTATTGTCCGCCTGGACATAGGCGTCGTCGGTCGACACCTCAAACCGGCCGACCGTCCAATATTGCCAGCCGAAATACCCGGCCCCAAGGAGCGCAAGCGCGCCTGCGGCGGCAAGAAGGGACTTCCTGAAGGCCCGTCTCGAGGGGGACGGCGTCGCCTGCTGTGGCTCCGACGCTCCGGGCACAGTCCTCAGTTCAGGAGCCGCTATTTCGGGCGGAACTTGGGTTTCGGCGACGAATTTGCCTGGGTGCTGGGCCATCGGAGTGTTCCTAATCCATATCGTTCGCGTAGGTTTGGGCGCAACAATTAGGAAACTTGCTATCTTCCAAAATACGCGCTATAAGGCCCGTGTCAAGAACAATTTGGAAAACTGTCGTGGTCGAAAATGCAAACGGCGAATCCCCCCGCCGCTGTCGGGGACGTCCGCAGGTTCGCTCGGACGAGGACACCCGCATTCTCCTCATCGAGGCGGCCCGCCAGGAATTCCAGGCGAACGGCTACGCCGCGACCAGCATAGTCAACGTCGCTCAGCGCGCCTCAGTGTCGACCAAGACCCTCTACCGGCTGATCCCGACCAAGGCCGAACTGTTCCGCAGTGTCGTTTCGGATCGTATTGGGCAGTTCGTGGTCGCGCTGGAGCGGGAGCTCAGCGGCCTCGATTCTCTCGGTGCGGCCGAGGCCTTGGAGCGGATTCTGACGGCTTTTGGAATGCTGACGCTGGACCCGGGCCCCATCGCCATCACCCGCCTCGTCATCGGCGAATGCGCGGCCTTTCCGGAGATTGCGACCGCTTTTTACGAAAGCGCCATCAAGCGGACCACCGAAGTGATGGAGCGCGCCTTGAGCCGGCTTTGCCAACGCGGACTGATCACGGTGGGTGATCCGCGCGAAGCGATCGAGATGCTGCGCGGCATGATGGTCATGGAACCGCAGCGGGCCGTCATGCTCGGACAATCTGAGGCGCCAAACCTCAAGGAAATTGAAGCGCGGGCAAAGCGTTGCGCGCAGATCTTTCTAGACGGGTGCAAGGTCCGTACGCAGGCAACCGAGCACCCGCGCGGGACGGGAAGGGCGGGGAAATACGAGGCTCTGTCCACGCCAAGCGCGTGAATTGAGACCGCCACCGAAACCTCTTCGGAGCCTAGAGAGCGCGTTTCACCGTTTGACGGAAGCGTATCCAGCTTTGTCGAAATAGTTGTTGCACTTGCCGGGTGTGATGGTTGCGAGCAGGCTTCGGGTTCACCCGGTCGCCTGAGCGACACACGGAAGGGAGATAACATGAAATTCGCTCTTGCCGCCGCACTGGCGCTTATCGGCTGCCTTGTCGGCTTCAATTCCGGAAACGCACAAGGAGCCGCTATGAAAACGACGCCGACAACCAAAATTCTCGCCATCGGGACCATCAATCCCGGCTTTGAACAATCGCAGGTGCTTGCCGTCCTGCCGGAGGAAGTTCGGGAAACTGTCGACCTCTACCTCGATGGCAAGATCGAGCAGTGGTACTCGCTACAGGGAAAGCCGGGCGTGGCGTTCATCATCAACGTCACCGATCCGGCGGTCGCTCACGAAATGCTCGAAAAGCTGCCTCTGGGTAAAGCACATATGATGAGCTTCGAACTGATCCCCATTGGTCCGCTCAACCCGCTTCGCTTTTTGCAGGGCATGCAGCTGAAACCGCACTAGCGGCCGCCTCTTACTCCTTGTTGCCGCTGAACAGGAACGGCGCGACGTCGGAGACCCCGGGGGGCTTCGCGATCCCGAAGGGCGCCGGACGGCAGACGGCAAGCGCCGACAAGCCCACGCGCGCCGTGAGCAGGCCGTTGAGCACGCCCTCGCCCATGCGGGCAGAAATCCGCGACGCGATGCTATGGCCGACGATCTGCTGGATGAGGCTGTCGCCGACCGCCATGCCGCCGGTGATTGCGATATGGGCGCCGATCGAGCGGGCGAGCTTGATCAGGCCGAAGAGGCCGGGCCGCCCGCCGTAGATCTCGGCGATCCGGCGCACCAGGCGGATGATCTGGGCGACGACGAAGATCACGTCGAGGATTGCGCGCGGGCTGATCGCGGTGACGAGCGACACCGCCTTGGCGGCGTTGGCGATCTCCCCTTTGGCCTTCTCGTCGAGCGGCCGGATGAGCGCGCGCTCGGCGACGTCGATCAGGTCCCGCCCGTCGATGATCGCCGCCGCCGCTTCCTCGACCTCAGCCCGCGCGCGCGCCGTTTCCGGACGGTCGCGGTAGAGCGCGACGAGTTTCTGGACGAGCCGACGCGCCGCGTCGCGGTCGTCGGCGGCGCGCGCGGCGGCGAGCGCGACATGCATCTCGGCGATCCGCGCTTGCCGCGAGACGGCCAGGACTTCACGGGCGATCAGACCGACGAGGCCCACGAGCAACAGGACGCCGAATGCGAGGCCGATCAGCCCGAGCGCCTCCGCCTTGGCGAACAGGCCCTCGATCAGGCTCGTGGCCATGAGACCGAAGGCGAGCGAAGCGAGGCCGCCGGCGCCCGTCCACAAGACGCCGGCGAGGCTCAGGCGCGAGCGCGCGAGCAGCCCGGATTTTTGCGCCTGCTCGACCTCGCGCTCAGCCTCGTCGACCGGAGCGCCCCGCGTTTCTGCCGGGATCGGGTCGTGCTG
>JAFAHO010000089.1 GCA_019237205.1 Hyphomicrobiales bacterium
GGCCCAGGTTGGTTGGTCGGCAAATGCGGCTCAATCTTCGACCATTGGTCATCGCTGAACCAAAACAAATCCGCACTCATCGGCTTGGCTCCCATTCGGTTGACCAAGCTCTTGAATCAACACATGGTTAATTAGGTCTTAACCCTAGGCTCGTCAGAGCCCACTCGACTGCAAGGGCCATGATATTGCAGCATTTTTCCTGCTGAGCCAAACACTAAGGCCGGCGAAGCTGGAAGCGATTGCGATTTCTTTTTCCTGGACGGCGCCGTTTCTTGTCTCAGGAGCCCAACAGAGCCTTGCTCGGGTCGCCGACCATGAAAGTCCGGGTTTCCGGCGTCACCGCCTTTAAAAGATCGCGAACGAACTTGTCCTGCAATTTGAAGCTCATGTCCTGAGGCAGGCCGATGGTCGAGACGCGAAAGAGCGCGCCGTCCGGAATCCATCCCCTGAGCCCGTACTCGAGCTTCAGCCCCTGACGAGCCCAATTGCTGTTCGAGACGTCGTAGCCGACCCGCATCCAATAGCTGATCGGCTCGATCCGGTCCTCCCGCGTCGCCACCAGTCGGGTCAGTGGGATCGGCGGCGCAGAGGGCGACCATTCGAATTTAGAGGTCGCCGGCCGCGTGACGCGGAATCCCTGCGCCGTGTAGCAGACCTCGGGGTGGTGAAGTTGCAGCCGGTCGCTCTGGCTCTCGCCATAAGCGACGATGAAAAACACGACATGGCCTTCCTTGTCGACATAGGCGCGCGAAACCTCCTGGTTGTAGACCTCGGCCTCGAGCCCGTCGGGCGGCGGCCTGATCGCCTGCACCCCCGGCAGCGGCGACCATTCGCCAAAGCCGCGAGGGACGTGCTCGTCGATATTGAAGGCCTCGTGCGTGCGCGCCATCAGACGATGGGGCGTCATCACAAAGGCGAGCGCCGCCGCGGCCAGGAGAGCGACGCAGCTCAAGACGAGGTTGACCGAACGCGCCATGTCGTCGCCGCCTTTGAGGGATCTGAGCCAACAATCCGTGCTGTGCACGATACGCTTTCGCTGCGCCCGGCGCAACGCAAGCCCAAGGGCCGCGCCAAGCAGCCCGGGGGCTTGCCGGGCCGCCCGAATTGGGGTCGAAGAAGCGTCTCACCCCGGAACGGAGCCAGATCCCATGACCAGTGAAGACGTCCTTCATCGCGCCGGCTTTGGCGCGGCGGAACTGTCGAGCGGGACCTTCGCGGTTCGGTCGCCGATCGACGGCGCCGAGATCGCGCGGCTCCGTGAGACGCCGGCCTCCGACATGCCCGAGGTCATCGCCCGCGCCAGGAGGGCCTTCGAAGCCTGGCGCGACGTTCCCACTCCGCGCCGCGGCGAGCTCGTCCGGCTCCTCGGCGAGGAACTGAGAGCTTCCAAGGAGACGCTCGGCGCCGTCGTGACGCTTGAAACAGGCAAGATCGTTTCCGAAGGGCTCGGTGAAGTTCAGGAGATGATCGATATCTGCGATTTCGCCGTCGGCCTCTCGCGCCAGATCTACGGGCTCACCATCGCGTCTGAGCGCCCTGGCCACCGCATGATGGAAGCGTGGCATCCGATGGGGCCGGTCGCCGTGATCTCTGCGTTCAATTTTCCAGTGGCGGTCTGGTCATGGAACGCCGCGCTGGCGCTGGTCTGCGGCGACCCTGTCATCTGGAAGCCATCGGAGAAGACTCCTCTCAGCGCCCTTGCCGCCATGAAGGTCTTCGGTCGCGCGGCGAAGCGCTTCGGCGCTGATGCGCCCGAGGGACTTGCGCAACTCGTCGTCGGGGGTCCCGCGATCGGCGAGGCGCTGGTCGCCTCGAAGGACGTGCCGATCGTTTCGGCGACCGGCTCGACGCGCATGGGCTCGATCGTGGGCCCAAAGGTCGCGGCCCGCTTCGGCCGCGCCATCCTCGAACTCGGCGGCAACAATGCGATGGTCGTCGCGCCGTCTGCAGACCTCGATTTGGCGGTGCGCGCGATTCTGTTCTCCGCGGTCGGCACCGCGGGGCAGCGCTGCACCTCGCTCCGCCGGCTCATCGTCCATCATTCGATCCGGGCAGACCTCACCCCGCGCCTCGTCAAGGCCTATTCCAGCTTGCCGATCGGCGATCCGCGCGAAGCCTCGACGCTCGTCGGGCCGCTCATCAACGAAGGAGCGCGAGAGCGCATGATGGCCGCGCTCGCCCGCGCCGACGCGGAGGGCGGCGTCGTTCATGGCGGCCGTGCGTTCGCGGGGCGCGCGCCGAAAGGCGGCGCCTATGTCGAGCCCGCGATCGTCGAAATGCCGAGCCAGACGTCGACCGTGCGCGAGGAGACCTTTGCGCCGATCCTCTATACGCTCGGCTACGAGACACTGGAGGAAGCGATCGCGATCCATAACGGCGTCCCGCAGGGCCTCTCGTCGTGCATCTTCACCCTCAACCTGCGCGAGGCGGAGGCCTTCCTTGCGGCGGCGGGGTCCGATTGCGGGATCGCGAACGTCAATATCGGTCCGTCGTGCGCCGAGATCGGCGGCGCGTTCGGCGGCGAGAAGGAGACCGGAGGCGGGCGCGAGAGCGGCTCCGACGCGTGGAAAAACTACATGCGCCGGCAGACGAGCACGGTGAACTATTCGGCAAAGCTGCCGCTCGCTCAGGGGGTCAAGTTCGACGTATAGCGCGGTCGCCCGCGCTCCCTGAGGTTGCTAGACACAGCCGTCGAAGATGAGCGCTCCGCGACTTTGTCCGCCCCTTTATTCTCAGGCAGAGCGCCGAAGTCAGAGATGCGGATGCGTCTGCCCCGCCGCCTCCGTTAGAAGTGAGGAATCGTCGGTCTCCTCCTCTCCCCGCGACGCCCCCCCATGCATCACGGCCTTCCCAATCCACAGCGCCTGCTGGCGTTCACGACCCTCGCCATGGCGACCACGATGGCCGTTCTCGACGGCTCGATCGTCAATGTGGCGCTGCCAACGATAGCGCGCGACCTCGCGATCGCGCCCGCCGACTCGGTGTGGATCATCAATGCGTTTCAGCTTGCGGTGACGGTTTCGCTGCTCCCGCTGTCTGCGCTTGGCGACAGCCTCGGCTACCGCCGCGTCTACTGGGCGGGGCTGGCGGCGTTTACGGTCGCTTCGCTTGCCTGCGCGCTCGCGCCGAGCCTCGCCGCTCTGACGCTCGCGCGATTGAGTCAGGGGCTGGGCGCCGCCGGGATTATGAGCGTCAACATCGCGCTGGTGCGGTTCATCTATCCCTCGTCGCGACTCGGTCAGGGCGTCGGCAACATGGCCGTGGTCGTCGCGGTGGCGTCGGCGGCAAGCCCAACGGTCGCTGCAGCCATTCTTTCGATCGCCTCATGGCGGTGGCTCTTCCTCATCAACGCGCCGATTGGCGCCGCCGCCCTTGTCATGGCGGCGCGAACGCTGCCCGCCACGCCGCGTGCGCGCCACCCGCTCGATCCGGTCAGCGTCGTCCTCAACGCGTTGACGTTCGGCCTCTTCATCACGGGCGTCGACGGAATCGGCGACAGCGCGAATCTCTCGATTCCGGTCGCCGAAATCATCGCGGCGGCGCTGATCGGCGCCTTCTTCGTCCGGCGCCAGCTGGGGCTTGCGACGCCGCTGCTGCCGGTCGATCTGCTGCGGCGCCCGGTGTTTGCGCTTTCGCTGGCGACGTCGATATCCTCCTTCGCCGCGCAAAGCCTCGCGCTCGTCGCGCTGCCGTTCTTCTTCGAGGGCGCGCTGGGGCGCTCCCCCGCGCAGACTGGCCTCATGATGACACCCTGGCCGGTCGCCACTGCCCTCATCGCGCCTTTGGCGGGACGGCTGGCCGACCGATATATCCCTGGACTCCTCGGCAGCGCGGGTCTGACCGTGATGGGGGCGGGCCTCGTGCTCCTCGCGTCACAGGTCGGGGAGCCGGGAATCACTTCTCTCGTGTGGAGACTCGCGATCTGCGGGCTGGGTTTCGGCTTCTTCCAGTCGCCCAACAACCGGCTCATCATCGGCAGCGCCCCGCCCGAGCGCAGCGGCGGCGCGGCCGGGCTGCAATCGTCGGGCCGGCTGATCGGCCAGTCTTTCGGAACCGCGTTGATGGCGGTGGCGTTCGGCCGGGCGCCGGAGCACGCGACTGCGATCGCCCTTTGGACGGCGGCCGGGCTGACGTTCTTGGGAGCCTGCGCGAGCGGACTGCGCAGATCGGCTTAGCCGCCCCTCATGCTCCAGGATAGTCTTCCAGCCGGCCAATCGCCGGCGGGCGCATCTGGCGCAAGGTCTTGCCGACCGTCTCGACCCGGCGGAGCACGCGAAGCACGTTCAAGGACGACAGCTTTTCGAGATCGCGTTCGGAAAACCCGCGTCGCACCAGCTCCGCGAACAAATGCGGGAACCGGCCGACGCTCTCCAGCCCGATAGGCGAGGCGCCGCCGAAATAGTCCGATCCGATCCCGACGTGGCTCATCCCCGCGGTGTCGACCAAGCGTACGATGTGGTCGGCGACGTCGATGAGAGTGGCCTTGGGCGCAACTCCATGTTTCGCTTCGAGTTCGGAGAACTGAGCTTTAGGATCGGCAGCGAGCGGCGCCTTGCCATAGGCGTCGCGCGATCGGCGAAGCCAGTCGCGCAGCCGTTGCGATACGAACCCGGGCACAAAAGTCGCCATGACAAGCCCGCCGTTGGCCTTCAGCCGGCGAAGGACATCATCTGGCGTATTCCGCGGATGATCGCAGAGCGAGAAAGCGTTGGAATGCGAGAGGGCGACCGGCGCCTCCGTAGCGTCCAGCACGCGTCGCATCGCATCGTGCGACGTGTGCGCGAGATCGATCACAATCCCAAGCCGGTTGAGCTCGCCGACGACCGCGCGGCCGAATGCGTTGAGGCCGCCGTTCCGCGGGGCGTCTGTTGCGGAGTCGACCCAGTCAAGGCTCTCGTTGTGGCAGAGCGTCATCAGCCGGACGCCAGCCGCATGCCAGATGCGCAGCGGGCTCAGCGAATTTTCGAGACCAACGCCGCCTTCGACCGCAATGAACGAGGCGATTCTGCCGAGCGCCTTGGCCCTTGCATAATCAGATGCCTGACGAGCGGGGAGAAAGATGTCTGGATGCGCCTCCTCGATTCGCCGGATAAGGTCGATCTGCTCCATCGTGGTGCGCGAAGGGTGGGGAGCGCTGGTCGGCTGGAAAGCAGCCCAGAATTGGGCACCGACCATGCCCTCGCGCAACCGCGGAATGTCCGTGTCCGCGCCTTCGTGGACCCTCCTCAGATCGTAGGCGAGCACATCGCCGCGCGCCGCTCTGTCGATCCGGATGACCCAGGGAAGGTCATTGTGACCGTCGAACAGCGGCGCGCGACCGAGGATCGCTTGCGCTACCGACAGTGGGTTGTCAACCGCCTCGTCGGATCGGATCGCTCTTTCCTCGTCCATCTTCCTGAACCTGCTCAGTCCAGCGGCACGGCGACGAAGCGGACAACGCCCTCGCCGCTCGACACCAGCAAGAGCGCCGGCTTCTTGCCTCCGTCCTTCTTTGCGCCTTCGATCGCTTTGGCGACGTCGCCTGGACGTTCGACCGCCTGGTGATTGACCTCTTCGATCACGTCGCCGGGCTTGAGGCCGCGCTCCGCCGCGGGCGAGCCCGGCTCGACCGAAGTCACGATGACGCCCTTCACGCTGTCCTTGATCTTGAAGGATTTTCGCATCTCGTCGCTCAGTCCCGAAAACTCCATGCCGAGCGCCTTTGAGACCGCGTCCTGTTGCTGAGCGTCATCTTTCTCATCGGCGAGCGCGGCTTGCTTCTCCCCGTCCTCCAACCGTCCAAGCGTCACGGTCTTGGTCAATTCTTTGCCGTCGCGCATGACGATGACCTCGACCGCCCTGCCTACCGGCATGGAGCCCACGAGGCGCGGCAGATCGCGCGATTCCTTGATGTCCTTGCCGTCGAATTTGATAATCACATCGCCCGGCTGGAGCCCCGCCGGCTTGGCCGGACCCTTGTCGTCGACCCCGGCGACGAGCGCACCACGGGCCGCGCCCAAACCCAGGCTGTCGGCAATGGTGTCGTCGACCGGTTGGATCCGGACGCCGAGCCAGCCCCGTCGCGTTTCATGGAATTGCTCAAGCTGCGCAATAACCGGAATGACCGATGCGGACGGCGTCGCAAATCCGATGCCGATCGAGCCTCCCGACGGCGAAAGGATCGCCGTATTGATGCCGATCACTTCGCCCTGCAAGTTAAACAGGGGACCGCCCGAATTGCCCTTGTTGATCGACGCGTCAGTCTGCAGGAAATCATCATAGGGGCCATTGTCGATATTGCGGTTTCGGGCGGAAATGATGCCCGCAGTCACCGTCTCGCCAAGGCCGAACGGATTGCCGACCGCCATTACGCCGTCGCCGACGCGCATTTTGTCGCTGTCGCCGAACTTGACTGTCTTCAGGGGCTTGTCGCTCTCCACCTTGAGGACGGCCACATCGACCTTCGAGTCCTTGCCAAGCAGCTTGGCCTTCAATTTGCGTCCGTCGGTGAAGATGACCACAATGTCGTTGGCGTCCCCGACCACGTGATTGTTGGTGATGACGATCCCGCTGGGGTCGATGACGAAGCCGGACCCAAGAGACTGCGCCTGTCGCGCGTGCGGATGGGGATTGATGCCGTGATTGCGGAAGAACTCCTCGAACATCTCGTCAAACGGCGTGCCCTTGGGTAAGTCCGACTGTTCCGCGCCCTTATCCTCGATGGTCTGCGTCGCCGAGATGTTGACCACCGCCTCAGCGACCGAATCGACGAGATCGGCAAGGTTGGTTGGTCGCGCCTGAGCGAAGGCGGTGATTGCTGGAGCGAGCGCGAGCGGGGCGCCGACCAGCGCGGAGGCAATTATGAGCGCGAGCGCCGAACGAGCGCTGCGACTACCCATCGAGATTCGCTTGGCTTCGTTCATCGGGTCCTCCTGGAGTTAGGATCGATTCCTTTGGCGACGCTTGTCGTCGTTTCCTACCGCCTACTGCAGCAAAGCGCGGGCCGCCCAAACGATCGCAACGCCAAGAAGCGCCGCGCCGAGGCCGACGCTGCGCAGTTTCGTTGGGTCCTCGCGGGCCGCCGCCGCCATGCGCTTTCGCATCGACTCTGTAAAGCCCGCCACCAGCAGTCCCTCGATCGCGAAGACGAGCCCGATCGCCGCGCCAAAGTCGCGCACTTCAGTCCGCCTTCGCCGCTGGCGACGGCGCGCTCGCAGCTTCCGGCGGCGGCGTAGGGGTAGAAAAGTAGCGGAAGAAGTCCGACTTCGGGCTGATCAGCGCCCGCGTCTGCCCGTTGTTGAAGCTGTTCTGGTAGGCTTGCATGGATCGGTAAAACGCAAAAAACTCCGGATCCGCGCCGTACGCCTCTGCGAAGATTCGGTTACGCTCGCCGTCGCCCTTGCCGCGGATCTGCTCAGCCTGCTGCTGAGCCTGGGCAGTGATGACGGTCACCTTCCGGTCGGCCTCGGCCTTGATCTGCTGGCTCTGCTGCGACCCTTGCGCGCGGTAGGACGCCGCGCGCTGCTGTCGCTCGGTCTGCATGCGGCGGAACACGGCCTCGGAGTTCTCCGCCGGCAGATCCGCGCGCTTGATGCGCACATCGACGACCCCGAGGCCGAAGCGCTTGGCGCCGGCGATCATCTGGTCGCGGATATCGGCCATCAACGCGTCGCGTTTGTCGCGCACGATGTCGGTGATCGACGCCTCTGAAAGGGTGCGGCGAAGCGCCGAATTCAACATGCCGCCCAGTTGCGCGTCAGCGCCGCGGGTGTTGTAGACAGATTGGTAGAACAAAAGCGGATCAGCGATGCGGTAGCGCACGAACGCGTCAACTTCCAGGCGCTGGTTATCGGACACCAGCACTTCCTGGCGTTCGTTGTCGAGCGCAAGAATACGCTTATCGATATAGACGACGGTGTCGATGAAGGGCCATTTGAAATAGAGGCCAGGGGCTCCAATGAGATCCCGAATGGGCTGACCGAACCGCAGAACAAGCGCTTGTTCAGTCGGGTCGACGACAAACGTCGACATCCATGCAAGGATGATCGCGGCGGCCGCAAGGAGAGCGATCATTGCGCCGCTCAGAGACCGTTTCATTTCGCGGTCCCCGTTGCTTTGGATTGAAGCGGGTCTAGCGCGATATAGGGCACGGGTGCGCTCGCCGAGTTCGAGTCGACAATCGTCTTATCCATCGGCCCGAGGACGCGCTCCATCGTCTCGAGATATATGCGTTCGCGGGTCACGCCGGGGGCCTTTTTGTACTGCTCGTAGATCTGATTGTAGCGCTGCGTTTGGCCCTGGGCGTCGAGAATTGTCTGTTCGCGATAAGCATTGGCCTCGGCCAGGATGCGCGCCGCGCCGCCCTCCGCCTCGGGCACGACCTTGTTGGCGTAGGTCTCGGCTTCGTTGACGGCACGCTGCTGGTCCTGTTGCGCGGCCGTGACGTCGCGATAGGCCGAGATGACCTGGCTCGGCGCGTCGACCGACTGCAATTGGACCTGCTTGACGAGAACTCCGGCGCGGTAGCCGTCAAGCACGTCCTGAATGCGCTTTTGCGCGTCCGTCTCCACCGACTTGCGATCCGTCGTCAGAATGCCATCGATGGTTTTCAACCCGACGACCTCGCGCATGATGCTTTCGGCCACCGCCTTGACCGTCTCGCGCGGTCCCAGGATGTTGAACACGTAGTCCTCGGGCTTACCAGGATCGATCTGCCAGTTCACCCGAAAGTGGACGTCGACGATATTCTTGTCGCCGGTCAGCATTTGGCTTTCCTCGGGGATGTCGGCGTTCGACCCGAGGCTGCGATAGCCGACTTCAGTGATCTGCTGGTCCCAAACCGGAACCTTGATCACCGAACCGATCGGCCAGGGCCAGTTGGTGTTGAGGCCGGCCGCGGTCTTGCCGGTATAGCGGCCGAGCACAAGATTGATGCCGACTTCGTTCGGTTGGACCGTATAGAACGTGCCCCAGGCGAACCAGACCAGGATTGCGCCCAGGATCAGAAACAGAACCGTGCGGCTTGTAAATCCGCCGCCGCTCGTTCCGCCGCCTCCCGATCCGCCTGGAGTCAGTTTGCCGAGCGCTTCCTGAACGCGGCGAATGATTTCCTCTAGATCGGCCGTTGGCTGAGGGCCAGACGGCCCCTGCCCCCAAGGCCCTCGCCCGGGAGAGCGCCACGGTCCGCCGCCTTGATTGTTCCAGGACATCCAAACCTCTCGCGGGCCCGCCCGCCAGTATATGGGCGCTTATATAGGGAGGTCTGCCGGCCCGGCAAAGGAGGAGCCTTCCCGCCCTTGTCTCTTTCGACAGCCGCCGCTTTGGGGGCCTCAATCGCCGGTCGCCCCCTCGCCTTCCTGATCGGGCGCGTGCGTTTCAGTCTCGCGCGGCGCGAGCGGCGAAACCCTGAGCGCGGCGATCCGGTTGCGTTGTTTGCGCAGCACCTCAAACCGGAAACCGTGGAAGGAGAAAGTCTGGCGCGGCTCGGGAATGGCGCGGGCCTCATGAATGACGAGGCCGGCGACAGTCGCGGCCTCTTCGTCGGGCAGGTTCCAGTCCATGGCGCGGTTGAGGTCACGGATCGTCACCGAGCCGTCGACGACGATGGACCCGTCGCGCTGCTTGCGCACGCCCTGAACCGCGACGTCGTGCTCGTCGCGAATATCGCCGACGATCTCCTCGATGATGTCCTCGAGCGTCACCAGACCCTGCACCACGCCATATTCGTCGACGACCAACGCAGAATGGGTCTTACGGCGCAGGAAGGCCTGCAACTGATCGCGCAAGGTTGTCGATTCGGGAATGAACCACGGCTCGAGCGCCAAGTCGGCAATCTTGATCTTGCTGGCGTCGCCGCCAGCGGCGACATAAGCGCGCAGCAGGTCCTTGGCGTGCAGCACGCCAACGATATTGTCTGGTTCGCCGCGCCAGAGCGGCATGCGCGTGTAAGGCGATGCGATGGCTTCGCGCACGAGTTCGTCCGGCGGCAGATCCGCGTCGATGAGTTGCATTTTGGTGCGATGCACCATCACGTCGGACACCGGAATCTCGGCCAGTTCGAGGAGCCCGCCGAACATGTCCCGCTCCGCACGCTCGACGCCGCCCTCCCGGTGAAGGATGTCGACCGCGCCCATCAGCTCTTCGTGACCGGTCACGCTCGGATCCGTCTCGGTCAGCGAAACGCCGCACAGACGCAGCACGCCGCGGACCAAGGTCTCGACTGCGCGGACGATTGGACCGAAGATGGTCACGAAAAACAGAACCAGCGGCGCGATCAGGAGCGAGACCCGATCCGGATAGGCGATGGCGATTGTCTTCGGCATGACCTCGCCGAAGACGACAATGAGCGCAGTCATGATGATCGTCGCAGCCCACACGCCGTGATCGCCGTAGAGATCGAGAAGGATGCTGGTGGCGATCGCCGAGGCTCCGATGGTGACGAACTGGCCGCCGAGGAGCATCGCGCTGATGAGCCGGCCGCGCATGCCGATGAGGCGCGTCACAAGTTTCGCCCGTTTGGCGCCGCCCATCTCAAGCGCATGCATGCGCGCGCGCGAAGCAGCCGTGAGCGCTGTCTCGGCCCCGGCGAAAAACGCCGCGGTGACGATGCTGACGATGATGATGGCGAAGTCCAATGCGTATGGCATTGCTTGTTTTAGCACGTCCGTGAGCCCTCAGGCACAAGGACGAGGTGGTCAATCCGGCCGAAGCTGCAGATCTTCCCTCAAGAAGGCCAGAACGCTCCCCTCCTCGACGTCTCGAGCGATGAAGCTCTCGCCGACGCCCTTGGCGAGGATGAAAGTTAGCCGTCCGCGCTCGACCTTCTTGTCCTGTCGCATGGCCAGGAGGATCTTCTCCGCGGTCGCATTGAGGCCGGGAATGTCGCGAATGCGGGTCGGGAGGCCGACCGATTCCAAATGGGCCTCGACTCGCGCCGCGTCCTGTCCGGAACAAAATCCGAGATGGCGCGAAAAACGAAATGCGGCGGCCATCCCGATGGCGACGCCCTCGCCGTGAACCAGACGAGCCGAATCGTAGTGCGTCAGGCTCTCGAACGCGTGACCGAAGGTGTGACCGAGATTGAGCAGCGCCCGCTGGCCCTGCTCGGTCTCGTCCGCGGCGACGACGCGCGCTTTGGCCGCACAACTCGTTGCAATAGCCTCCGATCGGGCTGGGCCGCCAGAAAAGACTTCGCGCCAACGAGCTTCGAGAAACTCGAAGAAACTGCGGTCCCCGATGAGGCCGTACTTGACGACCTCGGCGTAGCCGGCGCGAAACTCGCGCCGGCTCAGGGTATCGAGGCTACTCGAATCTGCGAGAACGAGCACCGGCTGATGGAAGGCGCCGACAAGATTCTTGCCATGCGCCGAATTGATTCCTGTCTTTCCGCCGACGCTGGAATCGACCTGCGACAGGAGCGTGGTGGGGACTTGAACAAAGCGCACGCCCCGGCGGAGGCAAGACGCGCAGAATCCCGTCAGATCGCCAATGACCCCCCCGCCAAGCGCGATGACGATGTCGCGGCGCTCTATGCGCGCTTCGATCAGCTCGTCGGAAACCCGTGCAAATTCGGCATAGGACTTGGTTGCTTCTCCCGCCGGGCAAACGATCGCACTGGAGCACAAACCCGCCCTCTCCAGACTCGCCGTCAGGCGGCTAAGATAGAGCGGCGCGACGTTGGCGTCAGTCACGATCGCGCACTTCGCCCCCGGCGCGATCTTCATGATTTCGGCCCCCGCCGCGTCGATTACGCCGGGACCGATGAAAATTGAGTAGGCTCGCGGACCGAGCGGCACTTCGACCTTGCGCCGCCTATATGCGCCGGCCTCGACCTCGCCGCACAGCGCCTCGGCAAGACGACTGAGCGCTAGATCGACGACCGCGTCATGCGGTCCGTCACGGGACTCGATCGTGATGTCGGCAAGCGCGTAGGTCGGCGAGCGCTCGTAAAGCAGCCGGCGCAACGTCTTTTCTGGATCGTTGGTCCGCAGCAAAGGCCGGTTGGATTTCTTGCGAACGCGCGCGAGGAGAACCTCGATGTCCGGCTTCAGCCAGATCGAGACGCCCCGCGCCGCGACTGTGTCGCGAGTCGTCTTGTTCATGAAAGCGCCGCCGCCTGTGGCGAGCACCTGCGGACCTGAATTGAGCAGACGGGCGATCACCCTGCGCTCTCCGTCACGGAAATAGGCCTCCCCGAACCGCTCGAAAATCTCGGCGATCGTCAGTTGTGCCCCAGCCTCGATCTCGGCGTCTGCGTCGACGAAAGGCAAGCCGAGTTTCGCCGCGAGCCGCTTGCCGACCGACGTCTTCCCGGCCCCCATCATGCCGACCAGCACCACCGAACGTCCGCCCAATGCGGCCGCCACGCGCCGGACGTCGACTGGCCGCCCCGAGATCATGACCCTTCGAGCCCTGTCCATCCTCAATCCAAGGAAGGGTCCCTTACAGGAAATGCGCGGCGAATGCGATGCGGCGGCCGTTCAGGACCATCACTTTGCCTCGGGTCTGACCGTCTTGCGCCCCGCGTCCGTTCTTGCAACCATGTCAACAGCACGACAGGACCGCGTCGCTTTCGTTACGGGATCGCAAGATCCGGCGCACGTCCAAGCCATACGGCGCGGTGGCGCCGCGCCAAGGAACGCTTGAGGGAGCCCGATTTTGACCGAAGCCAATCATGAGCACCGCGTCCCCGGTCCGCGCCTCATCGCCGTTGTCGGGCCGTTTCAAAGCGGAAAAACCAGCCTGCTCGAGGGGATACTCGCCCGTGGCGGCGGTCTGGCGCGGCAAGGGTCGGTGCGAGAGGGCACGAGCATAGGCGATTCGAGCCCCGAGGCCCGCGGTCACGCGATGAGCGTCGAGCCGAACGTCGCCAGCATCGACTACATGGGCGACCGGCTGACGTTCTTCGACTGCCCGGGCTCGATCGAATTCATCCACGACATGCGATACGCGCTGCCGGTTTGCGACGCGGTCGTCGTCGTATGCGAAGCAGATCCGCGCAAGGTTCCGGCGCTGCAGGTCATTTTGCGCGAACTCGAGGAAATCGGGGCGCCGCGAATCCTCTTTCTCAATAAGATCGACCAATCGAGCGGAGGCCTGCGCGAGACGCTCGAGATGCTCCAACCTGCTTCCCGGACGCCCCTGCTCTTGCGTCAGATTCCGGTCTGGGAAAACGGCGTCGCGACCGGATTCGTCGATCTCGCGCTCGAGCGCGCCTTCGTCTACCGCGAGTCGGCGCCTTCGACCGTAATCGAAATGCCAGCCGGCGTTATCCCGGAGGAAAAGCAGGCGCGCTATTCGATGCTCGAAAAGCTCGCCGACTACGACGACGCGCTGATGGAGCAGCTCATCAGCGACATCGATCCGCCAAGAGACCTCGTGTTCGACGACCTCGCGCGCGAATTGCGCGAGGGGCATGTCGTACCGGTGCTAATGGGCTCAGCGACTGAGGGCCACGGGGTGACAAGGCTTCTGAAGGCAGTGAGACACGAGGCGCCGGCCATCGCCCATACGCGCAAGCGCCTTGAGATCGAGGACAAGGGACCAGCCCTCGCACAGGTCATCCGCACCATCCACACAGCCCACGGCGGCAAATTGTCGCTCGCGCGCGTGCTGCGCGGCGCCTTCGCCGACGGAGCGACCGTCGTCAGCGCGCGCGGGGTCGAAGAGCGCATCGGCGGCCTCGCCCGGCTCATCGGAGCGACGTCATCGAAAGTGGCGCGCGCTGAAGACGGCGACACCATCGCTTTCGCCCGTCTCGAGCGCCTCGCGACCGGCGACCGCTTCGCCGACGGGAAAGCCGTCCCCGCCGCTGCGGAAATCCCCGCCCCGCCGCCGCCGACGCAAGCCTTCGCCATTCACGTCAAGGACCGCAAGGACGAGGTGCGGCTTGCCAGCGCTCTCGCCAAGCTCTGCGAGGAGGACCGCGCGCTATCGTTCGTCCAGGACGCAGAAATGTCCGAGATGAAGCTCTACGGCCAGGGCGAAATGCATCTGCGCGTGACGACCGAGCGGCTTGCCGACCGTTTCGGCGTGACGATCCATACGCAGAGGCCTACTGTCGCCTATCGCGAGACGATCCGTGACGCCGTGACCGTGCGCGGCCGGCACAAAAAGCAGTCGGGCGGCCACGGCCAGTTCGGTGACGTGGTGGTCGAGGTCGCGCCGCGCGGTCGCGGCGAGGGCTTCGCGTTCGCCGAACGCGTGCACGGCGGATCGGTGCCCAGACAATATTTCTCCTCGGTCGAAGCGGGCGCAAAGGACGCGCTGGCGAAAGGGCCGCTCGGTTTTCCGGTGGTCGACATATCTGTGACGCTGATCGACGGGTCCTATCACACGGTTGATTCCTCGGACATGGCGTTCCGCGCCGCCGCGAGGATCGCGGTCGACGACGCGCTGGCGAAAGGGCGACCTGTGCTGCTCGAGCCGATTCTCTCGGTGACGGTCTACGTTCCGTCGGACGCATTGGCGCGCGCGAGCGCGCTCGTCAGCGCGCGTAGAGGGCAGATCCTCGGATTCGAGGCTCGGCAGGGTTGGAATGGTTGGGAGGCGTTGCGGGCCCTCATTCCAGAGGCGGAGATTGGCGATCTGATCGTGGAACTGCGCTCGGCGACTTCTGGCGTCGGCGCCTTCGAGACTCAGTTCAACCATCTCGCGGAACTTTCCGGGCGCACGGCCGAACAGGTGATCGCCGCCCGGCAGCGCGCGATCGCCTGAACCCACGACAGCCTGCGCAAATCGGTACTTTTTGGCGGCTGTACAGGCGCATGCCCATCGCATAAAGGGGGAGGCCAATCCGCACCCTCTGGAGACGCCCTCGATGGCCGACGCCACCCTCGAACGAAGCCGTCTGGCGACGGTTTTTGGCGGCTCGGGCTTCCTCGGCCGCCATATCGTGCGCGCGTTGGCGCGAAGAGGCTGGCGGGTGCGGGTGGCTGTGCGACGGCCCGATCTCGCAGTCTTCTTGCAGACCGCCGGCGTCGTGGGTCAGATCCTGCCGGTCCAGGCCAATCTGCGCTATCCGGCCTCGATTGCGGCCGCGCTCGGGGGCGCGGACATGGTCGTCAACGCCGCCGGCCTGCGGGCCGAGAGCGGGGCCCAGACTTACCAGGCCGTGCATGTCGACGGGGCCGCAGCTCTGGCGAGCGCAGCCAAAGCGGCGGGCGCCGAATCTTATGTCCATATCTCGGGGATCGGGGCCGACGCCCGCTCAGCGTCTCCCTATATCGCCAGCAAAGGGCGCGGCGAAGCCGTGACGCTCGAGGCCTATCCCGACGTGACCATTCTGCGTCCGTCGGTCGTCTTCGGACCGGAGGACGACTTCTTCAACCGGTTCGGCGCGCTTTCCCGCTTCTTGCCGGTCATTCCCCTCTTTGCCGGAGGCGCGACGCGCCTGCAGCCCGTCTACGCAGGCGACGTCGCGAGGGCGGCCGCGACGGCGCTCGCCGGATCGGCGAAGCGCGGCGCAACTTACGAACTCGGCGGTCCCCTCGTGATGACGCTGCGCGAAGCGGCCGAACTTGTCCTGCGTACGGTCGATCGGCGCCGTTTGCTCGTCGGGCTGCCCCTCGGCCTTTCTCGCCTCGTCGCGTCCACGAGCACCTTTGCGAGCAAGGCGACGCTCGGCCTTTATCCGAAGCTCCTCACGACCAGCCGGGACCAGGTCGCCCTCCTCGCCGCCGACAATATCGTGTCAGCGGAGGCGGAGGCGGAGGGCCGTACCCTTCGCGGCCTCGGAATCGAGCCTCAGGCGGCCGACGCGATCGTTCCGAGCTACCTTGTGCGTTTCCGGAAGACAGGCCAGTATGAAGCCGAGCGTTCAGCCTGAGGAACGCGCGTTTCGGGATGGCGTCACAATTCTTGCAATGCTGGTTTCGTATTGATCGGACAAGTCAATTCAGGGCATGAAGGCCGGGAGCGAGACTCCGGGGCCGTTTCGAGTCGGGGATGTTCAGTGATTAAGTCGGAACTTGTGCAGCGCATGGCTGCCCGCAATCCGCACCTCTACCAGCGCGATATCGAAAACATCATCGACGCCATTCTCGGCGAGATCGCGGACGCTTTGGCGCGCGGCGAGCGGGTCGAGCTGCGCGGCTTTGGGGCATTTTCGACCAAGCAGCGTCAGGCCCGTACGGGGCGCAATCCGCGAACGGGCGACAAGGTGCCGGTGACCGAGAAGCTCGCGCCGTTCTTCAAGACCGGCAAGGAGCTGCGCGAGCGCCTCAATCGATCCTCGGTCGAGCACGCCTAGCATGGCGCACGGTCGGGGCGTGTGAGGCTGGCATGATCCGGATGGCGAAATATGTCGTTCTCGCCGTCATTGCGCTCGTCCTGCTGCTGTTCGCCTTCGCCAACCGCGAGATCGTGTCGGTGTCGCTCGACCCGTTCGGCTCGCGCGACAGTGCGGCGCTGGCGATCACCGCGCCGATGTTCGCGGTCGTCATCGTCTTCGCCGCGCTCGGCGTAGTGGCGGGCGCTTTTGCGACCTGGCTGTCGCAAGGCCGTCACAGGCGCGCTTCGCGCCAGAACCGGGCCGAGGCGGACAAATGGCGCGCCGAAGCCCAGACGCTTAAGGCGTCGCAATCATCGCGCCCCACCCTGCCCCGCCAATAGACATGCGGGTCTTCTCCGCCGAGGACATCGACAGCGCGCTCGATTTTCCCTCGCTGGTCGAGGCCCTCAGCGCCGCGATGCGAGGCGGCTTTATCGCGCCCCAGCGCCACCATCACGAGATCGAGCGCGCCGGCGAGAAGCCGGCGGTCCAGCTTCTGATGCCCGCCTGGACGGAGAGCGCATCCAAGGCCGGCCTCTATCTCGGGGCGAAGATCGTCAACGTCTTCCCCGGCAATGCGGCGCGCGGCCTGCCGACGGTGCAAGGAACCTACGTGCTGCAATCGGGACGGACGGGCGCGACGCTCGCTGCGCTCGACGGAACGCCCTTGACCTACTGGCGCACCGCAGCGGCATCCGCGCTGGCGGCGCGGCACCTCGCGCGCCAGGATGCCGAGCGGTTGCTCGTCGTCGGCGCCGGCGCGTTGGCGCCCTATCTCGCGCGCGCCCATGCGACCCAGAGATCCTATAAGGCGATCACGGTCTGGAACCGCACGCCTGAGAGCGCGCGTCGCGTCGCCGAGGCGCTTCGGGCGCAAGGCCTGCCCGCCCGCGCCGGCGAAGACCTCGAGCGCGCCGTCGCGGCGGCCGACGTGATCACCTGCGCGACGCTCACGACCGCGCCGCTCATCGAAGGCCGATGCCTGAAACCCGGGCAGCATCTCGATCTCGTCGGCGCGTTCACGATGGCCATGCGCGAGGCCGATGACGAGGCGCTGAAGCGCGCCCGGATCTTCGTCGACACCGAGGCGGCCTGCACGGAGGGCGGCGACGTCGCGGTCGGCCTCGCCTCCGGCGTGATCGCGCGGGCCGACGTCGCCGGGGACCTAGCCGCGCTCTGCCGCGGGGCCAAGGGGCGGCGGAGCGCAGACGAGATCACCCTTTTCAAGTCTGTCGGCGCAGCGATCGAGGATCTGGCCGCCGCGATGTTGGTCTGGCGCAAGGCCGGCGACGCGGAGCCTTGAGGCGGCCACCCGAAGCAAGGTGCGGCTGGCACACCAAGCCGCAAGAAATAAAATCCAGACGCGACGCAACTCGAATCCTGTTGGCATAGGCCCCGCAACAGGCACAATCTCCATCGCCATTTTGAGTGATTTCAAAGGCTTCTGACGACTTTTCCGTCGCAGGATCGCAGGCGATTTGCCGGGCTGGGCAATGACCGCGCGCCACAGCCGCCGCTATTGAAGCACCGTGGGCTATCGTCCTCGTTTTTACAGATCCTTGTCGCCAGCGTTCGCGCGACAGCGCGCCTCCATCCCGACGGCTAAGTTGACAGTAGCATGGATTTTGATTTTCGAAAAGTGAAAAACCCCCGAGGCCAGAGTCGTTTCAAAAACCTGGAAGCAACGACTATGGGCGACCATGGGCGCTTTGCGCAGAGCCAGCCCGCGCGCCGGTCGCGATCGCGGCCGCGGCGCAGACGAGCAACAGCGCAGAGATGATGAGGGCGGCGCGCAGGCCGAACAGAAACGCGTTTTCCTTCCCGAGCAGCGACCCGAATAGCGCGACGCCGAGCACGCTGCCGGTTTGCCGCGACGAATTGAGCACCCCGGCCGCTACGCCCGAGCGCGACTTCTCCACGCTGCCGAGGAGCGCCGAGGTCAGCGGCGGCACACAGAGGGCCAAGCCTGCGCTCATCGCGAGCAACTGCGGGCAGACGGCCCAATAGCTCGTGCCCCGCTCGACCCCAAGCAAAGCCAGGCATCCCGCAGCCGAGAGCAAGGCCCCCGACGCGATGACCGCCGGTGCGCCAAACCGCTCCGTCAGCCGCGGCGCGACGAGATTCACCGGCAAGACCAACCCCATCATCGGCACGAAGGCCATCCCTGTCGCGAGCGGGGAAAGGCCGTTGACCTCCTGGAAGTAGAGGCTGAAGACGAAGATCAACCCGTAGAACGGGATGTTGATCAGGAGCCCGACCAGAGTCGTCCGCGCAAATACCGGATGAGCGAACAACGAGAGCGGGAGCATCGGCTGCTCGGCGCGCCATTCCTGGACGAGGAAAAGCGCGGTCAGGATTACAACGACGCCAAAGGCAGCGATCACCCGAGGATCGCTCCAGCCGACGCGGCCGCCTTCGATCAGAGCCGCCGCCAATGTCCCGAGCGCGCCGATCGCTGCCGCCTGCCCCGGAAGATCCAGTTCCCGGCTCGTCCGCGGCGTGTCGGCGGCGTAGCGCCAGGTCAGCCACAAGCCGGCCAGTCCGATCGGCAGGTTGACCAGAAAAATGCTGCGCCATCCAACGAGCGCAATCAGCGCGCCGCCTGCCGGCGGCCCCGCAGTGAGCGCGGCGCTGGCGCCCGCCAGCCATAAGCCGACCGCGCGGCCGCGCTCTTTCGCGTCCGGATAGGCGTGGTTGAGCAGCGCGAGCGCGTTTGGCACCAGGATCGCAGCGCCCACGCCCTGCGCCGCCCGCGACGCGATCAGAACCGGCGATGTCGGGGCGAGCGCACAAGCGAGCGAAGCGGCGGTGAAACCAGCGAACCCGGCCATGAAGATTCTTTTGGCGCCGAGGCGATCGCCCAGGGCGCCGGCGGTGAGGATCAGCGCGGCGAAGGCGATCGTGTAGGCGCTGACGACCCATTGCAATTCGGAAAGGCCGCCGCCGAGCGACGCGCCGATGCTGCTCAACGCAGTGTTGACGATGGTGACATCGAGTTGAACCACGCCGAAACCGAGGCTCATCGCCGCCAGCGTCAAGGGTTTGGAGAGCCGGGAGCCGGCGACGGGCTCGACCGCATGCGTCGTCCGTTCCGCGGCGGGGAATTGCCAGTGCTTCGGCGAGAAATAGCCCATGGGTTCAATGCCTTTCTCGTGATCACGTAGGGACCAGAGGGCGGTGCGGCCACCCGTTTTCTGCTATGCGGACCGCTTGAGAATGCGGCTCGGCCGCGCGACGTTCCGTGTTACGCACCAGGCTCGGACAATCGCCGCGCCCTCACGCCCACCCTCTCTCCCGCAAAAGCGGGGCGAGGGCGGAATGTCCCGCGGCGGCGCTCGAGCTACCGCACTGCCTGCTGGTAGGCGCTCAGGAGCTGCGAGTCGTCGATCGAGCCGTGATGGTGGACTTGGCGCCAACGGCCGCCGATGCGGCGAAATATCCGGCTCGTGCGGATGGCGAGATCGAGTGTGGCGCCCGATGCGGCGAACGAGCCGCGCTCGCGGCCGGCCGCATAAAAGACGTCGCCGATGACGTGAAGCGTGTAGTCGTGGAACTCAACTTGCACCCGCGCAGGACTTTGAAAGATCCGTTCGTAGACTGCGCGAATCTCCGGCCAGCCGCGCGTGATGCCGCCAAGCGGGTTGTCCATCGCGACATCGCCCGCGTGATCCCAATTCTCGGCGATCAGCGCGAGGTCGCGGCCGTTGAAAGCGCGATAGAACTCAGCCAGAGCCGTGACCGGTTCGACGCTTTCGCCGGCGACTTCCCGGCCCGTAATCGGCGTTTGAATTGTTGGCGCTGGTGACATCGATTCCTCCATTCCCCCGGCCTCCGCAGCAGTCCTCTTTTCGGACCAACGGCGCTTCGGCGATCCGCGACGCGCGCCCTCACCCCCCGAACCGCTGCCGCCAGCTCGGCAGGGCGCCCGGGACCTCGAGCGGCGTCGCCTCGTAGACGCCTCGGGCGATCGAGCGGGCCACGCATTCGGCGGCGAGCATGCCGATCTCGGCGAGGTCGCGCACGTCGGGCGTTCCGGCAGCGCGACCGGTCGCGGCGGCGAAGACGACGTCGCCGTCGACCGGGGAGAGCGCCGGGCGGCAGGCCAGCGCAAAGCCGCTCTGAGCCATGATCGCCAGGCGCTTGACCTGAGCCTTGGCGAGCGGAACGTCCGTAGCAACGACGACGAGGATGGTGGCGGCCGGCCCGTCGCTCCGGAGGCGCAACGCGAGGTGGTCCTCAGGGTGCGCAGGACCATGGCCGCGGCCGCCGAATTCGCCGTCGCGCTCATAAGGCGCGGCCCAGAAATGCTGGCTTTCGCCCCGCGTCACCCGCCCGCCCGGATTGGCCGCGGCGAGCGCCCCGACGTGAAACCCCCGCGATGAGAGCGCGCTCGCCGAGCCGAGGCCGCCCTTGAGGCCGAAGCTGTTCGCCCCGTATCCCGCCCCTTGCGTGCCCAGCGCAAAAACCGGTCCGGCCGCCGCGGCGGCGCGGTAGCCGAGCTCCCAATAGGGCGGAGGGCGGCCCCAGCCCTTGTCGCCGCCGTTGGCGAGATCGAAGAGGCTCGCCCCCGGCACGATCGGCACCCGCATCCCGTGCGCGAGAAAGCCGCGTCCCCTCTCGGCGAGCCAAGCCATTGCGCCGCCGGCGGCGTCGAGGCCGAAGGCGGAGCCGCCGGAGAGGACGAAGCCGTCGACGCGCTCGACCGTCATCTCCGGCTCGAGCAGCGCCGCATCGCGGACGGCGGGCGCGCCCCCGTGGATCGCGATCGAAGCGACCGCCGGCTCGTCGAGGATCACAGCGGTCACGCCCGAGGCGAGCTTCGGGTCGTGCGCCGATCCGACGCGAACGCCCGCGACATCGGTGATGAGATTGGCCGTTCCCTGTTTCATTCGGACTTCTATAGGGCCGGCGGTCGCGCGAGGCGATAGGCGGAGGGCGGATTTGCCGAACGCGCGACACGCTCTATTGTCCCGGGGCCGAGACTCCCGGCGCGAACAGTGCGAGACCTATGAGTGACGACCTCCTCTATCGGCCCTGCGTGGGCGTCGCCCTCGCCAACCGCGACGGCCTTGCTTTTATCGGCCATCGCAAGCGCAAGCGGGGCAACGAGGTTCTCGACGTCCGCGCCTGGCAGATGCCGCAGGGCGGAATCGACGATGGCGAAGAGCCGCTCAAGGCGGCGCGGCGCGAATTGTGGGAGGAGACCAATATCCGCTCGGTCGAGCTCATCGCCGAAATGCCCGAGTGGCTGCGCTACGACCTGCCGGTCGGCGCGCGGAGCCGCTGGAGCGGACGCTATCGCGGCCAGACGCAAAAATGGTTCCTGTTGCGCTTTACCGGCGACGAGGGCGAAATCAACGTCCACCGGCCCGCCGCCGGCGCGCACGAGGCCGAATTCGACGAATGGCGGTGGGAGCGGTTCGAGCGCCTGCCCGACGTGGTCGTTCCGTTCAAACGCGAGGTCTATGAGGCGGTCGCGGCGGCGTTCGCGCCGCTGGCGCAGCTGGATCGTTAGCAGCGCGGCGCGCCCACCCCCTCCACCCGCCCGCGCGTCGTGGGTGAGGATAGCAAAGTCGCCGCCTTATCCTCCTATGACCCCCGGCCATGACCGGGGGCGGGGGACCACGCGAAGCGTGGGTGGAGGGGGCGCTGTCCGCCCTACTTTCCGCTTTTGACCGAGGCGAGCGCTTCTGCCATTTCCTCGTCCATCTTCTTGCGCAGGCGATGGTCCGAGAGGTCGACGTCGCCGCGGTCGAGGTCGGCTTTGAGCGCCGCGGCGACATGGTCGTCGCTGTGGCCGACCTGCGCGGCGACGAAGTCGTCGGCGTATTTTTCTGCGTCCGGCGCAGCGAGCCCCTTCAGGTCGGCGGCCCAGAGCGCGACCGCCTTGTTGCGGCGGGCGACCGCGCGAAAGCGGATCGCCTCGTCGTTGGCGAACTGCTTTTCGAAGGTGTTTTCCCGATCCTGGAATGCGTCGGACATGGCGGCCTCTTATCACCTGATTGCGAAGTCGAACCCGCGCGGAACCGATCGCCAGCGACAACGCGTTTTTTCGGGCCAGTTCTTGGCCGTTGACTTTAGAGATCTTATCACGGTTTCGTCGGCCGCGCGCAATGCGCCAATAGGCCGCCTAGAGCAGATTGCATTTGGGTCGACGCGGCCATTGTAGCCGCGGTCGCTGACCGCGGCCGGCGCGGTCAGCGACCGCGCCCTACAGCGCCCGATTCGACGGAAAATACAATCTGCTTTAAATCCCCAACCCCCTCCGCGCCGCAGCGATCAGCGCCTGCGCCTCTGCCTCGCGGTAGGGCGTTGCGGCGCCATGCCCCCAGACCGGGCCGGGCCAGGCGGGATCGCCGACGTTGCGCGCGACGACATGCAGGTGGAGCTGGCGGACGACGTTGCCGAGCGCGCCGAGGTTGATCTTGAGCGCGCCCGCGTGGGCTTTGAGAAAGCGGGCGGCGGACGCCGCCTCTTCGATGAGAAGAGCGCGGTCGCCTACGTCGAGATCGGTCAATTCGATCGCGCCCTCGCGCCGCGGGACCAGGATGAGCCAGGGTCAGCGGGGGTCATTCATCAGCAACACACTGGAGAGCGACATATCGCCGAGGAAGAGCGTATCCTTCGCCAGCCGCTCATCGAGCGCAAAGCTCACGCCGTCCACGCCTGCCCATGCGGTCCTTGCGGCAAGCCAAGCTTACCGGCGATCGTCTCGGCGATGTCGGCGAGGCTCGCCCGCACGCCGATCGGACCTGCTGGGGCGCCGGCGCCGAAGGCGAGGATCGGCACGTGCTCGCGCGTGTGGTCGAAGCCCCTATAGGTCGGATCGTTGCCGTGATCGGCGGTGATGAGACAAAAGTCGTCCGGCCGCATCGCCGACTCAATCTCCGCGAGCCGCCGGTCGAACGCCTCGAGGCAGGCGGCGTAGCCGGGCACGTCGCGGCGATGGCCCCATTCGGTATCGAAGTCGACCAGATTGACGAAGATCAGCCCACCGTCCGGCGTGTCTTTCAGCGCCTCGAGCAAAAGATTGACGTTGCCGTCGTTGCTCTTGCCCTTGACCTCCTTGCCGGTGTCGCGATGGGCGAAAATGTCGCCGATCTTGCCGATCGAGACGACCGCTCTGCCCGCCTGCGTCGCGCGCTGCAGGAGATTGCCATCGGGCGGCGGCACGGCGAAATCCTTGCGATGCTGCGTGCGGACGAAGTCCTTTGCGGTTCGGCCGACGAAGGGGCGCGCGATCACCCGCCCGATCTTGAGCGGATCACAGAGACGGCGCGCGATGCGGCAGAGCTCGTAGAGCCGTTCGAGCCCGAAGGCCTCCTCGTGCGCGGCGACCTGGAGCACCGAATCGGCCGAGGTGTAGCAGATCGGCTTTCCCGTCCTTAAGTGCTCCTCGCCGAACTCCTCGATGATCGTCGTGCCCGAAGCGTGGCGGTTGCCGAGAATGCCGGGGAGCTTGCCCTCTTTGAGCAGCGCCGTGGTCAGCGCCTCCGGAAAGGTGGGAATTGTT
>JAFAHO010000252.1 GCA_019237205.1 Hyphomicrobiales bacterium
ACGCTGAGCCTCCGGCTAGCCACAGCCTCTGAGATCCGAGCGACAACGCGTCGGCGAGCGCTTGAGCGCGCTCCGCCGGCGAAGCCGGCAGTCCGAGCCGGGGCGTCAAACGGGCGTAGAAGAGCGTGCCGACGAAGAGGGCCGCAGAGCCCGCGGCCAATAAGGCGCCAGCGGGGGCATCGCCGTTCGCGCGCGCGGCGCGCCGGGCCGCGTCCGCGGTGAATGTCGCCAAGGCGTTCGCCTCCGATGATCGGACCACAATCTGAGCAACGATTAGATGAGCGGGCCGCCGACGTCAACCAAAATCTGAGTCGTGCTTAGACAGAGCTGACGCCTCCCGTCTCCTGCATGGGGCGTCGAAAGACAACCCGTCTCTCGAGTGGCTTTGCGGTGCGGGGGAATTAGGCGCGCGCTCTCCGGCGGGCGCCCCGCGCGCCGGGCGGCTTCTCGACCGCATCAAGCCTGCCGCACGCCGCGTTCTGGCAGACGAAGGCGCGGCGGGCGTTGTCCCACAGCATCGGCAGCGGGGGAAATCGGCATTGGCAGAGCCGAAAGCCGAGCTCTTTGGCGAGCTTGGCGTTCGAGAGCTCGAGCGCGAGTTCGGCCTCTTCGAGCTTCCTCGCGATCCTGTCCTTCTCCGCGCCCTTCGGCATGAGCGTCCAGGCTGCGCGCAGCAGGTCCAGCCCGGACTTGCCCGCGCTTATCCAGCCCGCAGCCCCGGTCGGGTCGATCATGGGGGACTCCTGGAGCGAGCGGCGAAAAGGAGCGGCGCGCGAGACCGGCCGCGTAGCATTGGTATTCTGAAAAGTCAAATTATCTGTTTTATAGATTTTGCTTTACGGAAGTATCGGCGACGAGGACGCAACGATGGCGATTGAACGTCCCCTCTTCCGTGCGGGAGAGGGTCAGGGTGAGGGTGGCCGCCGCCTCTTCATCGGCGCCTTGGGCCCCGACCTCTCATCCGGCCGGTGTTTTCAGCGCGTGGGTCCGGCGCCGTCAGGCCTCGCCCCAAGCCTTGCGGCGCGGGACCCCTCATCTGGCCGCGCTTTCAGCGCGGCCACCTTCTCCCGTGAACGGGACAAGGGCATCACTCCGCGGCCTTCGCCCTTATCGGCGCGTAGTTCAACACCGGAGCCAGCCAGCGCTCGACCTCCTCGACCGGCATGCCCTTGCGCGCCGCGTAGTCCTCGACCTGGTCGCGCTCGATTTTGGCGACGCCGAAATAATGCGCCTCCGGATGCGCGATGTAGAGGCCGGAAACCGATGAGGCCGGCCACATCGCGTAGCTCTCGGTGAGCTTAACCCCGATCGCCGGCTCGGCGTCGAGCAGCCGGAAGAGGGTCGCCTTTTCGGTATGATCGGGCTGGGCGGGATAGCCGGGCGCCGGGCGGATGCCTCGATAGGGCTCGGCGATCAGCTCCTCTGGCGTGAACGCTTCGTCCGGCGCGTGGCCCCAGAGCTCGCGGCGGACGCGCGCGTGCATCGCCTCGGCGAAGGCTTCCGCCAGCCGGTCGCCGAGCGCCTTGACCAGAATCGACGAATAGTCGTCGTTGGCGTGTTGGAAGCGCCGCGCGATCGCCTCGTCTTCGGCGCCCGCGGTGACGACGAAAGCGCCGACATAGTCGCTCATCGGCTCGGGCGCCACGAAATCCGCGAGCGCGAGATTGGGCCGCCCGTCGCGCCGCCCAAGCTGCTGACGCAGCGTATGGAGGGTCGCGATGGCGGTCGTGCGGGCTTCGTCGCCATAAAGCGCGATGTCATCGTCAATCCGCGCCGCCGGCCAAAAGCCGACGACCGCCTTCGGCGCGAACCATTGCTGCTCGACGATCTGCCTCAGCATTCCTTGCGCGTCGTCGAACAGGCCGCGCGCGGCCGCGCCCTGTTCGGGATCGTCGAGGATCGCCGGGTATCGCCCCTTCAGCTCCCATGTCTGGAAGAACGGCGTCCAGTCGATGTAGCGGGCAAGCTCCTTGAGATCGTAGGACCCGAACACGCGCGTACCCAGGAAACTCGGCGCGACCGGGCGATAGGCGCTCCAGTCGATCTGCATCGCGTTCGCACGCGCCTTGGCGAGCGGAACCCGGACTTTGTCCGCTTCGCTGCGCTCATGCGCTTCCGCGACTTTGCGGTATTCGTCGCGCACCGCCTGAATCGTCGCTGCCCGCGTTTCCTGCGAGAGCAGGGCGGAGACGACGCCGACCGCGCGGCTCGCGTCGTTGACATGCACGGCTTGGGAGCGCGCGTAGCGCGGATGGATCTTGACCGCGGTATGGACCCGGCTCGTCGTCGCGCCACCGATGAGGAGGGGAATGTCGAACCCCTCGCGCTCCATCTCGGTCGCCACATGCACCATCTCGTCGAGCGAGGGCGTGATGAGGCCCGAGAGGCCGATGGCGTCGGCCTTCCGCTCGCGCGCGACCGCGAGGATCTTCGAGGCGGGCGTCATCACGCCGAGGTCGATGATCTCGTAGTTGTTGCAAGCGAGCACGACGCCGACGATGTTCTTGCCGATGTCGTGCACGTCGCCCTTGACGGTCGCCATCACGATGGCGCCTGCGGTCTGGCGTTCGCCGCCGGTCTTTTCCGCCTCCATGTAGGGGAGCAGCACCGCGACCGCCTGTTTCATCACCCGCGCAGACTTCACCACCTGCGGCAGGAACATTTTGCCGGCCCCGAAGAGGTCGCCCACGATGTTCATGCCGGCCATCAGCGGCCCCTCGATTACGTCGAGCGGGCGCTTGGCGGCGAGCCGCGCCTCCTCGGTGTCCGCTTCGATATAGTCGGTAATCCCGTTGACGAGCGCGTGCGCGATGCGTTTGTCGACCGGCTGTTCGCGCCAGCTCAGATCCTGCGCTTTCGCTTCTTTCCCGCTTCCTCCGCGATAGCGTTCGGCGAGGGCGAGCAGGCGCTCGGTCGCGTCGGCGCGGCGATTGAGCACCACGTCCTCGCACGCCTCGCGCAACTCCGGGTCGACCGTTTCGTAGACCGCGAGCTGGCCGGCGTTGACGATGCCCATGTCCATGCCAGCCTGGATCGCGTGATAGAGAAAGACGGCGTGCATCGCCTCGCGCACCGGTTCGTTGCCGCGAAACGAGAACGAGAGGTTCGAGACGCCGCCCGAGATGTGCACGTGCGGCAGGTCGACGCGGATGCGCCGCGCCGCCTCGATGAAGGCGGCGCCATATCCGTTGTGCTCTTCGATGCCAGTCGCGACCGCGAAAATGTTCGGGTCGAACACGATGTCTTCCGGCGGAAAGCCGGCTGTCTCGGTGAGGAGCTTGTATGCGCGCGCGCAGATTGCGACCTTGCGTTCCAGAGTGTCGGCCTGGCCCTGTTCGTCGAAGGCCATCACCACCACCGCCGCGCCGTAAGACCGGACGAGGCGGGCCTGCCGGAGGAATTCCTCCTCGCCCTCCTTCATCGAGATCGAGTTGACGAGGCTCTTGCCCTGAAGCCGCTTGAGGCCGGCCTCGATGATCCGGAACTTCGAGGAATCGACCATCACCGGCACGCGCGCGATGTCCGGCTCGGAAGCGACGAGGTTCAAGAATTCGATCATCGCGGCTTCGGAATCGATCAGCCCCTCGTCCATATTGACGTCGATGATCTGCGCCCCGTTCGCGACCTGGTCGCGGGCGACCGCGAGCGCGCCAACAAAGTCTCCGGCGGTGATGAGCTTTCGGAACTTCGCCGAGCCCGTGACGTTCGTGCGCTCGCCAATGTTGACGAAGGGAATGTCCGAGGTCAGCGTGAACGGCTCAAGACCGGAAAGGCGCATCAACGGCGCGACGGTCGGGATAGCGCGGGGCCTCAGTCCGCCAACCGCCTCCGCGATGGCGCGGATGTGGTCGGGCGTGGAGCCGCAGCAGCCTCCGACAAAGTTGACGAGGCCGTCGCGCGCGAATTTGCCCATTTCGGCCGCCATTGTCTCCGGGCTTTCGTCGTATTGCCCGAAGGCGTTGGGGAGCCCGGCGTTGGGATAGGCGCAAACCAGCGCGTCGGCTGCGTTGGCGATTTCTTCCAGATGTTCGCGCATCGCGCCCGCCCCGAGCGCGCAATTGAGCCCGATGGAGAGCGGCCGCGCGTGCCGGACCGAGTGCCAGAACGCCGTCGGCGTCTGGCCGGATAGGGTCCGGCCCGAGCGGTCGGTGATCGTGCCCGAAATCATCAGCGGCAGCCGGATGCCCCGCTCGGCGAACAATTGCTCGCAAGCGAAAATCGCCGCCTTGGCGTTGAGTGTGTCGAAAATGGTCTCAATGAGAATGAGATCGGCGCCGCCGTCGACCAGGCCGCGGACCTGCTCCCCGTAGGCGGCCCGCAAGTCGTCGAACGTCACCGCGCGGAAGCCGGGATTATTGACGTCCGGCGAAAGCGACGCCGTGCGGTTGGTCGGACCGAGCGCGCCGGCGACGAACCGGCGCCTGCCGTCGCCCTTCTCCGCTCTCAACGCGGCGCGGCGCGCCAGACGCGCGCCGTCACGGTTAAGCTCGTAGACGACGTCCTGCATGCCGTAATCGGCCTGCGCGATCGAGGTCGCCGAGAAGGTGTTCGTCTCGAGGATGTCCGCGCCGGCCATCGCATAGGCGAAATGGATATCTTCGATCGCCTGCGGCTGGGTCAGCGTCAGGAGGTCGTTGTCGCCTTGCAGATGGCACGCGCAAGCCTGGAACCGTTCGCCCCGGAAGTGGCTCTCGTTAAGCCCCAAGCCCTGAATCTGGGTGCCCATCGCTCCGTCGAGGACCAGAATTCGATCGGCCGCGGCTTCGCGAAGCGCCTTCAGCGCGGTGTGCCGTTGGGACAATGAGGCATCGAAGGCGGCATCGAGAGACGAATTCATTGAAAGTTCCGAGGTTCGACGCACTGGCATAATCATATAAACATGTCTTTATATCGACGCAAGCGAGCGCCGCCTTCTCGGGTTGCCAAGGGCGCGGTCTGCCCTCTATGAACGAGGCGATCCGGCTCATCGGGGACCGGAACGGCGGGCAGGAAACGGAGTCGACGATGATGGGACCGCCCGTCTCCTTAAGAGACGCATTGTCCTATCGTATTGCTCGCATCCTTCTTGCCTGACCCATCCGATCCTCGAGAAATACCAGGAATCGACTTATGGCTGACAAAGCCGACGGCCCCGCCAAACGTCCCTCGATCACCGATCAGGAGGCGCTGCAGTTCCATTCTCGCGGCCGTCCCGGCAAGCTTGAGATCGTGGCGACGAAGCCCATGGCGACGCAGCGGGACCTGTCGCTCGCATATTCTCCGGGCGTCGCGGTTCCCGTCAACGCCATCGCTCACGACCCCTCGACGGTCTACGACTTCACCGTGCGGGGCAATATGGTCGCCGTCATCACGAACGGGACGGCGATTCTCGGCCTCGGCAATCTCGGCGCGTTGGCCGCAAAGCCGGTCATGGAAGGAAAGGCGGTCCTTTTCAAGCGCTTCGCCGATGTCGATTCGATCGACCTCGAAGTCGGGACTGAAGACCCGGACGAATTCATCGGCGCAGTAAAATTTCTTGGCCCCTCCTTTGGGGGGATCAATCTCGAGGACATCAAGGCGCCGGAGTGCTTTTACATCGAAGAGCGCCTGCGCGAGATGATGGACATTCCAGTCTTTCATGACGATCAGCACGGCACGGCGATCATCGCCGCCGCGGGCATGATCAACGCGATGCACCTCACGGACAGAGACATCAAGTCGACGCGCCTTGTCTGCAATGGCGCGGGCGCCGCCGGCATCGCCTGTCTCGACCTCATCAAGTCGATCGGGTTCGAGCCGGCCAACATGATCCTCTGCGACACCAAGGGGGTCGTCTATCGCGGCCGCTATGAGGGCATGAACCAATGGAAATCGGCGCACGCGGTCGACACGCCGCTCAGAACGCTCGAGGAGGCCATGGTCGGCGCCGACATCTTCTTCGGCCTCTCGGCCAAAGGCGCATTGACGCGCCAGATGGTCAAGTCCATGGCCTCCAACCCGATCATTTTCGCCATGGCGAACCCGGACCCGGAAATCACGCCGGAGGACGCGCAGAAGGCGCGCGAAGACGTGATCATCGCCACCGGGCGCTCGGACTATCCCAACCAGGTCAACAACGTCCTCGGCTTTCCGTACATATTCCGCGGCGCTCTCGACGTGCGCGCCAAAACCATCAACATGGAGATGAAGATCGCCGCGGCGCACGCCCTGGCCAATCTCGCGCGCGAGGACGTGCCTGACGATGTCGCCGCCGCGTATCGCGGCGCACGGCCGCGGTTCGGACGCGACTACATCATTCCGGTGCCCTTTGATCCGCGTCTCATCCACGTCATTCCGATCGCGGTCGCCAAGGCGGCGATGGCTTCGGGCGTTGCGCAACGGCCCATTGTCGATATGGAGGCTTACAAGGCGCAATTGTCCGCGCGCCGCGACCCGATCGCCGGCGCCATGCAGCGCATCGTCGAGCGCGTGCGGCGGACTCCCAAGCGCGTCGTCTTCGCTGAGGGCGAAGAAGAACAGGTCATTCGGGCCGCCCATACGTTCGTCAATCTGGGGCTCGGGACGGCGATCCTGGTCGGACGGGAAGAGCGCGTGCGGGCCGCGGCTGAGGCCGCGGGGCTCGATCTCAACGATAAGGGGATCGAGATCCACAACGCCAGGCTTTCCCAGCGCAATTCGCTCTATGCGCAGTTTCTCTATGAAAGGCTGCAGCGCAGGGGCTACCTCTTTCGGGACTGCCAGCGCATGATCAATCAGGATCGCAACTATTTTGGCGCCGCAATGGTTGCGCAGGGCGACGCAGATGCGATGGTCACCGGCGTCACCCGCAGCTTTTCGATCGCGCTTGAAGAGGTGCGCCGGGTGATCGACGACAAGCCAGGCCACCGCGTCGTCGGCGTTTCGATCATCCTGTCGCGCGGCCGCCCGATTATCGTCGCGGACACTGCGATCACCGAAATGCCTTCGGCCGAAGACCTGGCGGAAATCGCGATAGAGGCGGCCGGGGTCGCGCGAAGGTTCGGTTACGAACCCCGCGTCGCGATGCTCGCCTTCTCCAACTTCGGGCATCCGCCAGGCGAGCGCGCCCAACGCGTGCAGGAGGCGGTCCGCATTCTTGATTCCAAACGTTTGGACTTCGAGTACGACGGCGAGATGGGCGCCGACGTTGCCCTCAACAAGGAATTGATGACGGCCTATCCGTTCTGCCGCCTGAAAGACACTGCGAATGTGCTGATCATGCCGGCTTTCCATTCCGCCGCTATATCGACCCGCATGCTGCAGGAATTGGGCGGCGCAACAGTGATCGGCCCCCTGATTGTCGGATTGGAAAAGCCAGTCCAGATCGTCTCGCTTGGCGCGAAGGACTCGGACATCGTCAATATGGCGACGATGGCGGGCTTTAATATCGGCGGCTGACGTGCGGCGCCACATGGCCGCTTTCGTTTGGGACGCCGCTCCCACGCGGTTAGCCTGACTTTGCGAGACTAATGGTTCGGATGCAAGAACCGGCCGATGGATGTTCGCTCCGCAGCATCGATGATAAGACGCGATAAGTCCGGAGGGCGCGCGAGTCTCGCCGCATTTCGACACAAGCGCGATTGTCTCATGCAGCCTCTCAGTGAAAGACCCGCAGAACGCCTCAAAGCCATTGAGCCGGACACCAGGCTCGATCTCGGACGCATTCTGAAAGCCAGACAAGAGATTTCACGGGTGTTTCGCGACACGCCGCAATTCGACTGTCCCGCTCTTGGGGCCTTGCTGGGCTGCGAACTCGTCATCAAACTCGAGACTGCGAACCCGATCGGATGCTTCAAAGGTCGCGGGACCGAGGTCGTGGCCTCACGGCTCGCAAGAAGCCCGGGTCCCAAGGTCGCCGTTTGCGCCAGCGCCGGCAACCTCGGGCAGGCGCTCGCCTATAGCGGCCGGGCTCGCGGCATCGGCGTCACGGTGATCGCGGGCGCAAGCGCCAATGCCGCGAAGATCGATCGAATTCGTCGCCTGGGCGCGGCGGTCGAACTGGTCGAGGGAGACATCGAGAATGCACGTGAGCGCGCCCGGGAGATCACCGCCGACGGCGATGCGTTTCTCGTGGAGGACAGCGAAAACCTCGACACCTGTGAAGGCGCGGGCACGATCGGTCTCGAGCTCCTCGACGGGTTCGATCGCATCGATGCAATTCTGCTGGCGCTTGGCGGAGGCGCGCTGGCGACCGGCGTGGGTCATGTCTTCAAGACCTTGTCGCCGGCGACGGAGGTCGTATGCGTCCAACCCATCGGCGCCCCCGCGATGGGCTTGTCCTGGCGAGCGCGATCGATCGTAACCACTGACCGCGCCGATACGATCGCCGACGGCGTCGCGGGCCGATTTCCCATTCCAGCGGTTCTCGGCGACCTGTTGGCCGTCGCAGACCACGTCCCGCTGGTCGAGGAGGAGAGCATATTGGCGGGCATGCGGATGCTCCATCGGCACGCTGCCCTCGTCGTCGAGCCTTCGGCCGCTCTCGGCGTCGCGGCGATCCTGGAAGACCCCTTGCGCTACCGCGGCAAGCGCGTGGCGACGGTGATCTGCGGTTCGAATGTCATGCCCGAGGCGTTCAGCGCATGGATGCAAGGGTAGCACGGTCCTCATCCGCTAGCCGGTCGATCTGCCGGCCACGGCCAGCACGATCGAGATCTTCCATAGCGGCCGAAGGGTTGCCGCCCATCAGCGCCCATACGGCGAACGACGGACGCGCCGAAAGCTGGCGCTTCAAGCACGGCGCCCGAGCGTCGCCGAACATTTTCCTTCAACTGGACCCGCGCTCGCCCTCGGTGACGTCCCCACAAGCCTGGGTATGCCGCCATGGCGGCATTTTCCGGCCCGGGTTCATTCAGGCGCTCGGCGGCAAAGGTCGCCCCGAGGTCGCCCCGAGCCCGAGCTGGCGCGAGCCGCCCGCCTTCGGTGGCTGCGCCTGCGCGACCGCTAGAGTGGGAATGAGGACCGAGCCGAGCCCGGCCCTGAGGAAATGTCGACGTTCGAGCATAGTGACGTCTCCGCGCATGCCCGTGGCGGAGCGGCGTCGGGCGTACCGGGCACGCGACGCCCATATGCAAAGCCATCCGACATGAGAGACGTAACGTGGCGCGCTCCCGCGCCCCGTTGGCGACGACATTCACGAGTCGGCTTCATTCGCCCGTGCTAGCCCGTTGTGGTCGATCGCCCACCCGCCGAGCCCGGCTTGCTGCTAACCAAGCGAGGCGGAGGCGGAGAACGGGCCTTGCTGATTGCCTTCGATCTCGTGCGCCTCAATGGCGACTCGGGGACAAACCAGCCGGCCTGAAGCGCCAAATCTGGACCGATCACTTGGGGGCGATCAACTCAGCTTGATTGGCGGAGACCAGCATCATCGCCTTGCCCCCCAATTTCGGGGCAAGCTTCTGCTGTACTGCAACCACCGCCGGAAGCGGGCGCCACGCCACGGTCATGCTGTCGACAAGACCTGCGTCGTTCAAGTGCATGTGGTCCATGTCGTCGATTACATGGTCGCCGAACCTGATCGTGAAGACGGCGACGAAGTCGGCTTGCGGGCGAATGACGCCAAGGCGCTCCTCATCGCCGCCTTGGACGGCTTCGGTATCGCATTTATCGCTGAGGATCTTGCGCGCGAAGGCCTGCGTTCCGGACGTCTCACCAAAGTGTTCCCTGACTACGAAACGCCGTCACGTCCTATTCACCTTATCCACCATCCCGATCGTCGGCAGTCGACGGAGAGCAGGTCACCGTCGCAAAGGCCAACGAGATCTACCCCCGGCGACCAACTAGCCCGCCTCCGCTGCTGGCGCATAGGAAGCTGGGAGGGCGGATAGATCCGCTCGCCGGCCTGGCAGCCGTACTCCAACGGGGCAAATACCGGGGCGCCGGCCTTTGCTTCGAGGCAGCGGTTTCGCTCGCGGCGGCTAGGAGCCTGTCTATTTTATGCAGGCGATAACGCGACGCGACGGTTTTGAGGCAAGGGCGGGAGCTTCTCCGGCCGTTTTACGTCCGTGTTTCGCATCTCTTCCCTCTCATCCGGTTGCGCAGGTCGCCAGGGACGGAGTCCGCCC
>JAFAHO010000271.1 GCA_019237205.1 Hyphomicrobiales bacterium
GAGAAGCCTGAACTCACTGCCTACAGCCCGAGGTCACTCAGCGACGGATAGTCGTCCGGCCGTCGCCCCAACGGCCAGTGGTACTTGCGATCGGACTCACGGATCGGCGCGTCGTTTATGCTGGCGACGCGGCGGCGCATCAGGCCGTGCGCATCAAACTCCCAAAGCTCGCTGCCGTAGGACCCGAAACCAGGTGCCGCTGTCGTCATGAAATTCATAGGCAAAGCGGACCGCGATGCGGTTTTCGCGGAATCCCCACAGCTCCTTGATAAGACGATAGTCGAGCTCCCGGCTCCATTTCCGGGACAGGAAAGCAACGATCGCTTGGCGACCTTCGAGGAATTCGGCCCGATTGCGCCAGTGGCTGTCGGGCGTGTAGGCCAGCGCGACGCGCTCGGGATCGCGAGTGTTCCAGGCATCTTCCGCGAGACGAACCTTCCGGACTGCGGCTTCGACGGTCGTGAACGGTGGCAGCGGCGGGCGTTCGGCTTGCATCATTTTACTCCTTCCCCGGCGGCGAGCCTGGCCCGCAGTTCGGCGTTCTCGGTTTCGAGTGCGGTCACGCGATCGCGCAGTGGCTGCACGGCCTCCGCGATTTCTGCATGGGTGAACATCGGAGTGATGTGCTGCGGGCAATTCCAGTCGAACGCTTCGAGGTGCAGCCGCAGGATACGTTCGGGCCTGGCCTTGTAGCCGGACACGGAAACAAGCGCCGCAAGGTTCGGATCTGCGCCGAGCGGCACGACCTCGACATGCGCCAGGATCTTGAGCCGGGTCCTGTGGGCATAGTCCATCAGGATCAAGGCGGTGCGGCCGTCGGCGCCGAGATTGCCGACGCTGATATACTGCCGATTGCCGCGGTAATCGGCGAAGGCCAGCGTCTTGTCATCCACGACCTTCAGGAAGCCGGGCGGTCCGCCGCGGTGTTGGACATAAGGCCACCCGGTCTCCGAGACCGTCGCCATATAGAAGCTGCCGCGCCGGGCGATAAAGGCGGCCTCGTCGGCCGTGAACCTGTTGAACTGTCGATCGCCCTTGAAGTCTCGCCAGACGTGATCGCTGCCCATCGCCGCCTGCACGGCCCGGACGATCGGCGTCACGGTGATATCGAGGAATCCGTAAGACATGGTTGGGCTCCTCCGCATGAAGAAGGAGCGGGCTGGAGGCCAGAAGGCCTACCAGCCCGCGCCAGCCGTCAAGCGGCCTCGGCGGCGTGAACGACGGGGAAGTCGATGTCAGTCTGCGCGACCACGTTGAGCAGGTTGGTGAAGATGTTCTCGGCCGTGACGGCGATGATCTCGACGATCTGGCCGTCGGAGAAGCCGGCGTCGCGGACCGCCTTGATGTCGCCGTCGCTGACCTTACCGCGTTCGCGCGCCACCTTGGCCGCGAAACGCACCGCCACATCGGCCTTCGCGTCGCCGGATTCGCCCTTGCGGTTGAGGGCGATCTCTTCCGGCGTGATCTTCGCCAGGTTCAGCCCGAGATAGCTGTGCGCCGACAGGCAGTAGTCGCAGTCGTTCACCTGGGCGACGGCGAGTGCGATCCGCTCGCGCGTCTTGACGTCGAGCGTCCTGGCGAGCGCGCCGTTGTTGCCGGTGAAGCCCTGCAATACGGCCGGACTGGCGGCGATCAGGCGAAACATGTTGGGGACGACGCCGAGCTGCCTGTGGAGGGCGTCCAGGATCGGCTTGGACGGCTCAGGGACAGCGTCGCGGGTAGGAATGGTCAGACGGGACATGGCTTTTTCCTTTGCAGGTCCGAAAACGGAACGGTTTATGCGCTGCAAGAGATAACGAATTCCAAAAAAGGAGATAATCCTGTATGTTTGAGAAATCGGTTCTTGAATAATGGTATAATCATGGACCGGCTCGAAGCCATGAAGATCCTGTTGCGGGTGGTCGACACGGGGAGCTTCTCGGCCGCCAGCCGGGCGCTGGGCGTGCCCCTGGCGACCGTGAGCCGGAAGGTGGGCGAGCTTGAAGCCCATTTGGGAACCAGGCTCCTCACTCGTACTACCCGCAAAGTTACAATGACCGATCCCGGCGCCGCCTATGTGGTTTCGGCCAGACGCATCCTCGATGAGTTGGACGAAACCGAGCGCGTCGCCTCCGGCGAATTCCACGCGCCGCGTGGCGAACTGGTCGTGACGGCGCCGATCCTGTTCGGACGGCTGCACATCCTTCCGGTCATCGCCGAGTTCCTGGCTACCTATCCGGAAATCAACGTCCGGCTGGCGCTGGCAGACCGCAACCTTCACCTGCTCGACGATCATGTCGATATGGCGGTGCGGATCGGCGCCTTGCCGGACAGCAGCATGGTGGCCACACGCATCGGTTCGATGCGGACGGTCGTCTGCGCCAGCCCGGAGTTGCTCGCCGTGCACGGCCTGCCCAAAGCACCCGAGGACCTGGCGAACCTGCCCGCCGTCAATTTCGATTTCCTGTCCCCGGCCTCTGTCTGGCCGTTCAGACGGAAAGACACGATCGGCAGTTTCGACGTGCCTATCCGGCCACGTCTCTCCGTCTCCACCGCAGAGGCGACGGTCTGGGCGGC
>JAFAHO010000412.1 GCA_019237205.1 Hyphomicrobiales bacterium
ACTCGACGCCGCGCTCGATCGTTCGCGCGCGCTCGAAGCGGCGAATGTCAATGCTGGCGAGCGGCTCGCAGAGGCGGCCCGGGCGATCGGGCGGGTCATCGAACGCATGGATCCGGCGGCGGACTGAGCCGGGTCCCGAGACAGGGGTTTCGCAAATGGCGCAGGTTTCCGTGACGATCGACGGCCGAAGATGTCGAGTCGCCTGCAATGAAGGCGAAGAGGAGCGGCTCGAATCGCTCGCCCGGATGATCGACGACAAGATCGGCGAGTTGCGCGCCTCGTTCGGCGAGATCGGCGACCAACGGCTGGTCGTCATGGCCGCGCTCACGATCGCCGACAATCTCGCCGAGGCGCGCGACGAAGTCGCGGCCGAACGCGAGCGGACGAGGGCCGTCGAGGCGCGAAACGTCGCATTAGCCTCCAGCCTCGATGCGCTCAGTTCGAGGCTGGAATCTCTGTCGGCGCAACTGGCCAGCGGCGCGGAAGCCTGATAGGCGCGGCGCTCCTTCGCCCCTCGCGGGAGATCGTGGCCGGCGCCAGCCCTCACCCCCAACCCTCTCCGACTACGGCAGAAGGGGGAAGCGAGCCTGGCGCTGCAAGACTTCTTCGATCTTCGCGATTGTTTTCCAACGTCGAGGCCGGGTCACGAAGAATTGCAGCTCGGAGATCCTTCGGCGGCGAACCCGCTCACCCGCACGACTGGGCGAACTCCACTCCGCGTTGGACGATTTCCGCCGCAATCGCCGACATCGCGTCCGCGCTGTCGGGCTTCACGAAGATCTTGTCGGCGCCGGCCCGCAGCGCTTCTTCGTGCACGGGCCGCTCGGTCGAAGTCGTGAGCACGAAGACCGGGAGCTTGTTCAGCTCAAGCGTCCCGCGCAGCGCGCGCAGAAACTTGACGCCGTCGAGGCGCGGCATGTTGAGATCGAGCACCAGCACGTCGGGGAGCCGGTTGGTCAGATCCTCGATCGCCACGCGATACGTGGCGTCGAGGCCGTCGGCCGAATGTTCAAGGGCGGCTTCCTGCCGCAATCCAGCCTTCACGCGGTCCAAAGCGCGCTCGAAAAGAAAAACATCGTCCAGGTCATCCTCGATCAGCATGACCCGGCAGGGCCTCGGCATGGCTGTTTCGTCTGGCATCGGATCCACTCGCTCAAGCAGGCATGGGCGCCGCCGCGGCGCGCTCGTGTGTCCCGTTTCGATCGGCGTCGGTCCGCGGTTGAGGTCGCGTATCAGTTCCAAAAGGCCGGAGTGAGGCAGGGCCATGCCGCATCGAAAGGTCAGCGACGATCGCTTCCGGCTGGCGGTAGACGCGTCACCCGCGGCGATGATCATGGTCGACGCGGACGGGGTGATCGAGTTCGCCAACGCGGAGACCGAGCGCATGTTCGGCTACAGCGTTGACGAATTGATCGGACACTCGATCGACATGCTCGTTCCGACGCGCTTGCGCGGCGTGCACGCCGGTCACAGGCAAGGATTCTTCGCCGATCCCAGCGCGCGTCCAATGGGGGCCGGCCGCGATCTCAACGGCGCGCGCAAGGACGGGACGGAATTTCCGGTCGAGATCGCGTTGACCCCGATCGACGCCGAAGACGGCGCGCTCGCGCTCGCGACCGTCGTCGACATCACCGCGCGGACCCAGGCGGAACGGGAGCTGGCGCGGCGCGCGAGCGAACTCGAACTCGCCAACGAGCGCCTGACCCAGTTCGCCTATGTCGCCTCACACGACCTGCAGGAGCCCCTGCGCAAGATCGCGGCGTTCGCCGCGCTTCTCGAGGAAGCGATCGCGAGGTCGGAGGCGGCGGACGTCGCGCGCGCGACTTCGGTCATCTCGACGTCAGCCGTCCGCGCCCGCCGGCTGGTCGAGAACCTCCTCACATTTTCGCGCGTGACGAGCAGCGAAGCTCGCGTGCAGCCACTCGATCTCCGTGCGGAGGTCGAGGCGGCGCTGAGCGATCTCTCGGCCGCGATCGAGGAAAGCGGCGCACAGATCAACCTAGCCGTCCCGCCGATCGTCGTGCAGGCAGACCGGACACAGTTCGGGCGCCTCATTCAGAACATCGTCTCCAACGCGATCAAGTACCATAAGCCGGGCGCCGCGCCGTCGATTGCGATCCGCGCGACTCGCCTCAACCGGACGCAGGTCCGGCTCTCGATCGCGGACCAGGGCATCGGTTTCGAGGAGAAATTCGCCAGGGAGATCTTCGAGCCTTTCAAGCGGCTGCACGATCTCAAGCAATATCCCGGAAGCGGCATCGGCCTCGCGATCTGCAAGGCGATCGCCGACAGATACGGCTGGACGCTCGCCGTCAATTCGCGCCCCGGCGAAGGCGCCGCGTTCCACGTGACGCTGCCGGGCGCGCCGAACTGACCTAGCGGCGCCAGGCCGTCCGGCTCCGGGGCGCGTCACATCGTCGTTTCGTCCGCCTCGGTTACGAATTTCTGATCCTGTCTGATGGCGATGTAACGAAGAGGCCATGTGGACGCAGGGAACCGAATGTGTTCCCCGACCGATGCATGAAAGATTGTACGGACTTGCGCGCCCCGCGACATGCGGGTATATACCCGACCCATGAATACGCCCTGCTACTGCGCCGCCATCCGCTCAGCCGCCCGCAAGACGACCGCGCTCTACGACGCCGCTCTCGCCCCGGCCGGAGTCAACCTCGCCCAGTACAGCCTGTTGCGGAAGATCGAGCGCCTAGGCCCCGTCTCGTTGACCGAGCTCGCGAGCGTCGCGGAGCTCGACCGGTCGACGGTCGGGCGCAACGTCAAGGTCCTGGAGCGCCGGCGGCTCGTGCGCTTCAAATCCGCTGACGACCAGCGCGAAGCGGCGGTCGGCCTGACGGCGGCCGGCGCTGAAGCGCTGCGGCGCGGGGAGCCGCTCTGGAACAACGCGCAGCGCCGGATCGAGACGACGCTCGGCGCGGAAGGGGCCAAGCGGCTGCGGACTCTGGCGCTCGCCTTTTGACGTCCATCGCCAATTGCGGGTAGATACCCATAAAGAGGAGATCGCGATGACCGCTTCGACGCCGGCCCGGGGACGTCCGGCCGCAGCTCCGACGCCGCAGCGGCAATCCGCCGCGTTCTCGCTTTCCAGCCCGCTCGCCGCCGCGATGGCGGCGCGCAATCTGCACTATGGCTGGATCGTCGCGGGAGCGACGTTTCTCGTCATGCTGGCGACCGCCGGGGCGCAAGGCGCGCCTGGCGTCATTCTCGAACCCTTGCAGAAGGAGTTCGGCTGGAGCGCCGCCGACGTCTCGTTCGGGCTCGCCGTGCGTCTCACGCTCTACGGCCTGATCGCGCCGTTCGCAGCGGCGTTCATCAACCGCTTCGGCGTGCGCGCCGTCGTCGTGACGGCGACGCTCGTGATCGCCTGCGGCATGCTCGCCTCGCTGAAGATGACCGAGGCGTGGCAGTTCACCCTCTTCTACGGCGTCATCGTGGGCCTGGGCACCGGAATGGTCGCGCTCGTGCTTGGCGCCACGATCGCAGCCCGCTGGTTCGTCGAGCGCCGCGGCCTCGTCATCGGCATGCTCACCGCCAGCAATGCGACGGGCCAGCTCATCTTCCTTCCAATCCTTGCGAAGCTGAACCAGGATCACGGCTGGCGCAGCGCCCTTGCCTTCCTCATCGTGATGCTGTTCGCGGTCGCGATGATCGGGCTTCTGGCGCTGCGCGACCGGCCCAGAGACGTGGGCCTCCCGCCCTACGGCGCCCGCGCGGTCGAGCCGCCGCCGAAGCAGGATCTCGCGCTCTCCGCCATGATGGCCTCGCCCCTGCGCGCGCTCTACGAGGCGCGGACAAGCCGCACCTTCTGGGTGCTGTTCGCGACCTTCTTCGTCTGCGGTCTTTCGACCAATGGCCTCATCCAGACGCACTGGATCGCGCTCTGCGGCGACTACGGCATCGCGCCGGTCAGCGCCGCCGGGGCGCTGGCGGTCATCGGCGCGTTCGATTTCGTCGGCACGCTGCTCTCGGGCTGGCTCTCCGACCGCTACGACAACCGCTGGCTCCTGTTCCTGTATTACGGCCTGCGCGGGCTCTCGCTGATCGCCCTGCCGTTCACGAGCTTCTCGGTCATCGGCCTTTCGGCCTTCGCGGTGTTCTACGGCCTCGACTGGGTCGCGACAGTGCCGCCGACGGTGCGTCTCGCCGCGGCGAGGTTTGGCGCGGAGAAGACCAACCTGACCTTCGGCTGGATCTTTGCGGCCCATCAGCTCGGCGCCGCGACCGCAGCCTTCGGCGCCGGTCTCTCGCGCACCGAGCTCATGACCTATCTGCCGTCGCTCTATGTCGCGGGCGTGGCCTGCGTGATCGCCGCCGCGCTTGCGCTCACGATTGCGCGTCCCCAGCGGACCGCAGCGGCGGTCGCGGCGGCCTGATCGCAAACAAACCGCCGGTCCCGTTGCGCTGCGTTCACGCCGCGGGCTCCAAGCCGGAGCAAGTACTTGGGGGTTGAGTACAGTGTCAACGTAACCCTGAGTACAGTGTCACCGCAACTTCGTAACTCTTGGCTTGGGTCGACGGACAAAAAGTCTTAGCCCGGATTCGGCCGCCTCTCCGACAATTTACCCTTGTCAAAGTCTTGGTATGGGCGCATAATCGGCAACGGTAAGCTGCTGTCCGGCAAATTTCAGTTCAGCACACTTCTGCACTCCAAACCGCATTCGGACAATTCGAGCATTCGCTTGCGGCGCGAGCCCATGTTGGCCAGCGGCTTCTTGCTGTACGCAACATCATGGCAGGGAGAACGAAGATGTTCAGGAAAAGCCTGTTTTTAGCCACTGCGCTGCTTGCGGGGACGTCGCTTGCGGCGCTGGCCGGGAGCGTCACGGCGGTGACGAATGTTCCGTCCGACGGCGTCATCTACGGGTTTCTGCTCACCGACGGCAGCCTCCTCTTTCAGGGCGGCATGCTGCAGGATTTCTATCGCTTCAAGCCCGACAGCAAAGGCAGCTACGTGAACGGCAATCTCTTTCCCACCGCAGCCCTGCCTCCGAACTACATTCCCTACGCCACCTCGGGCGGCGTACTGCCGGACGGGCGCGTCCTTTTGATCGGCGGGGAATACAAGCTGCTGTCAAACAACACCCTCACCTTCGAGTTCACCAACCAGATGGCGATCTACGATCCGAACGCGGAAACTTGGACAATGATCGCGCCGCCTTTCAATACCGCGGGCGATTGGGATTTCATCGGCGACTCGCCGTGGACGCTCCTTCGTAACGGGCATCTGTTGCTCGGGGAGAAGTTTAGTAAAGCAATGGCTGAACTCGATCCCAAGACACTGACCTGGACCAATGTTTCCAGCTTCGCCAAGGATGATATCTTTGCCGAGGAAGGCCTTACACTCCTTCCCGACGGAACGGTGTTAACGGTGAACGTGACGGATCCTAACTTTGCGCAACGGTTCATCCCCAACGCCAATCCGGCGAATTCGCGGTGGGCTGATGCTGGGTCGACGCCGCAAAGACTGCCGACCATCGGAGATACCAACAGCGCAAAGAACATCATCTACGACAACGGCATGAGAGTCTATCATCCGCCGGGCGAGATCGGCCCGGCGATCCTCCAGCCGGACGGCAAGGTGTTCAACAGCGGCGCGGCGTGCACCCTTAAAGGTCCCCCCAACGATCCGAGTGCATGCGTGACCTACCAGCCGGTCGCCCACACCGCGGTCTACAATCCGAAGACCAACTCCTGGACGAAAGGCCCAGACCTCCCGACGCACGGGGCCCTGGGGGGCGAGGGCGCAGGCGATACCTGGTCCAGCCTGCTGCCGAACGGGAATGTCTTGGTCCAAACGAATCCGCCCGGAATCACCGCGGATCACCTGGCTCGG
>JAFAHO010000439.1 GCA_019237205.1 Hyphomicrobiales bacterium
CTCGTCTTCAGACCACGACAGGATGCGCCTGCCGTCCGCCGAATAGACCGCGCCCACGACCGGGCCCTCATGCCGCAGCGGCTCGCCGATCGCCGCCCCCGTCGCCGCGTCCCAAAGCCGCAGCGTCTTGTCATAAGACCACGACAGAATGCGCTCGCTGTCCGGCGAATAGACCGCGCCGAAGACCGGGCCGCCGTGGTTCAGGACCCCGACCGGAGGATGTTCGGAGAACGAAAGCGATAGATATCGGACGGCGTCGCCCAGCATTGGTCTTTCATGGGGGACGCCCACGCCGCGAGGCCAGGACGCCAGCGCAAGCTCGACGCCGTCGAGCGGCCGTCGCTCACGCGCGGCGGCGCGGGACAGCGCGGCGAGCGCATGCGTCTCGTTGTTGAGCGCCGCTGTCGTCTGTTTGTCGGCGACGGCCTTTTGTTCGGTAGCGACGCGGGCCTCTAGAAATGCATAGCCCGCGACGAACAGCAGGAGAACAGACGCGGCCAACGCGAACCATGAGCGCTGCCTGGCTCTTTTCGCGTTTCCCTCCGCTTGCTCCCTCAGGCCGCGCTCTTTGTCCTCGCTCTTGGCCCGCTCCTCGGCGAGATGTCGCGCCGCTTCCGCGCGCTCATTCGCGCGTTCGAGCGCCTCGCGCTGCTTGGCTTCGCGCTCGTTCGCCTCGTCTTCCTGCTTTTGCCAGTCATGCCTGAGCAGGGCCTCGATATAGTCCTGGATCTCATCGATCACGACATCGCCCGGCTGCGCAAACAGCTTTCGCGCCGCCTCCAGGTGCAGGCTCGGCAGGTCGAGCAGGCCCGGGTCGCGGTCATGCTTCAGCCATTCGGCGCGGTTGTCCCGAAGGCGCGCGCGCGTTCGCAGATTATCGCGGTTCTCGTCGATCCATTTGCCCAGCTTGTCCCAATGGCGGATGAGCGCCTCGTGGCTTACCTCTACGGAGCGGCGGCCGGCGGCCTCGTTTGTGACGACGAGACGGGCCTCGCCGCCCGCGAAGGTCTGGATCACCCGCCGCATCGCGTCGTCGTCCGGCATGTCGATGCGGGCGCGGGTGTCCTCGCGGCCCTCCCCGGGCGTAACGAGGCTCACGAACAGGCGCTTGGCAGCCGCCTGCTCCTCGGCGGAAAGTTTGCCATAGAGCGCATTCGCCCGCTCCTCCAGCGCCTGTTCGAGCCCGGAATAGGTCTCGAGGCCGATCCGCGGCCCCGTCCGTTTCGCCCAGGCCTGTTCGAGCGCGTATTCGAGCAGCGGCAGCTTGCCGATGTCATATTCGTCGCTGCGGCCTGACGTAGGGTCGAGGCCGATGTCGCGGATGAGCTTTTCGGTCAGCTTCTTGTCGACGCTCGCGCCGAGCGCCTTGGGCGGTCCTTCGATGGCAGCGCGAAGCTCGGCCTCGTTCATCGTCCCGAGGCTGATCTGGCTCTCCTGCACCGCGCTGCGCAGGCCGTCATGACTCTGGATGTCGGGGTAGAAATCCGAGCGGATGCTGAGCACGAGAGTGCAGGGCGACTTGGTCGCGGCCTCGAGAACGAGGTCGATGAACAGCCTTACGTCGTCGGCCGGCTGCGACGGGTCTTCGTCTTTTCTTACCTCCCGGCGCAGCGCCTGGGTGTAAAGCTCCTCCCATTGGTCGATGTAGAGGAGCAGGCGGGTGCTGCCGGTCTCATTCTGGAGCCGGTCGCGAACGAGTTCCGCCAAGGTGATCTTTCCGCGGCGAAAGCGCTGCGCTCCCTCGTTGAGGTGCTCCCGGTACTTAATGGACCCAGGCTTGGCGTCCGGCGGGTCAAAGGCATTCACAAGTTGGTGCAACGGCTCGGCGTGAGGCCGCAGATCAAGAATCTGCCAGACGGCTTGCCCGTCGAGACCTTTCTCGCGGCGCAATGCGGGGATGAGCCCCGCATAGACGATCGAGGACTTGCCGCTTCCCGAGCGGCCGATGACGGCGACGACATTCGCGGCTGAACGCTGGCCGACCTTCTGGACAAGTTCCTTGACGAACCGCTCCCGGCCGAAGAAGAGGCCCGCGTCCTGCTCGCGGAACGGCAAAAGGCCGCGATAGGGCGTGAGGCCTACGAGCAGCTTTTGCGTCGCTGCGGCGTCGATCGCTGCCCCTTGCGCGCCAGTGATCAGCCGCTGAAGGGCCTCCGGCTCGTCGATGCCGTTGCGCAGGTCGACCCAGGTGTTGAGATTGAGAAACCGCCCGACGGGAACCGCGTCGTTGGCGAGCCCGGGCAGAAGCACGGGGATGATGGGAAACGGCGTTCCAGCCTTTGCGGCCGACGCCTGTCGATCGAGCCCAAGCTGGATTTCGCGGTGCTGCCACTCGCCAATGCCCGATGGACCGAGGAGCGCGACCAACGCGCCGCACGTTCCGAGATGCTGTTCGAGCCAAGGCTGCCAGGGCTGGCCGGCCGGGAGGCCGTAGCGGTCCAGGAACGCGCAGAGGCCGCTTTCCTTGAGCCGAGCGCGCAACATCTCCGCGGCGACAGAATCCGCCCGGGAGTAGCTGAGAAAGACGTCGTAAGCCTCGCCGCCGCGCACGAGGCCACGATACACAATTCGCTTGCGTTGTCACGCTTCGCAGCCGTGCAGAAAAACAGGAGCGATTCCAGCAGTGGCAGGGCATGACGAGCGGGAGCGATAACCAAGGCGACAGATGGACGACATCTCGATGACGTGACATCGAGACCACGACCTTCCGGCGCCAGAATGATGGCGCTTGTTCACGATGACAGGCTTCGGTGCAGCGTTAGCTCGGGATGCCCGGAAATTCAGGCTCGCCGCACCATATTCCGCCCCAGGTTTGATCTCGCGCAATAGCTGAGTCTGGTCATGGGTTAGATCGCTGAACGGTCCACTCTGTCGATCGCCGCCATGATCATTGAGCGCCTAAGCCGAGAGCATCGCAATATCGAGAAGCTGCTAACGATCCTCGAACGGGAGCTTGAGATTTTCGATCGTGGGGATCGCCCCGACTACGAGGTTATTCACGCGATTATCAGTTATTTCAAAGTTTACCCACAGATCTACCACCATCCCCAGGAAGATTTGGTCTTTGCCAAACTAAGAATTCGCGATCCCGCTGCGGCTGCGAAGGTTGGTGATCTCGCTCGCGAGCACCAAAAAGGGGCCGAACGTTTGCACCGCGTCACTCAGGCGGTGGACCGTGCCTTGGTG
>JAFAHO010000099.1 GCA_019237205.1 Hyphomicrobiales bacterium
TCGTCATCCAGGCCATGCGCTCGGCGAGCGAAGCGCGGCTGTCGCCCAATGACGTGCAGGACGTCGTTCTGGGGATCCTGCGTGCGCTCGGGCTGCCGGCTGAGGAAGCCCTGAGCGCGCTCGGGGGCGCCGACGAATCGGCGGCGCGAGGAGCGGGCCCCGCGCCCGCGGCAATCTGACCTTAAAAAAAGGAGAAGCGAAATGGCGATCAATCTTGCGCGTTTTGAGCTTAGTGGAATTCCTCGCTGGGGCGTCGTCGCCGAATCCGGCGTCTCGCCTTTGGCGGGCGACTACCCGACGACGGCAGCGCTGATCGAGCGCGGCCAGGCCGACTGGCTCACCGCGAAGAATCAAAGCGCGAGTCTGTCGCTCGACTCGATCAAGATCCTGTCGCCGGTGACCGCCCCCTGCCGCATCTATTGCCAGGGCGCGAACTATCGCCAGCACATGATCGAATCGGGGATGGATCCGGACGCGAAGCTCTTCAACATGTTCTTCACCAAGTCGGACGCCTCCCTCGCCTCCGCGCGCGAGGCCGTCACGCGGCCGAGACACGTCGCGCTGCTCGACTACGAGATCGAGCTCGCACTCGTGTTTCGGCGGCCGATCTCGTCGGGGCTGACGGTCACGCGTCAGACGCTGAAGGACTACGTGTTCGGCATCGCAATCGCCAACGACCTCAGCGCGCGCGACGTTCAGCTGCCGCAGACCCAGTTCTTCAAGGGCAAGAGCTACCGCGGATTCTGCCCCCTGGGCCCGTGGCTGACGGTCCTCGCGGACGCCGAATTCGACCGTCTCGACGACCTCGAGCTCGAGCTTGCGGTGAACGGCGCAGTGCGGCAGCGCGATTCGACCCAGAACCTCGTGTTCAAGCCGGCGGAGACGATCTCCGAGCTTTCGACTTTCGCCAATATCGCGCCGGGCGACGTGCTCTTGACAGGCACGCCGAGCGGCTGCGCGCTGCGCATCCCTCCGCCTCCACTGCGCCGCATCGTGCAGCTGCTGCCCGAGCGCCGGTTCTGGAGCCTGTTTCTGAAATCGCAGAAGCGTCGGCCGCAATACCTTCAGCCAGGAGACGTTATCACCGCGCGTATCTTCGCCGCCGACGGAAGCATCGACCTCGGCGAACAGAAGACAACGATCCTCGCCGCGGCCTGATCACGTTCAAGCCTTGGGGCCGAGCCTAGCGCCGGGAGCGTCCGGGGATTCTCCTTCAACGAGGCGACGGTCAGCCGGGCGCGCGCGCTCGAGCTTGGCGAGCGTGGAAGCCGCCTCGCGCTTTCCCGCTCCGAGCGCGCCCAGCACGGCGCCGACCGCGCCCGCCCGATCTTTATGAGCGAGCCGCCCCGCGCCGACCGCCGCAAGAACCTGAAGCAGGATCCCGACGACCGCTTCCAGAGCCAATTCAACGGAGAAGCCGGGCCGCGGCGACACCTTCAGCGCTTCGTTGAGGTCTTCGCGCAGGCGCGCTCGGGCTGTCTCGCCGATCGTCGGATCGGCCCGCGCCATTCTCGCCACGAGCGATCCCCAGGCCGGGTCCTGAATCGCCTTCTCGATGAAGGCGTTGCATCCAAGCGCCACCCTGAGCAGGGGGTCGGGCACAGCGGCGCGCCGGGGCTGGATGAGCTCGTCAAACGAGGCGATAAGATCGTCCGCGACGGCGGCGGCAAGCGTGTCCATGTCGTCGAAATGCGTGTAGAACGTTCCCTTCGCGACCCGTGCCTCGCGAACGAGATCGTCGATGGTAACGGAGGCCAACGAGCGCGTCGAGAACAGGCCGCGCGCCGCCGCCACCAGTTGCGCTCGGGTGCGGGCGCGCTTCTCCTGACCGATCTCCGCGCGACGCTCGAGATTGACCTTCGCCATGCGACACCCTGCTCAACCCAGCCACAATAGCCTAAAAGGTCACAATGACCAAATCGTTTTCATTCCGGTCGTCATCGCGCGAAGAGGGAAGCCCGCGCCGCTCATCGTGATCGCTCGCCAAGCCTCGGGAATGAGGCAAGAATTTGATCGCTAGAAATACATATTCGTATGTAATATAAAATACTTAATACGTGGCGTACCAAAGATATCTCTCGCCGTTCTGGTTCGCACGCAGTCAGAGACTCCCGACAAGCGACTTAGAGACAGCTCGAGAGATCGCTGATTTTCACCCATGAGCGTCGCGCTTGGCCGCCATCTCGCGGTCATGGCGTTGGCGTTCGCGGCGCGGCGGTCGGTCCGCCAAGGACAAAACTGGGACGAGGATCATCGTGATCAGCGTCGCTCGACCTCAATGCAGGCTGAGGTAGCGCGGCGTGGGATCGGGCCCATCGACTACAAGATCGAACCCCGCGATTTCGCAAATGTCCGCGAGATCGGCGTTGGGATCCTTGGCGAAGATCGTCACCGAGCGGCCCGTGAAAGTGAATTCGCAATCTGTGAACTGCGGGCATTCCCGGAAAGACCCAGTGATTGCGAGAGTCAGCGTGTCTGCTTGAGATGGTGCCGATGGCGCAATTGGGTCGCGGTTATTTCGTCCTCCTCAGGCGGCGGCGAGCTTGGACGCGTAACGGTCAGAGCACACTTCCTTCGTGGCTGGATTTTGGCGGTCGCGACGTCGTCCATCATCGCGAGAAGCTGGAACGCGGTGCGCCTGTCGCGGCCGGCCATCCGCTGGTCGCGCGCCGCGAAGGTGAGCTGCATGCTGTCGGAAAAGCTGATCACCATGATGAGCGGCGTCATCACGTTGAGGAACATGTTGAGGCGAAACCCGAGCCAGCCGAGGGCGCTGAGCGCAAAGACGATGGCGAGCAGCGGCAGGCCGGCGGCCACGATCATCAGCGTGAGACGGCGGAAGAAGAGCGCCGCGATCACGCAGCCGAGCGCAAAGCCAACGGCGTTGCTCGAGCGCGTGACGGATTTCGAGCTACATGACCGGCACGCCGGTCAACTCGGCCGTGAGGCCGGTTCCCTGCAGGTCCTCGGCCATCGAGTGACGGACGTCGTTCACGATCGATACGCGATGGCCGCCGCCGACCGTGGCGGGTTCGAGCGACAGGATGATGAGCGCGCCGGCAGCCGGCCGAGAGCAGCTTGCCGTGAATGATGTCGTTGTTCAGCGCGCGCGCTAGACGAGCTGGTGGTAGGCCGACCCTTGCGGCAGGGGCTCGGGAAAGACGGGCTCCGGCAAGCCGCCTCCCGGGGCGGGCTGGCGTGCGGCAATCTTCGGATCGACCTCGGTCGGTCGCGATTTCAAGGGCGCCCTGATCAACACAAGCCTCTATACGATTGGCTCGGTCGTGGTGATTCTGCCGCTGTCGATCGCGCTGGGACTCCTCGTCTATCAGCGGCGCGTCAGGGGAGGGGTCACGCTCCGGACCATTCTGTTCTCGACCTACATGGCGCCGATGATCGCGGTGGCGCTTGTCTGGTCAAAGCTCTATTCGCCAAGCGAAGGTCCGATCAACCAGATTCTCGGCTGGGTAGGCCTGCCGTCTGAACCCTGGCTGTCGTCGCCGGACACGGCGCTTGGCTCGATCGTGATCCTCAATGTGTGGCAGCAGGTCGGTTATTTCACGGTTCTCGCGGTCGCGGGTCTCACGCAGATCCCCGCATCGCTCTATGAGGCGTCCGAGCTCGACGGCGCCGGTCCGCTGCAGCGGTTTGTGTTCGTGACTTTGCCGCTCCTGCAGCGCACGCTGCTCTTCTCGGCCGTGATTGTGGTCATCAACGCGGTCCAGGTGTTCGAGCCCATTGCGCTGATCACGCAGGGCGGTCCGGTCGGATCCACCAATGTCCTGACCTATCACATCCGGCGGGTCGGCATCGAACGGTCGCAGGGCGGCCTCGGATCGGCGATGGCGGTCACGCTGATGCTTGCGCTGATCGTGACGATTCTCGCGCTGTTTGCGCTGGCGCGTCGCGCAGGGGAAGATTCCGCATGAGCGCCGTCCCCTGGAGTGCGCGCCTGAGTCCGTTTGCGCGCCCGCCAAACCTTGTTGACTGGCTACTCCTCACCGCGATCGTCGTCGTTTCCGTCGCCGCGGCTTTTCCGCTCGCCTGGATGGTGCTGACCAGCCTCAAGACGCCTGCAGAGACGATGCAGAGTCCGCCGGTCTGGTTTCCCGCCACGCCCTCGCTCGAGGCCTATGGCAAGGTCTCCGACGTCGTGCAGGCTGGACGGTCTTTCGTCAATTCGGCGATCATCGCCACAACGACGACCGCCGCCATTCTCCTCACGAGTCTCCT
>JAFAHO010000112.1 GCA_019237205.1 Hyphomicrobiales bacterium
CAGCGCCCCGTCGAGGCCGCCGAGCGTGCCGCACAGCGCATAGGTGGCGAAGCGCACCGGCTCGACCTTGACGCCAGCGAGCCGCGCGGCGCGAATGTTCTGCCCGATCGCCAGGACCGACCGCCCCCAAATCGTTCGATGCAGAGCGACGTTCGCGCCGATCGCGAACAGCGCCGTGAGAATCGCGAGCAGGGGCGCCCCCAGGAGCTGAATGTTGGTGAAGTCGGAGAATCCAGGCGGTGGCTTGATCTGGAGGCCGCGCCCGTAGCTGATGTCCACCGACTGGATGATGAAGCTCGCCGATAGCGTCGCGATGATCGGCGGGATGCGGAGAGCCCAGATCAAGAGGTAGTTGGCGACGCCGACGGCGAGCCCGCAGGCCAGCGCAGCCGTGAGCCCGACAGCGACCAAGGAGTCGTTGCCGCCCATCATCTTCATTGCGACCGCACTCGCAAGGCCGATATTGGCGGGCAACGAGAGATCGACATTGCCCGGGCCGAGGGTGATCACGAACATCTGCCCGATGCCGGCGATGACGGTGAACACCGCGAGCGACATCGCGGCGGTCAGCATGCCGCCCGCGCCGTAGCCGCCGGTGAAGGCGATTGCCGCAAGCCAGACCAGCGCCGCACCGAGGAGGGACCAGATCCAGGGCCGCGACATGAGTGCTTGCAGGGCGCCCGTCATCGCTCCGCCCCGCCGCGGCTGATCAGCACCCGCGCCGCGAGAACGATGACAAGGATCGCGCCGTTGGCCGCGACCTGCCAGTCCGGCGGAATGCGCATGAAGGTGAGAAGCGGAGAGGCGGCCATCGCCATCGTCAGCGCGCCGAGGACCGCGCCGATGGGCGAAACCTTTCCGCCGACGAATTCACCGCCGCCGAGGATGACCCCGGCGATCGAGAGCAACGTATAGCCGTTGCCCATGTTGGCGTCGGCAGAGGTCGTGATGCCGACAAGCGCCATGCCCGACAGCACGCCGAAGGCTCCCGCCAGCGCAAACAGCGTCGCCTTGGCGCGCAACAGCGACCAGCCGGCGTGCTCGATCGCCAGCGGGTTGCCGCCGGCGCCGCGCAAGACGGCCCCGTACGAAGTGCGCATGAGTCCGAACCAACCGACTGCGGCGATGAGGACCACTGCGACGATCGGGAACGGCACGAATGGCGGCTTGGCGCCCATGATCGCCTGGAGCCAGACGGGCGCCTTCCCGCCTGGCTTTGGCAAGAGAAGAATCGCCAAGCCCTGCCAGACGAAGCTCATGCCGAGCGTCACCACGATCGAGGGCAGGTTGCGCACATAGATCAGCGCGCCGAGCGCGCCGTAGAGCGCGACGCAGCCGATCAGCGTCAGCGCGCCCAGCCACGGCTCATCGCAGCGACGTCGCCGAGACGCAACAGACGAAGCCGACAAACGTGCCGATCGACAAGTCGAGATCATTGCCTGCGATGACGAACATCTGAGCCATCGTCCCGAGGGCGATCGGCACGGCGAGATTGAGCATCAGCGTGAAGCCGAAGTAGCTAATCGCGCGCGGGTTGAGCCAGGCGATTGCGGCGATGACGAGCGCGAGCGAAAGAGCCGGTAGCGCCGCGCGCAGCCTGCGGCGCACACCCGCGCCGCCCGCGCAGGATACCATCGCCGCCGCCGCGCTCACCTCAGGCCATCTCGGCGAAAGAGGAATGGATGACGCGCTCCTCGGTCAGTTCGTCGCGCGCGAGTTCCGCGACGACCGCGCCGTTGCGGAAGACGTAGACGCGGTCGCAGTTCTTCAATTCCTCCGTCTCCGTCGTGTACCAAAGGAAGGTTCGCCCGGTCGCGGCCTCGGCGCGGATCAGATCGTAGACTTCGAGCTTGGTGCCATAGTCGACGCCGCGCATCGGATCGTCCATCAGTACGACGCGCGCGTCGGAGGCGAGCGCGCGAGCAAACAGCGCCTTCTGCTGATTGCCGCCCGACAGCGACAGGATCGCGTTGTCGACGTCGGGCGTGCGGATCCGGATCCGCTGGCGCCAGGATTCGGCGAGCGCGCGCTCGAGCCGCCAAGACACCGGCGGTCCGGCACGCAGAGCCTTCAGCGAGCGCACGCCGATGTTCTGCGCGATCGACCATTGCGGAAAGACGCGGTCCGAGACGCGATCGCCCGCAACGAGCGCGACCGGCCCGTCGACCGCTGACTGAGCGCGCCGGCGCGTGGCGGCGTCGAATGCCGCGAGCAGAAGATCGGTCTGGCCGTAGCCAGCCAGTCCGGCGAGGCCGATGATTTCGCCCTCGCGCGCGACGACGTCCTGTCCGTCCGTTTGACGTTGGGCCCGCATGCGCACGCGGATGGGCGCTTCTGCCCAGCCGTCCGCGGCGGCCGCCCGGCGCGCCTCGCTTGCAACCCCGCCCATCGCGGCGACGAGCTTCGTCCGATCGAGGTTGCCCGTTTCGTCGGCCGCGACGACCTTGCCGTCGCGCATCACCACGATGCGGTCACAGGTTTCAAGCACCTCGCCCAGAATGTGCGAGATCAGTGCGCAGCTGATTCCTGATGCGACCGAACGGCGCACAAACCCAAGCAGCTGTCCGGCCGTGTGGGCGTCGAGCGAGGACGTTGGCTCATCGAGAATGACAAGGCGCGCCTGCGCGCAGGAAACGGTGAAGGCGCGGGCGATCTCGACCATCTGCCGACGTCCGATCGTCAGGTCCTGCACCAGATCGTTCCGGCCTATCCCGTGTCCGGGAAGATCTCGTCGAGCTTTTCGCCGATGAGACGCCCTGCCCGCTTCCGCCAGCCGAAGCCACGGATCGCCGGATCAAAGGTGCGCGCGTTTTCGGCCACCGTCAGTTCGGGCAGAGCGACAATTCCTGGAACACGCAGCGCAGGCCCAGCGCATTCGGCGGTTGCGGTCCCGTCGGCGGGGTCACTGCGCTAACATGTCAGCGAATCGGAAGTCAATCTAGCGCGCTCGAAGGATTCGGGCGGCCAACCGCGTTCGATCGAGGAACGCCGCGATCGCGACCGTCGCGCCTAGCGCAAGGCCGCGAGCGGCCGCCCCCTTCATCTTCGCGAAACCATTCGGCTTTGCTTGGCCTTAACTGTGCTTGAACGCTGCAGTTTCCGCTGCGTCCGAATTCACCTGTCGGAAAATTTTCAGGCCGATGCTCCAGTTCATTAGAGGGAGCCGGCCGCAGAGCGGGCGAATAGGCGTCAAGCGAGTGAGCGTATGTGTGTTGCGATTGACAGGAGCCGCACGATCATCAGCGCGATGATCCTCGGCCGCCGAGTGACGGCGCAGGACGTCGCCTGGCTGAGGCGCGAGGTGTTCGGCGACGGCGAGGTCACCCGGGAAGCGGCAGACGAACTCTTCACGGTTGCGCGGGCACGCATGAAGAATGCGCCGGAATGGACGGAATTCTTTGTCGAAATGATCACTGACCACGTCGTCTGGCAATCGCGGCCGACAGGCGTCGTCAGCGACCCCGAGGCGGAGTGGCTCATTGGGCGGGCGGACGAATGCAAGACCGTCGAGGTCCTCGCCGCGCTGGTTAGCATTCTGGCTGAGGCGCATCGCGCGCCGGAATGGTTCGTCGCTGCGGTCAAGGCCCGCGCGGCCGGATGGCCCGGCGTCAATGAGGCGCCGCTCGTCGCCGCAAGTTAGACCAGCCTTCCGATGGGAAAAGCGTCCCCCGTTCGCCCAAGCGCCCTTCGCACGATTAGGAAGCCGGAGTTCGGCGGGAACCTACGCCGCCCTGCGACGTTGGCTGGGTGAAGGGTCCCCGCTTGTGCCGGCGAAGCTTCGCCGGCACGCGCTTCAACGGCGAGGATCCTTACGTGCCCTCGTCGTGCGCCTTCCGCGAAGGCGGCGTCGCAGTGGCGTATGCCCGCGAGTCCGAAGCGGGCGATTCCCGATGGAGGAATGTGATGACGAAAGCACTGAGAACCATGACGGCCGCGACGGTCGCTCTCGGGCTCGCGGCGGCCGTGCCAACCGCGGCGCAAGCCTTCGTGCCCGCGGTGGCGGCGGCATGGCTCGCCGGCGGCGTCCTCGGCGGCGCCTTTCTCGGAAGCGCTGTGACCAACACCGCAACCTACCCCACGGTCGCGGCGGCCCCGGCAGGCGTCACGATCAATTCAACGACTTGCTACTACACGAACCGGCTGGTTAACCCGGTTACCCAGCAGTGGATACGCGAGCAGGTCTGCACCACGGCAGTGCCGTAAGAAGCAGGGGCGCGGCGAGAGCCGCGCCCGGCCTCTTGTCCAATCGATCCTTTGCTTGCTGGTGGGCGGGGCCGCGGAGCCCGCCCATCTCATAAAACCGCCCCGGCGGCCGGGTTCGCCCTGTATGAGGGCATCCGCTCCTGGGGCCAGCCCTCGAAACCCGTCGCTTTGAGAGCCTTGCAGCAAACCTGTCGGAGGGTTATCGGGTTTGGCGTGAAGCTGACGCCAGCGTTTCTGCGTGCGATTGGGGTTGCGAAGGAGGCCCAACTTGAAGACGTCTGGCGCAACGCTTACCGCCACGATCCTCGCACTGAGCCTGGCGTCGACCGCCGCCCGTGCTGATTGGATTGCCGACAACCCGCTGGCGTGGCTGGCCGGCGGACTGGACAACCTTCTCAACGGCCCTATCGACGGCCCGCCCTGGGCTGTGCCTGTGCCAGTGCCGAGGTACGGCTGCTATTTCACTCGCACCCGACTCAACGGCGCATGGCGCCGCGAAGAGGTCTGCTACTGAGCGCAACGCTGTCGGCGCGTGCGGGTCAGGCGGAAAATCAACCATATGCTAGGCTCAGCACGGCGCGCCGTTGTTTACGGGCTTCGATCGTTCCAATAGAAACGGCCCCAACGGGAAGCTCGCGCGCTGTCCCCCACGGGGAGCTGATGTTCAAAAAAATACTTGTCGCCAACCGCGGCGAAATCGCCTGCCGGGTCATCAAGACCGCGCGCCGGATGGGCCTCAAGACGGTCGCCGTCTATTCCGAAGCAGACAAGGATGCCTTGCATGTCGAAATGGCCGACGAAGCCGTCGCCATTGGCCCGCCCGCGGCATCGCAGTCCTATCTCGCGATCGAAAAGATCGTCGCCGCCTGCAAAAAGACCGACGCAGAAGCCGTCCACCCGGGTTACGGGTTCCTCTCCGAGCGCGCGGCTTTCGCCCAGGCGCTCGCGGACGGTGGAATCGTCTTTATCGGCCCGAATCCGCGCGCCATTGAGGCGATGGGCGACAAGATCGAATCGAAGAAATTCGCCAACGCCGCCAAAGTGTCGACTGTCCCGGGCTATCTGGGCGTCATCGAATCGCCCGAACGCGCGGCCGAAATCGCCGACGAGATCGGTTATCCGGTGATGATCAAGGCTTCCGCCGGCGGTGGCGGCAAGGGCATGCGAATTGCTCGCAGCCGACAGGAAGTGTCCGAGGGTTTCGCGCGCGCGCGCTCGGAGGCGAAGAGTTCGTTCGACGACGACCGTGTGTTCGTCGAGAAATTCATCGTCAACCCGCGCCACGTCGAGATCCAGGTTCTGGGCGACAAGCACGGCCATGTCATCCATCTCGGCGAGCGCGAATGTTCGATCCAGCGCCGCAACCAGAAGGTGATCGAAGAGGCCCCTTCGCCGCTGCTCGACGACGCGACCCGGCGCAAGATGGGCGAGCAGGCCGTCGCGCTCGCCAAGGCCGTTCACTACGATTCCGCCGGCACGGTCGAATTCGTCGCCGGACAGGACCGCAGCTTCTACTTCCTCGAAATGAACACCCGCCTGCAGGTCGAGCATCCGGTAACCGAACTCGTCGCCGGAGTCGACCTCGTTGAGGAGATGATCCGCAGCGCCGCTGGCGAAAAACTGCGCATGGCGCAGGCCGACGTCACCCTGAGGGGCTGGGCGGTCGAGAGCCGCGTCTATGCGGAAGATCCGACGCGAGGCTTTCTTCCCTCGACAGGGCGCCTCGTCAGATACCGCCCGCCGGCCGAAGGGACGAAGCGCGGCGTCACCGTGCGCAACGACACCGGCGTCTATGAGGGCGGCGAGATCTCGATCCATTACGATCCGATGATCGCCAAGCTCGTCACCCACGCGCCCGACCGGGCCAGCGCGATCGACGCGCAAGCGACTGCGCTCGACGCCTTTGTCATCGACGGCATCCGTCACAACATTCCTTTCCTGTCGGCGCTGATGCAGCATCCGCGCTGGCGCGAAGGGCGTCTCTCGACTGGCTTCATCGCCGAGGAGTTCCCGGACGGATTCCAGCCGCTGATCGCCAAAGGCGAAACGGAGCGCCGGCTGGCGGTCGCGGCCGCGCACATCGACCACACTCTGAACGGGCGCAAGCGCCGCATTTCCGGGCAGTTGCGCGAACCCGAACACCTTCAATTCGAGACCAAGCGCGTCGTCGTCCTGGGGAAGCGCCGCATCGAGCTCGAGATCGACGCGAAAAAGAGCGGCGTCGCGATCGTCTTCGCCGACGGCCACAAGGCGGAGGTCCATTCCGATTGGAAACCGGGCGATCTTCTGTGGCGCGGAGCCGTCGAAGGTTCGGAGATCGCGGTCCAGGCGCGCCCCGTCCTCAACGGCTACGCGCTCTCGCATGCGGGCGTGGGGGTCGATGCGCGGGTCTACACCCGACGCGAAGCCCAACTCGCCGCGCTGATGATCGAGCGCAAGGGCGCGGACGGCTCGAAGTCGCTTCTGTGTCCAATGCCGGGCCTGGTCAAATCGATCGCGGTCAAGGTCGGCCAGGAGGTGAAGGCGGGCGAGCAATTGTGCATCGTCGAGGCGATGAAGATGGAGAATGTGCTGAGCGCCGAGCGTGACGCGACTGTCAAGGCGATCCTCTGCAAGGAAGGGGATTCGCTAGCGGTCGACGCGGTGATCATGGAATTCGCATGAGCGGGGAGCCGCGCGAGCGCCGCCTCGTCTCGTCGGGTTCGCCGTTCGAGCGAACATACGGCTATTCGCGAGCTGTCGTCAGCGGCGACGAAGTCCATATCGCCGGGACGACGGGCTACGACTACGCCACGATGGCGATGCCGGACGACCCGGCCGAGCAGACGCGCAATATCTATGCGACATTCGCAGCAGTCCTGAAAAACGCCGGTGGCAGTCTCTTGGACATCGTGCGGCTGCGCACCTATGTCACCGACGTCGCTTATTGCGATCCGGTGCTGAAAGTGCAGGGCGAGGTGTTCGGGGCCATCCGGCCGGCGGGAACGATCGTTGTCGTCTCAGCGCTTCTGAGGTCGGAAATGAAAGTCGAGATCGAGGCGGACGCGCGGCTGAGCCGGCGCGGCTGACAAGCGCCGCGCCCGTTCCGTCAGGCGGCCTTCTTGACCCAGAGCAGGCACCAGCCGGTCGGCGCGATGTCGCCGTCGACCTGCTTGCAGGCGTTGGGAGCCACGAAGAAGTTGCAGCCGTCACACTGTTTGCCGTCCTTCGGTTCGGCCTGATATTTCACCGCGGCCGGCGCCAGCTTCGCCTCGGCGGCGCCGGTCATCAGCCCGAGCGCCGGCACGGCCCCCGCGGCCGCAATGAGAACTGTCCGGCGGCTTATTCCACCCGTTGCACTTCTATTTTTCATGATCGCCTCATTGAGTTCAAAGGACACGGGCCTGATCGCCGACGTCCAGGGTCGAACCGCGGCCGGCCGTTCTCTAGCGCAGCGCGGTGCGCTCGAATAGACTACGATCGGACGAAGCCGATTCAATCATGGCCCTCAAGCTCGGCGCTCTGCGCGCCATTCTTTTTGCGAGCGCGGTCAACTGCCTCATGCGAAGGCTCGCTCGAGGGTACAGATTCTTGAGGGTGTGGCAGTCAAGGGGAGGAGCGTGAGAACCTTCACGAGACTCGCATTCGCGCTGACCCTCGGACTCGTCGCCGGCGACGCTGCGGCTCAAGAGATCGCCGCGACGGGAATATTCAGCGGCCAAGGAGTCGTCAAGGCGGTTGCTCCGGGCACGGGCTGGCTGACCCTCGACCATGACGCGATCAAGGGGTTCATGTGCGCGATGGAGATGATGTTCCAGGTCAAAAGTCCCGACCTCAGCAAGGACCTGCATCCGGGCGACGTGGTCGACTTCAAGATCGACGCGGCGAAATACGTTATCGTCGACGTGAAGCTCATCGATCATGCGAAGTAGTCCATGCAGCGAAGGGGCGCTCTGGACACGTCTTTAGCTATAATGATCGCGGGTTGATCAAGCGTTTTCAAAGGTTACGCTGCGCGACAGACGAAAAACCTTGGCGCGGTCGCGTTCGAAATTCGCAGCCGATGCAGTTAAAAGCGCGCCGGCTAGGTCCAATCGTCCGCCGAATTTCAGAAAGGCCTTGTTCGAGGCCAATAGGGCCTCGGCTCCGCCCCGATCCATCCACCGCAGCCCCGAGGCTCGGCGGCTTGAGCCCGACCTGCGACGCCTCGCCGTCTGTAGGATCAAACCGAAAGCGATAGAGATAAGTTGGAGATCAGAATCATGCGGCTCTATCCTGCGGAGGCGTCCCGTCGTGACTTGCTGCAGGGCGTTGCATGCGCAGCGGCGGGCGCAGCTTTTGCCGCGGCTGCGGGCGCCGCCTTCGCGAAGGGCAAGAGATCAAAAGCCGACGTCGAGTACCAGGACACCCCGCACGGCATCGAACGGTGCGAAATCTGCGCGCCCTTCCTCCCCCCTGATCAGTGCAGGACCGTGGTGGGACCCGTCAGCAGGCAAGGTTGGTGTAAGATCTACGAAGGCGCCTGACGCCTTGACGCTGCCACCACAGGCGCGCGGTGAGCCGAGCGGATTCAGGGAATGGCAATCGACTACAACGTTGGGCTCCTACTCGGAGTAGCCGCCGCTCTGGGCGCCGGGCTCACGTTTGGGATGACGGGCGCCTTTGGCCAGTCGGCGCTGACGTCCGGCGATGAACTCCGTCCGCTGTACGCGACGAGCAGCGACGTCGCGGAGGGCAAGCAGCTCGCCGACTTGTCCTGCTCGAACTGTCACGGCGCCGGTGGCGTCAGCACGACGGAGCGCGTTCCGAATCTCGCGGGCCAGCGACCCTCCTACCTCTATCTCAAGTTAAAGGCCGATCAGCGCTCAGGCAGCGACGAACCGCACAGCGTGAAGCTCATGAAATTTCTCAGCGACGATGCGCTCGCCGATGTGGCCGCCTATTACGCGACCCTCGATCCGGCCTCTCCCCCGGATGCGCCGGCGCCCACATGGGCCGATCCGATCGCTGCGGGAAAGATCGCTGCGGAGCCATGCGCGAAGTGTCACGGCGAAAACGGCGTCAGTCACAAAGCCGGCGTCCCCAGCCTGATCGGGCTCCACCCGAAGTACCTCGTTGAGACAATGCAAGCCTACAAGAGCGGCGATCGGCCGATCGGTCCCGAGAACGAGGACATGAAGAAAGCGCTCGAAGCCCTGGGCGATCAGGATCTCCAGCACGTCGCCCTCTATTATGCGTTGCAGAGCGAGAATCTGACGCCCGCGCAGACCCCAAACGACGGCGGGGCGCCGCCGACCAAGGAGGCCCTTGCGATTTGCGCCAAGTGCCACGGGGATGGGGGAATCAGCACGACCCCGATCACGCCTAGCCTCGCAGGCCAGGACGCGGCCTACGCGCTCAACGCGCTTCGCGCCTACAAGGATGGAACTCGCGAAGACGACGCGATGTCTCCGAAAACGAAGAAGCTCGACGACGTCGAAATGAAGAACTTTGCCGCCTATTTCGCCGGCCTTGACCCAAAGCCTGTCAATATCCTCAAGCCGCTGAGCCCGGACGAATGGGCGGAGAAATGCGATCGATGCCATGGGGTCAACGGCAACAGCGCGCGCCCGGAGGTCCCCGCTCTGGCGGCGCAACGCCCGGACTATCTTGAATCGGCGTTGAGAAAGTATCGGTCCGGCGCCCGCAAGAGCTCCGAGATGGCGGCCATGTCGAGCATCCTGACCGAAGAAGACATCGCCGGAATCGCTGCGCACTACGCACATCAGAAGCCGCGCGCGGCGGTCTTCGTTCCTGTGCCGAGCAAGTGAAGGAGAATAACCAGCAGGGCGTCGCTGAGGAGTGAGTTCGTGCGGAAGCAATCGATGGCGACGATGAGGGCAACCTTCGTCCGCCCGACATCCGCCGCCAATGCAATCGATGGATCCGATCATGAATGACGAAGCGCCTCCTCACAGACTCTATCGCCACTATTCCGAACTGCCCATCAGCATGCGCGTCCTCTTCACCTGCGTGCTGCTGATCCTCGGGATGGGGTACCTGTTCGCTCTTCTGAACATCTATTTTACTTACGCCGGGCGCGCGGGAGGCAATCCTTTGATGCTTTCGTACGAAGATATCGTCGTCGCTTATTCCGGCACTGGGAAAGGGTCGGTTTTGGAAAGCGCGCTGAGCGGGCCCATGTCATCGATGCTGCCCCCCGACGAGCGAGCCACGCTGTTGAGCTGGGTGCGCAACGGCGCGGCGCAAGCGGCCTACGAGACGGGGGTCAAGCCGATTATCAATAAACGATGCCTGACTTGTCATGACGGGCGCAACCCTCACCTGCCCACGCTTTCGAGCTTCGACACGCTCATGAAAGTGACCGCGCTCGATACCGGCGCTTCGATCTCGACCCTGGTGCGGGTCTCTCACATTCACCTTTTTGGGGTGACGTTCATCTTCTTCATCGTCGGACTTGCGTTCACGCACGCCTATGTTCGTCCCGTCTGGCTTAAATGCGTGATTATCGCGGCTCCTTTTCTGGCGATCATGGTCGACGTCAGTTCGTGGTACTTGATCAAGCTCTACCACCCATTTGCGTGGGTGGAGATTGGCGCTGGCGTCACGATGGCCGCCTGCTTCGCGATTATGTGGCTGACGACCCTCTATCAGATGTGGCTTTCGAAGCCGCCCGAGGTCATTCTCCGCCGCATGGGCGGCGACATCCCGCTGGCCGGCTAACCGCCGAGACGCCAGCCGCACTCGATCAGCGCAGCGCAGAAAGGATGCCGACGAAGTCGCGACCGCGCGCGTTGGCGAGGCTCGCATGGCAGGCCATGCAGCTCGACGGCGCGTCCTGCAGATAGGTCTCCATGGTCGTGTTGCCGAGATTCTCCTTGTTCTCTCGGGATGGGTCGTCGGACTGATAGGGTTCGCGCGGGACCCCTGGGCTCAGCATCAGACCCGGGAAATAGGTCCCGTCGTTCTGGGGACCGCGCGGGTTGGTGACAGTAGGCCACTGGCTGGCCACGAGCATGTAATGCTGCCAGACCGTGCCCTTGACGCCCGGCAGCGCCCAATAGGCGCGGTTCATCGCCATGGTCGACGGATGAACGGGATGACGGCGCCTGACCTGCATCGGCGCCGGATCGGCCTTGGGCGGGTTGCTGACGCTGATCGGTTGGCTCTCCGGCGAGCCGAGCAGCGGCAGGTGCCGGTCTGGCTCAGAGGGATCAAAGTACGAATAAGGCGCGCCGGCGCCTTTGGCGTCCGGCTCGCGCGCTTCTCCCTCGCCGGCAGGCGGCACGTTGTCGACATGCTCGAACGTGCTCCAGAGCCACTGCGGCCGGTAGCGCGTCTTGATCATGAGATGCAGCCCGACGAGCCCGATATCGCTTTTTGAACACACGGCGCGGCCGGCCTTCACGCTCCCTGCGACGTCGACGACTTCGGCGTCCTTGACGACGTAGTAGCGCTCCCGAACGGCCGGTGGGTCAGCATCGGTCATGAGTCGCCACGACGCCTTGACCGCAATCGATCCGATCGGCAACTCGGCCGGATGCGCCTCGTCCGGAAGGTTCTTCGACTCGCTCCAGCCGTGGGAAAAGATGGCGTCGTATTCGGGCTCGTTGATCCGGATTTCGTAGCGCGTGTACGTCCTGTTCTGCGCCACCAGCGGATTGAGGAATTCTCCAAGGGTGAAGCCGGGCTGGTTGAACTCGGCATAAGGAACGAACGACGCCACGGTCTTCATGCGATTGTCGACGCCGGGACCGCAGGGGTTTGAGCCCTCGTAACTCGTCCAGGGGGACGGCGGCGCCGGGTTCCCGTCCGCACCGACCTCGAACAGTTCATAGCGCGACTTGAATGTCTCCCAGACCCGCGGGCCTGGATCGCCGAGCGCTTTCGCCCGGTCGGGCTCCCCCCGATGGGCGGTGCCCAGAAGCGAGGGCCAGTTCAGCGCGACGAAGGCGCGCCAGGCGAAATTGTCGAACGCCGGGAACGGATCGGGCTTCGTCGAGGGCACGTCGTCGATGCGATCCGGCGAGACGAGGGGCGTTACGTCTTCAGCCGTAGCGCGGCCCGGCAGCGCAATCAGCGCGGCAAGGATAAGCGCCAACGGGAGCCA
>JAFAHO010000319.1 GCA_019237205.1 Hyphomicrobiales bacterium
AATAGGAACTATTCAGGGCCGAATTCTATGCATGGGTCGGGATTCCCGCAATGTTGGCCCGCTCCGAATTTTAGATGTGAACTGCCAGCCACGATTGTGTCTGTCATTCCCCGTAATTTCAGGCCGACAAGCAAGGGAGCCTGGTCAATACGGTCGAGTTTAACCTGATATTTGTTTCCGAGTGATGGACAGATGCTCATGGCGCCACTGATCCAAGTGCTTCCATCGGGCTTCTTGCCAACAAAATGCAGCTTATCCCCTTGCCCCGCGCTTATGGTCAGAAACAGTGGTTGGTTGTCTTTTTGATGGAGCTCCTTCCACCTGTCGCTCAGCTTCTTTTGCAGGAGCTGTTGAGGGGCCGTTAGACATTCTTCAGCGAAAACAGATTCAAGCATGGAAGGCGTAAGCGTCAGCCAAAATGTCAGAAAGACGAGTCGATAAGGGAGCATGTTCAACCGACATCCACCGGATAGCCCCCGCACTCGACCCAACCTGCACCCGTTTCGCGCTCCTGGCAAGCCGGAACCCGTTCTTCCGATCGCCTGACCGCTCGGCCATTCTACCGACGTCCTTGTCTTAGGCCGCAAACGCGTCCTTTCGGCCCCGCGCTTTCAGGACGTCGATTGAAGAGGCGGGTCCCGCGGTCGCGACACATCACGCGAAGCGCGAAGGCGTGCGTCCTCAGAATCAGGACTTGAAGAAAGCGTTCAGTGCGGAAAGCGTTTCCTTTGGATTCTCTTCAGGAAGAAAATGACCCGACTCAATCGCTTTGAATTGCATGTTTGCGCCTTCGTTCCGCCAGGCCGCCTGAACGTCGAAAAGCGCAGACGTCGTTGGTGATTTGCTTCCCCACAATATGAGCGTGGGGCATCGGATCAAATTTTCAGCATCGCTCGCGTCATGTTCAAGGTCGATCGAGGCGCCGGCCCTATAGTCTTCGCACATCGAAGAAAATGCATTTGTAGCCCGGATGGCGGTTACGTACGCAGCTTCTATCTCGGAAGGCGACTTCAATAGACGCGCCATCCCCTTGACCCACACGTCCGCGTTGGGTCCCATCAACAACTCGGGCAGCGGCGCCGGCTGGATGAAAAAGAACCAGTGCCACAAATTGGCGGCAACCTGGCGCGTTACGTTTGAATAGATATAGGCCGTTGGCGCGATATCGAGAAGCGCCAACTGGAGGACTTTCTCGGGATGGTCCTTGGCGAGCCGTCGTGAGACCCGCGCCCCGCGATCGTGTCCGGCCAAACAATACTTATCGAACCCGAGCTTGCGCATGAGTTCAACCTGATCCGCGGCCATCGTACGCTTCGAATAGGCCGAATGATCTAGTCCTCCGGGCGGCTTTGCGGACAATCCATATCCCCGCAAATCCGAGGCGACAACAGTGAACCGCTCGCCCAGAGCAGGCGCAATTTCGCGCCACATGATGTGCGATTGCGGGGCGCCGTGGAGAAGGAGAAGCGGCGGGCCATTCCCGCCAACGACAGCGTGAATGGCGGTCCCAAGGCACTCAACCGAATGGGATCTGAATCCAGGAAAGAAGGGCGCCGCTTCGCCCTGAATAGACGCCAACCTAGCCTCCAAACACCGATTGCGAGAGCGCGTCGTCAGTCTGGCGCACTGCTAGCACAAGCGCTGCGACTTCCGCCATTGGTCGATTAAGCGGCGCAGCGCCCCGACCAGATAGAGCGAGCCAGTCACCAGAAGCCAGGCCTTCGCCTCGGCCGCGAGTTCAAGGCCGCGCCGGAAGGCGCGCTCGGGCTCGGGCTCGACCTCGCTCGGGAGGCCGAGCGAGGCGGCAAGCTTATGAAGCTCCGATGCCGGCCGCCCGCGGCTTGCGGAGTGCGGCTCGGTGAAGACGGCCGCCGACGCCCGGCCCTTGAGCTCGGCCAGGAACCCGGCCGCGTCCTTGTCGGACGCGAGCGCGACCACGGCCACGCAGGGTCCGGCAAGATCGGAGAAACGGGCGAGATCGCGCAGCACCGCGGCGAGATTGAACGGCACATGGGCGCCGTCGAACACCACGGCCACGCGCGACGCGCCCGCTTCGATGTCGATCCGCTCCATCCGGCCGACGAGGCGCGCGGCGGCGCGGGTTTCGGCGTCAATGAGCCCCGACGCCATGGGCCGCCCATCGCGCCCGGCGACGCCTTTCCTGCCAAGCTCATCGAGGACGGCGCCCGCGAGGGCCGCATTGATCGCCTCGATCGCCGCCGCTTCGCCCGGGTTCACGCGGATGACCGGCGAGCCAAGCTCGTCGGCTCTCGTCTGAACCACGCGGCCCGCCTCGTCGTCGGGTCCGAGCGCGGTGACAAGGACCGCGCCGGGCTTGAGGATGCCGACCTTCTCGCGCGCGATCAGCGGTCTCGTCTTGCCGAGAATTTCGGTGTGCTCGAGCCCGATGTTGGTGACGACGGCGATCTCGCCGTTGACAACATTGGTCGAATCGAGCCGGCCGCCGAGGCCGACTTCGACGACCGCCCATTCGACGCCCGCATCCCGAAAAATGACGAGGGCCGCAGCCGTGAGGAGATCGAACCAGGTCGCCTCGGCGGCGGCCGTGCCGCCGCGCCGCGCCTCTTCATAGACGTCAAGCGCAAGCGTCAGCGCGCGCGCCAGCGTCGGCTCGTCAATGGCGCGGCCTTGAAGGCTCACGCGTTCGGTCACCGCTTCGACATGCGGCGAAGCATAGCGGCCGACCTTCACGCCCGCGCGCGCGAGCGCCGCCTCGATCAGCGCCGACACCGAGCCCTTGCCCTTGGTTCCCCCGACATGCACCGCGCGAAAAGCGTCCTGCGGACGCCCAAGCCGCGCGGCGAGGTCCTGCATCGGCTCAAGGCCAACGCGCATGAACTTCCGCGGCCGCCGCTCCCAGTCGGTCAGCGCGTCCAGCCGCGCCATCGCTTCTGGGAGTTCCGGGTGTTTGGTCATCGCCGGCATGTTAGGCCGCAAAACCAATCGCTGAATACAAAAACCCTGGCGCCGCCACGAGGGAGGCGACTGGTCGCGAAATCTCCTGACATGTTAGCTTTAACTAGCATGTCAGTCTAGAGGGATAATTAAATGAGTTTTAATTGCTAGGATCTTTGTTTTCGCGCTGGCGAACCTCGCCGGTTATGGTATTAGGACTATCGAAGTGCGCGCGGACGCCCGCAATTATTCCGACGCGCAATCCACATACACGGTCGAGTCGCGACCAGCCGACAAAACAATACCCCGTGAACGGGGTTAATCTGGGAGGAGCGTCGTGTCGAAAGCGACCATTCAAGGCGAGGGCGCAAGCAAGCCATCGCACCGCCATTCTGGTCCGCCGGAGGAGTCTGGCGCCGGACCAGCCCACATGGCCAAACTGATCGAGGCGCCGGCGAGGAGCGTGGAAATGCTCCGCGCACGGTCTGCAGACTGGTTTCAGCGGATGCAGCAGGAAGCGATCGGCGTTCGGGCTCGCCCTGAACCGGCGGGCAGGCTCGATCGCTGAGGCCGCGGACTGACGGCGCGCCGTCTGTCGACATTGCAGCCATCTTCGCCACCCTGCGGGAGGGTCACCGTGCGTTACGATCTCAAAGTGCTGAGAGACGACGAAATCGTCGCGGCCGAACGTCTGGTCGTGACGGACGTGCGCGACATATGGTCGAGAATCGCCAGTATGGCGGATCAGGTCGATGAACCTGGATGTCAGATTTGCGTCACCGAGGAAGCGGGGGGAATTGCGATACTGATTGGCGCGACCGCCGCCCGTGGCCTATTCAAACCGCCTCGCGTACGAACCCCGACAGTCATCGACGGGCGATTCGGACGCCGCCGAGCAATCGCTTGAAATCAGGTCAGCCGGTTGGGCGACGTCACCGCCGTCCGGCAACCGACAGGGCGGCCTCCCGGATCTTCGCCATTGCGCAATGACCGCCGTCTCCAGGATGATAAGTGGAAGACCGGGCGTCTCGTCGGCGGCAGGGACGCAATCGATGATCGCAGGGCCGTCGTCAGGGGCCAGTTCCCGGGCTCGTCATCGCCGCGGCGTCCGCAGTGGATCGGTCGGGCGTGTCCTCTTTCCAGCGGACGGATCCGACGGGGCGTTCCAACATTCGTCGGATCCGGATGGGTTCCGGACCGATATGGAATTCGTTGGCGCGCAAGTGCAAGGCGCGCTCCGACGCCGTCGATCGGCTTCGCTGCCGGAGGTAGTCTTGCCACGTTGGACAATGATAGCGCTCGGTCCATAGTTCGGGATCGGCGATATCACGCGCGATCGACCACCCATACGCGCCGTTCCGCTGGCGGCTGAGCTGCACGTGCTGCATGACGGCGTAGAAGAGGCGCGCTTTGGCCGGATCGACGCGATATTCAATCTCCATCACAATCGGTCCGCTGCGCGGGGTCAGGGAGAGGCGCACCTCGGGGTCGGCGAGGACGTCAAGCGACAGCTCGTTGGGGCCGCTGACCGTTGGCATCCGCATCCACAGACCGAGCAATGGCGAGACAAGTAAGGCGGCGCCAGAAATAAGCAGCGTTCCTTCAACTCCAATGACGCTTGCCGTGCTGCCCCACACCCAGCTGCCAAGCGCAATCCCGCCCGAGATGGCAGCCTGATAAGCCGCCAGCGCGCGACCAGCGACCCAGCGGGGAGCCGCAAGTTGAACGCCGACGTTGAATACCGTGACCGAAGCCGTCCAGGCGGCGCCCGCGAAAACAAGCGCGATTCCGGACGCGACCGGCGAGCGGCTGATCGCGACGACAGCGACGAAAAAGCCCATGACGATCATGCACAGGCGGATCGACGCTTCGTCTCCCAGACGTCCGCGTATCGCAGAAATATTGAGCGCTCCTATCACCGCGCCCATGCCGAACGCCCCCAGCATGACGCCGTAGGTTTGGGCGCCGCCATGCAGGAGGTCGCGCGCGACCAGCGGCATCAGCGCGGCGACCGATCCTCCGGCGATCCCGGTAACCAAGGTCCGCCCGAGGACAATTCGAATTGGCGGCGAGTGCACGATGTAGCGAACGCCTGAAATAACAGCTCGCGCCAATCTTTCCGGCGGCAGCCGCGACGGCTCCTTCAGCCGGCGCCAGAGGAACAAGACAATGAGAAGGGGCAGATAGAGAAGCGCATTCGTGGCGAATGCCGCGACCGCCCCGGCCGACGCGACGATGACGCCCCCGATCGCCGGCCCGAAGCTGCGGGCAATGTTGTAGCTGATGCCATTGAGGGCGACGGCAGAAGGCAGCGCCGCCGCCGGCACCTGTTCGCTGACGGACGCCTGCCACGCCGGTCCAAACAAGGCCATCCCACTGCCAATGATGAAGCAAAAGACAAGCAGGAGGACAGGCGTCACAACCCCCAGCCACGCGAGAGCCGAGAGCGAAATTGAGCCGGTCAGAGCGATCGATAGAGCGACGATTCCGACGATCCGGCGATCAAACATGTCCGCGATCGCCCCCGCCGGCGTCGACACCAGGGCGACCGGCAGCATCAACGACGTTTGGACGAGCGCCACCATACCGGTCGATGACGAGATCTGCGTCATCGTCCAGGCGGCGCCGACCCCCAGCACCAGAATGCCGAGGTTGGATAGCAGGCTTGCGGTCCAGATGCGCCGGAACACCGCATGGCGCAGAGGCGAGAAAATGCCGCGGGCGGACGGAGCGCCTTTATTCGCCGGGATGCTGATCATGCCGGCCGGCTTGGGCGAGACAGGCTCATCTGGTTTCGCCATTCACTGAACCTCGAGGGTGGCGGACTCACTCGCCCGCGCAGGAGGCCGAACACATGGCCGGACCCGCGACCTAAAGATAACGCTTGATCAGCGAGCGCCTTCGAGCCGTTACAGCGCCAGATGACGCATTTCGGGCGGCGGCATCAAGTGTGCGAGCGCGCTTCCGGCATAGAGATATTTAGGATCAACTTCCTGTCGCTATCGAACGCGCTAGGTCAGGTGGATGGCCGATCGGCCCGGAATAGTGCCGCAGGAACATCCGGACAGTCTCCTCGATCACCTCATCGTCTGGCGCGTCGAGGCGGTCGTGGCGGAACATCCAAGGCCAGAGCGAAAACTCATTGAGCATTCCCAGGAACTGGTGAGCCGCGAGCATTGGATGGGGGCAGTTAAGGACGCGCAATGCGGTCAGATGCGAAAGGTAACGCGCAAGCCGCTCGGTCTGGGGGTCCATAACAGCGGCGAACTCCTCGGCAATCCAGGGAAACTGACGCGAATCGGCGGCCACCATGCGCAGGAATCCGAGGTATTCCGGGCGCGCGTGGAGGTCCAGGATCATTCGGGCGATGAGGCGGAGCACCTCCTCGACGTCGCCTTGCGTTTCAATGCCCGGCGGAAAGGCGTTTTCGAGCTCTCCCGACACTCTGAGGAGCATCTCCCGGAAGATCTCCTCTTTGCTGGCGAACTGATTGTAGAGCGTCCGCCGGGCGAGGCCGGCCGCCTCGGCGAGCTCGTCCATGCTCACCGCGCCGAAGCCATGGCTCAGGAACAGGTCCGCAGCCGCCGCCACGATCGCCTCCCGCGACCCGCCACGGGCAGTCTTCGGAGCAATTCCCCGCGAACCTTTCCGGATTCCGTTCGACGCCCCTGGCTGCACTGATGAAAGCTCCCGTTTGAAACACGGATGATCGCCGGCAATCTAGTACACTGCACAGTGTAATGCAATGATCGGGGGTCGCAGCGTCCCGCTCGGCGGCAAGCGCTGCGACCTGGAAATCTCAGATGATGGCGGCCGGGGAGGTTTCTACCGCCGCGGCATGCGACAGGGCGTCGCAGAGGGAATGAACCCGCAAATGGCCGCGCAGCGACCTCGCGTTTGCCGATCCGCAACGCCGCATTTTGTCACAAGGCAATGTAATTTGGTACAACACCCTGCGGGGTGCGGCTCAGACTCTCAGTCTGTTCCGTACAAGTTGGATGCACGAACTGATCTCAAAGTATAGGTCCAACCTTCCTCTTTGGTTGCGCTTCCCTCCCAACAGCCAATATTCGGCGTAGAGCGAGCACGCTAAAAACATCCTCGAGTTCTCTGTGGGAGAGACGCGATGCTCAGGAAAACCGTTTTGGCTCTTTGCGCGAGCGCGGCGCTCGGCGCCGTGGCGAGCGTGGCGCTGGCGCAGCTGCCAGGCCCCCCTCCTGGTCCTCCTCCCGGCCCTGGCCTCGGCGGTCCTCCTCCCGGCCTTGCTGCAGGCGGCCTTCCTCCGGGCGGTGGAGCGCCTCCCGGCTTCGGCGCCGGCGCTCTTCGCCCTGGCCCCGGCGCAGGCGGTCCTCCGTCCGGCCCTGGCCGCAGCGGTCGTCCGGCCGGCGGCGGGGGCGTCCAGGGTCGTTCTGCGGCCTACGGCAATGGCGCCTACAGCAACCATAGCTACGGGGCCTATAGCTACAACAACTATGGAGATGGCCGCTATGGCAGCGACTATAGAGGATCGCGATATCCCTACGGCGTCTATGTCTACGGCGACGGCTCCGCCTCCCGCGACTGCTATTACACTTACAGCTCCAAGAAACGCCGACGCATTCGGGTTTGCGATGAATACTGACGAATACTGCGAATCTGTCCCCCCGTTTCAATCACCAGGATCAAAGACATGACGCCGATCATTGCGGACGGGGTAAAGCTTGCGGCCGTGGTCGCCGTCTTTTCGCTCGTCGGGGGGCTCGCGCTGGGCTTCCATGCCCTGCGGGGGGGAAAGCTCTGGAGGGAACACGATGGCAAGGAATGATGCGCTGAGGGAAAGGGCGGAGACGGCGCTGGCGAACAGCAGCGCCCCGCCGCCGCCAAACTCTTCCCGGGTGAACGCCCCCGTCCGCCAAGACAGCCTCGCGACGAGCTTGCCGCCGCGAAATCCGGCGCCCGGCTCAGGCGCGTTGTGGCTCCTCGAGCGATGGGAAACCGAGAAGCAAAAATACGAATTGAAGGCGCTCGGGCCGAACGTGTTCGCTTACATGCTGAGACAGGACGCCCGCGGCTCGGCGCCGCCCCACTGGGTCTGTGTCAGATGCCTTCACGATGGACATCTCGAAATCATCGAGCTGGCTCGTCATGGCGCGCGAAAATACGAATGCCCGCGTTGCAAAGCGACCATCGAGCCTTCGCCTGCCGCTTGCGCCGACGCCGGAAGGGGTGGTCCAAAATGGCTCGATTGACCAGAGGCTCGGCCGGATTCAGGCTTCTGCAAGTCGCGTCCGACGCGCCAGGCGAGTGTCGAGGCGCACGAAAGCGCCGACGGGCGCCCCCTGTAAATTCTTACAGCGACGACCCAAAAAGAAGCTATTGCACATAATAGTGCATATTGATATCCTGCACCATGTAATGCAATCGCAATGGCCGCCGTCCAGGCTGCGCCATCGTCGAGCGGCTTGTGCAGGCGGAACTCGGACTTTTGAGCCTCGCGGAGGTGGTTATGCGTAGATCTTGGGTTGCAGTGGCCGCAATCATCGCCGCCGCCGTCGCGGGCTGCGACAAGACGTCTCCGTCGGCCCGGGAAGCCCGACCGGTTCGGGCGGTCGCGGTCGAGCAGGGCGCCGAAGGCGAGATCGTCTCGCTCACCGGCCACGTTCGCGCCAAGGACCAGGCCAGCCTCGCTTTTCGCCTCGATGGACGGATGATCGAGCGGCCGGTTCACGTGGGCGACGCGCTCAAGCCAGGCCAGGTCGTCGCCCGGCTCGACCCCCAGATCCAGGACAATGCGCTGCGTTCGGCCGAAGCCAATCTCGCTTCGCTCGAGGCGGTCGTGACCCAGGCGCAACTGACCTTCGCGCGGCAGCAGGAGCTCCTGAAGAACGGCTGGACGCCCCGGTCGAAGTTCGATGAGGCGCAGCAGAAGCTCCTCAGCGCCCAAGCCCAGGTCGATTCCGCCAAGGCGCAGGTCAAGATCGCGCGGGAACAGCAGAGCTACACGGCCTTGTACGCCGACGCTCCCGGGGCGGTCACCGCCGTCGGGGCTGAGCCGGGGGAAGTGGTCCGCGCTGGCCAGATGATCGTGCAGGTCGCGCGCGACGGCGGTCGCGACGCCGTTTTCGACGTGCCGGAGCAGCTCATTCGCAACGGCCCGCGCGACCCGGCGGTCGAGCTCGCGCTCACGAACGACCCGCAGGTGAAGGCGACCGGGCGCGTGCGGGAGGTCGCGCCCCAGGCGGACGCCACGACCCGGACCTTTCAGGTCAAGGTTGGCGTCACCGATCCGCCGGAAGCCATGAAGCTTGGAGACACCGTCGTCGGCCGCATCCGTTTGTCGCCGCCGCCCGGCGTCGTGATTCCGGCGAGTGCGCTCGTCCAGGCTCAGGGTCTGCCGGCCGTCTGGATCGTCGATCCGCAGAGCGAGACGGTCTCCCTGCGGGAGATCAAGGTCCTGCGCTACGACCCAGGCAGCGTGGTGGTCTCCAATGGCCTGGACCGGGGCGAGCTCGTGGTCACCGCCGGGGTGCAGACGCTGCGCCCGGGCCAGAAGGTCCGCATCCTGGGGGCGGCTTGATGACCGCCGCAAGCCTGTCCGAATGGGCGATGCGCGCGGGCAGCGAGCATGCGGGGTTCATTTTCTTCGCTACCGGAATCGCGCTCGCGGCGAGCCTCGCTGCGGAGGAATTCATCCGCCTGGGAAATCTTCGCTCGCGCAGAATCGTGCGCTGGAGCGACGCGGAAACTCAAACGGGGCGCGTTCGCGGCGACCGTCGAGCGGCTCGCTCTTCGCCCAGGCCGGAAGGTCGGCCCGATGGAGAGGTCCGATGACGAACTTCAACCTCTCGGAATGGGCGATCCGGAATCGTTCGCTCGTGACCTATTTCATGCTCGTCATCGTGATCGCGGGCGTCTGGTCCTATCTCA
>JAFAHO010000175.1 GCA_019237205.1 Hyphomicrobiales bacterium
CGGCGATCGAAACGTTGGATCATTCCCAAGGGCTGGCCGATCAAGGGGCTCGCGCCGTCAAGATCGGCCGCGCGCGAAGCCTTTGAGGAAGCCGGCGTCAGAGGGAAGATTGGGACGAAGTCGGTCGGCGTCTTCACCTATGACAAGCTGCTGGACCAGCACGCCCTACCGGTGAACTGCGAAGTCAAGGTGTTTCCCTTGCTGGTGAAACGGCAGAGCGAGGTCTGGCCCGAGATGGAACAGCGGTTGTTCCAATGGTTCGAGCAGAGCGAGGCGGTCTCGTTGATCAGGGAGCCGCAACTCAAAAAGCTGGTTGCGAAGTTCGCAAACCGGATTGCAGCGACTGCGAGGAAACAGGCTCGATGAAACTGGCCGGCGACCCGCCCGACGTTTTCGGACTGGGTTCGAGAGGTGCGGCGCGGATCAAAATCCGGCGATTCTAGCACTCTCGACGACATAGCCTTCCGCTTCCAGACTGTAGGCGAGCAAGAGGGCGAGATCCGAATCGTCCTCGACGAGAAGGATGCGCGGCGCCGAGGCGGCGTTCAGGCGAGCGATCTCCTTGCGCGCCTGGTTCACAGGTCGCCGCCGGCCGCGCCCATGTCGATCCTGGCGTCGCCCTCCGGGCGAGTGTGCGGGCGCTCCGAGGGCATGGACCGGCCACTGACCAGATAGATGACCGTTTCGGCGATGTTGGTGGCATGGTCGCCGATCCGCTCGATGTTCTTGGAGCAGAAGAGCAGGTGGGCGCAGAAGGAGATGTTGCGCGGATCCTCCATCATGTGGGTCAGGACATCACGGAAGACGGAGTCCTCCAGCTCGTCGAGATCGACGTCTCGTTGCCACACCTCCCGCGCGCGCTCCTCGTCGCGCTGCGCGTAAGCGTCGAGTACGTCCTTCAGGAGTTCGGTCGCCACCTCGTTCATGTGCTTGAGGCCGATTATGGCGCGGGGAACCCGGGCGTCCGAGCCGACCTTCACCGTCCGCTTGGCGATATTCTTGGCGAGATCGCCAATTCGTTCGAGGTCGCCGGCGATGCGGATGGTTCCGATCAGCTCACGCAGGTCAACCGCCACCGGCTGGCGACGAGCGATCGTCATGACTGCCATGTCTTCGATTTCGCGCTGCAGCGCGTCGAGGCGCAGATCGGTCGCGACGACCTGGTGCGCGAGCACGGTGTCGGCGTTGGCCAGCGCGTCCATGGCGTCGATGACCATTTTCTCCGCAACGCCGCCCATTTCGGCTATGCGGCGCTCGAGCGCATCGAGCTCCCGGTCGAAAGCTTTGATGGTGTGTTCGACCAAGCCTCTCACTCCCTCAGCCGAAACGGTCGGTGACGTAATCCTGGCTGCGCGGACACGCGGCGATGGCGCAAAACTGGGCCTGTTTCGCCAATCGATTCTCGCGGCTATCGTATTACCAAAGGCTTGCCAGTTCGAGGCGTGTAACTCAATCGAAAAAATTCCTCCGCTTCTTGGTCGGCGCGCAACCGTCAATCTCTGCTACTCAATGGTTGTATTCGTTCACCGCCGAACCCTAGACCTCTCGACGAAGGTGCAGCCCCGGCGTAAGCACCCCGTGCAAATGGCCTCGGCGACGGGAGGATTCTATCCATGCCGGTACCAGAGTCAGTCGAACTGGCTGCTGAGGTTGTCGCGGCATATATCTCGAACAACGCTCTGCCAAGGGCTGACCTCACCTCTCCTGTTCAAGCAGTGCATTCAGCTTTTGAGCGCCTTGGAAAAGGGACCGAAAGGACGCCAAGTCAAGCCGCTGCGAAAGCTCCATCGGTTCCTGTCAGCAAGTCCGTCACCCCGGGATATTTGATTGAAGTCACTGCGAGGTCATTTGAAGCTGCTGGGCCGGACTCCGGAGCAGTATCGCCCACCGTTTTTCGGACTGAAGACCGGTCAAAGCCACGAGGTAGGCTCCCTCTTCCCCCAATAAGCGGCCGATTCATGACGAACCGCCTCCGCATGCTGGCGGACAGGCGCGCCTGGCTGTGTCTCTCCCGTCTCCTCCCTGCGTTCGGATTCGAATTTGGCTGCGAACCAGAATTCGTCGCTTCGACCGTCCGGCCTGCCCGCTTGCTCCCACGGCTCGTAGGCGAGTTTGCGGGTCACCTCTTCCATGTCGCTCATGCCCTGTTTCCTCCAAGATTGTCACTCGGAGCGGGCCCAACGCCGATCGTCGCGATAATTTGGCTCGACGCATGTCAATTTTCGGGAGCCCATTTAGAACTCCTTATGCCCTGAGGGCGATTGCGCCCGCCTTAGGGGCTAACAGACCCTTGCTCCGCTTGCGCTGCCGCGAGCCGAATCTGATTGGAGACGCCAACCACACCAGGAACCCTGCGCGCGTCGGATTCGGCGCATGCCCGCTGGTAGGGCCGATCGACTATGCCGGACATCGTCACCCGTCCGTTTTTCACGTCGACCCTGACTCTGTGCGGCGGGACCGCGAGGTCCCAATACAGCGCGTTCAACACCGATGCCTGAACGTCATCGATCTGCAACATGACCATCGCCTTCCTCCCCACCTTCGTTTTCGACCCCTCATTGGCCTTCCACCAGAAGCGCGGGAGGCTGTCCGCCGCGCGTCACCCAGACGCTGGATTGTCTTCCATGAGATTCCGCGGCCGTCGCGCCTTGACCGCTTCCGTCACCCACGGCGGATGGGCGTCGTCGCAACCATCCTCGCAAAAGCAACGCGCATCCGGATGAGAGCCACACGCTTGTCCTCACGACGCCGTTTGTTGACTGACGCCAATCGCAAGCTCGCGACCTGCGCTTCCAACAACACTCCAAGTTGCCGATGAACGCCAACGGGATCGCTCATCCGCGCCTCCCGATTGAGACCCTTTCTCCATGCTATTCTCATATGCAGTTTGTCAGACTTTGGTTTGATGCCGATCAATTCGACGCGTTCGATGCGGCAAAGTGCCGCCTCCCCGTTTCCCCACAGCCGCCGGCCGCGAAGCGTTGCATGGTGATCGCCCGGACCGTCTCGGCGAACTGAAGGGCTTGGATGGGCCGGCCCGCGTGCTCTATGACGGCGCCTGATCGCCGCCTGCGGTGGGCTGCGTCGGATCGGGGACAGCGCGGGGCGCTGCATGGAGACAATAGCCCGACTCGCCGTCGATCCTGCCGCATGGGCGGCGCTCGCGACCCTGATCGCGATGGAGGTCGTGCTCGGGGTCGACAATCTCGTCTTCATCGCGCTTCTGTCGAACCGCGTCGCGGAGAGCCGGCGGGCGTTCGCGCGCAGCGTCGGCCTGTCGCTCGCCCTCATTTTCCGGCTGGCGATGCTGGGCTCTGCGGCGGCGCTCGTCCGCCTCACCGGACCGCTGGCGACGGTCTTCGGCCGTCCCTTTTCCGTGCGCGACCTCTTGCTTCTCGCGGGCGGGCTCTTTCTCGTCTGGAAGGCGACGATCGAGATTCACGAACGGATCGATCCCGACGAAAAGGACGACGGCTCGGCGAAAAGCCTCCGGCTGGGCGTCGGGTCGGCGCTCATCCAGATCGTCCTCATCGACATTGTCTTTTCGGTTGACAGCATCATCACGGCGGTTGGCATGACAAACGAGTTTCCGATCATGGTGATCGCCGTTGTATTCGCCGTAGCGGTGATGATGGTCGCTTCCGGACCGCTCGCCGGCTTCATCCGCCGCAATCCGACAGTCCTCATGCTCGCACTGAGCTTCCTGTTGATGATCGGAATGGCGCTGATTGCCGACGGTTTCGGCTTCCATATCGAAAGAGGCTATATTTACGCAGCCATGTTCTTCTCGTCGCTGGTCGAGGCGTTGAATACGCTCGCGCGGCGCAATGCGAGGCGACCGTCTTGACCCTGTCCTCACTTCTCCTGTTCGCCGCTGTCTACTTCGCCGCCGTCGCCACACCCGGGCCGGGGATCGCGGCGCTGATCGCGCGCGTGCTCGGCCACGGCCTCAAGGGCGTTGCGCCCTTCATCGCAGGCTATGTGGTCGGCGACATGATTTGGCTCGTGCTGGCGGGAACGGGCCTGAGCGTGCTCGCCCACGCCTTCGCCGGCCTATTCGTCGCGATCAAATATGCCGGCGCCGCCTATCTGCTCTACCTGGGCTGGACGATGGCCACCGCGCCCGGCGCGACGGGCGTCGCGGCGCCCGCCGCCTCGAGCGGCTGGCGGGCTTTCTTCGGCTCGCTGTCGCTGACGCTCGGCAATCCGAAGGTGATGATCTTCTTCCTGTCGATCATGCCGCTCGTCGTCGACGTCAGGACCCTGACGCCGGCGGCGCTCGTCGAGCTCGCGGCGCTATGCGCGGTCGTCATCTCGGCGACGCTCGCGGCTTACGCGCTCGCTGCCAACCGGGCGCGCGCATTCTTGCGTTCGACGCGCGCCATGCGCATCGCTCATCGCGCTGCGGGCGGGGTAATGGCGGGCGTAGCGGTCGCTGTCGTGACGAGGTGAGCATGTCGGATCTTCTGGCGATCGGCGAGGCGCTGGTCGAACTCAATCAGCCGGGCGAAGGCGCGCCCTTCGTGCAGGGCTTCGGCGGCGACACCTCGAATGCGATGATCGCCGCCGCGCGCCTCGGCGCGGACGCCGCGTATTTCACCGCGGTCGGCGCCGATCGGTTCGGCCAGGCGCTGACCGAACTCTGGATGCGCGAAGG
>JAFAHO010000196.1 GCA_019237205.1 Hyphomicrobiales bacterium
ATAGCCGTCACGCTGGCCTGCGTCGCGCCGAGGCGGATGAGGGAGGCGTCGGCCCGCGCTCCCGTGGCCAGGCCCAGCGCGTCCAGGATGATCGACTTGCCGGCGCCCGTCTCGCCTGTGAGCGCCGTAAGTCCAGGACCCGGCGCCAGGTCGAGGCGCTCGATGAGCACGACATCGCGGATGGCCAGGCCGATCAGCATGGCCGGCACAATGGCCGAGACTCAGGCGCCGTTCAAACGGCCCTTAGAGCACGTCCCATTCAGGCGGAATGAATGGGGCAAACGTGCTCTAAATTCAAAAGCTTGAGCGCGTTCTCATCGCAAAACCAGTTCCCACTTTTGCGGAACGCGCTCAGAGGCCCAGAACGCCGTGGACGAAGTCCTTCTTCGGCTTCTGCTTGGGGGGCGTCGTCGGCTGGGCCGCAACCGAGGTCCCCACGGCTTCCGGCGGGGCCGCGTCTCGCTGCTCCGCCACGTCGACGGGCGGCGGCACGATGTCGCGAGACGGCGTCTTATGCGTGAAAGGCAGGTGCGGCAGCTCGATCGGCGCTGGCTCCAGCGACGGGCGTTCGCCGCGAGAGGTCAGCAGCTTGTAGGCCTGCTCGTACCAATAATCGCCCGGATAGTTGTAGCCGAGGACGGCGCCGTTTTCCTTCGCCTCCCGGACCAGGCCCACAGTCAGATAAGCTTCCACAAGACGATAAAGCGCCTCGGGAGCGTGAGTCGTGGTCTGATACTTGTCGACCACATCCTTGAAGCGGCCGATGGCGGCGATGGGATTGCCGTTGCGAAGGTAGTAGCGGCCGATCGTCATCTCCTTGCCCGCCAACTGGTCCTGAACCATGTCGTACTTGAGCTTGGAGTCGACCGAATACTGAGTGTTGGGATAGCGCTTCATCACCTCAGACAGGGCGACGCGCGCCTGTTCGGTGGAGGCCTGATCGCGACCGACGTCGACAATCTGTTCGAAGTAGCAGACGGCCTTGAGGTAGTAGGCGTAGGGCGTAGCGGCGTTACCGGGATAGAGCGCGATGAAACGATTAGCCTCGCTGATCGCCTCGGCATAGTCGTTAGCCTCGTAATGAGCATAGGCGGTCATGAGAATCGCCCGGCGCGCCCATTCCGAATACGGGTGCTGGCGCTCGACTTCACGGAAATAGTTCACCGCGTCATTCCAGCGGTGTTTATCCAACTCATTCGCGCCGGTGTTGTACAGCAGCTCAACCGGCCGTTCCTCATAGGCAAGGGTCGGCTTCTTCTTTTGGAACATCGAGCAGCCGGAAATGGCGATTGGCGCGATGAGAGCCAGAGCGACAACGCCCCGGAGGCCGGGTTTTACGGACACGATCTTCGAGAACCTCTTGAACCCCAGCCATCCGCGAGGGACCGGCGCAACTTCTACATCACCCGCCAATTCGCGCCAACGCCGCCCGGAGCCGCACCATCGCCTGCGAGCGCCTGGTCCAGAAAGCGACCCTAGCCGACTGCGGCAAGTCGTCGTGGCGCACACACCTCGCGCCAGGCGTTCGGCCGGGCCAGAAGCGCCCTCGCCAAAGCGTTGTTCATGGCGTGGCCGGCGTAGCGGCCCTCGTAGCGGGCGAGCAGCGGCCCCCCGAGCAGGGCCATATCGCCGATCGCGTCCAACATCTTGTGGCGGACGAACTCGTCCGGCCGCCGCAGCCCGTCCGAATTGAGAACCTCACCGCGGTCGATCACCACGACGTTGTCCATCGACCCTCCGCGGGCGAGGCCCGCCGCCCGCAGCGCCTCCACCTCGTGAAGGAAGCCGAAGGTGCGCGCCTCGGCGAGCTCCTGGCGGAAGGCGGCTTCGTCGATCGGAATGTCGAGGCTCTGGCATCCGATCGCGGGGTCGTCGAACAGGATCTCGAAAGCCACCTCGAAGCGGTCCGACGGCGTCAGGGCGACACGCTTGTCGCCGTCCTCGACCACGACCGGCTCCAGGATCTCCAGATACCGACGCGGTCGGGACTGCAGGCGCCGACCCGCCCTGTCGAGGAGGTCGACGAAGGGACCGCAGGAGCCGTCCATGATCGGGACTTCCGGCCCGTCGAT
>JAFAHO010000219.1 GCA_019237205.1 Hyphomicrobiales bacterium
GTATGCCGGGCTTTCGAAGGACGAAAGCCCATGGCCAAGCACCGCACATACAGTATCGAGTTCAAGCGCCAGGTCGCCCAGGAATATCTGGCTGGCGAGACGCTTCACGGGCTGGCGAAGCGCCACGACATCTGTCGGAACCTGATCCGCGTCTGGGTTCAGAAGTACGAGATCGGCGAGTTCGACGCAGACGCCGCAGCAGCCGATCTGGTTCAGCAGTATGAGGCCCGGATCGCCGCCCTCGAACGGCTGGTCGGCAAACAGGCGCTCGAGCTGGAGTTTCTAAAGGGGGCGCCGAAAAGCGCACCGCGGCCGAGAAGCGCGCCTATATCGGTGATTGTCGGCCCGCTGGCCTCTCCGTCGCCGAAGGATGCCGGCTGATGGGGATCGCGCGCTCGACTTATTACGACGCCTCATCGGCGCCGCCGGACGACACCGCAATCGTGGAGGCGATCGCCGCGATCTGCGCCGAATTCGAATCTTATGGCTGGCGGCGCGTGCGCGCGGCGTTGCGGCAGCAGGGCCTGATCGTCAACCACAAGAAGATCAAACGCCTCCTGCGCGAGCACGGCCTACAGCCGAAGGTCCGCCGACGCCATGTCGCGACGACCGACAGCGATCACGACCAGCCGATCTTCCCCAATCTGGCGAGGGACATGGTCGTCGACGGCCCCGACCGGCTGTGGGTGACCGATATCACCTATGTCGCGATCGCCGCAGGCTTCATCTATGTCGCGGTGATTCTCGACGCCTGGTCGCGCCGCGTCGTCGGGTATGCGATCAGCCGATCGATCGACGCCCGGCTGACAATCGCCGCGCTGAGGGGCGCGATCGAGCGCCGAAGACCGCCGCCAGGCTGCGTGCATCACTCCGACCGCGGCTCCCAATACGCCGCCGAGCGTTATCGCGAGTTGCTGGCAGCGCACGGCCTTGTCGGCTCGATGGGCCGACGCGGCAATCGGTATGATAACGCCAAGGCGGAGAGTTTCATGAAGACCATGAAGGTCGAGGCGGTCTATCCGATGGCGTACGAAACATTCGAGGACGTCGTCGAGAACCTTCCCCACTTTATTGACCAAGTTTACAACAAGCGCCGATTGCATTCTGCGCTCGGCTATCTCAGTCCACAACAGTTTGAGGACCAGCACACCCGGCAGACGGTCAAATCAGCGGCATGATCCTTGTCCGGCCCAAGGGGCCCACTCCAATCGGGGGGCAAAGTTCCGATGCCGGATCACACATAGCTATCACGTCGTCGCCGGTCTGCGCAGCGCCTTCGCAATGGGCGGCCCAATCGGCCATGAGCCGCCGACGCTTCTCGAACATGTCGCCGCGGCGATACGCGGCTTCGACCTTGCTCGAGACGGCGTGAGCGAGCGCCATCTCGACCAGCTCATTGGGATAGGCCGTCGTCTCGGCCGCCCAATCGCGGAAGCTCGATCGGAATCCGTGCGCCGTCAGATCGCCGCGCTTCATGCGGCGCAAGACGGCCGTCAAGCTCATGTCCGACAACGGCTTGCCTGGACGCTGTCCGGGGAAGACGAGCTCGCCCGGCGCCCGTCCTACGGCCAGCTGACGCAGGATTGAGAGCGCCGGCACCGTCAGAGGAACGCGATGCTCGCGATGCGCCTTCATCCGACCGGCGGGAGTCGTCCAAGTGTTCGAGTCGAGATCGATCTCATCCCATGTCGCGCCGCGGACCTCGCCTGAACGCGCCGCCGTCAAGATCGCGAATTGCAGCGCCAGCGACCCGACACCCGCCTGTTGCCGCAGCGCCGACATGAACTCCGCCGTCTCGCGCCAAGGGAGAGCCGCGTGATGCTCGACTCTTCTGACCTTCGAGCGGGCTCGAAGCGTCAACGCCAAATGACCCTTCCACGCCGCCGGGTTCTCGCCCTGCCGCCATCTGCGCGCCTTTGCATAGTCGAGGATCGACTCGATGCGGCCGCGTAGGCGAGACGCCGTTTCCGGCTTCTCCGACCAGATCGGCTCGACAGCGCTAAGCACATGCGCCGTCTCGACGGCGCTGACCGGAAGATCGCCGAACTTGGGGTAGGCATAGATCGAGAGCGTCGCGCTCCATTGCGCCGCGTGCTTTACGTTCTTCCAGCCGGCCTTGTGCGCCTCGATGTAACGCCGCGCCGCCTCGGCGAAGGTCGGACAGGCGAGACGCCTGGCTTTCTCGTCGGCGCGCGAGCCAAGCGGGTCCCGCCCCTGGAGCAAGAGCTGGCGCGCCTCGGCCGCCTTCATACGCGCCCGCCTCGAGGCTGACCAGAGGATAGGGGCCAAGCCCCATCTTCCTGCGAACGCCGGCCCCACGCCGGTAGAGGAGAATCCAGCTCGCCGAGCCGCCCTTGGCGACCTGCAAGGCGAGCCCGGAGCCGCCGTCGCGATAGTCGCCGGGCGTACTCGCCTTGGCGATGGCGTCGGTGCTTCGCTTGGTGAGGCGATGAGTGAGGCGGGCCAAGATCTTCCTCCGTCGCGTGGCGACGTAGCGGT
>JAFAHO010000283.1 GCA_019237205.1 Hyphomicrobiales bacterium
CAGGGACTACCGTGGTCGATCTCGCGGGTCATGAGGTCTGAAGCGCACGCGCCCCATTCTTGCGCCTCGCATCTTGACGTTCCGCAGGGGATTTCCCACGTCCGTTAGCACTCGGCGGCAGAGAGTGCCAGAGCGCCAGGATAAGGCCGCGGCCCCGACCGCCGTTGTCAAACGCTAAGGAGGCGAAGAATGGGTGTCTTTACCGATCCTTTCGACGCGCTGTCGAATTTTCAGGCGGCTCTCGATGCGTTCCGCACGAGTAATTGGCTGGGCGCGGGCCCAAGCGGCGTCGGTGGATATCCGTTGATGAACGTCTTTCGCAAGGGTGACGATTTCATCATCGTCGCTGAATTGCCAGGAGTGAAGAAATCTGACCTCGAAGTGCAGGTGAAGGGCCGCACGCTTCATCTCGCCGGAGTGAAATCCGTCTCATACCCGGAGAAGGCGTCCGTGCATCGCCGCGAACGTCTCGCTGGCCGGTTCGACCGTGCGGTCACCATGCCGGTCGAGATCGATCCCGATAACGTAAAGGCCGAATATCGCGATGGGATTTTGGCGCTCTTCCTGCCGCGCGCGGAGAGCGACAAGCCCAAGACCATCAAGGTAGCGTGACATGGCCAAGCAAACCAACCCGGAGGCGACTGAGATGGCTGGCAACAAGCAGGACATGACTGTCCGCGAGAAGAGGGAGGCGATCCGCGGGGAAGAGAAGACGGTCCCGGGCCGCCATTTCATTCCGGCCGCCGACATCTGCGAAACAGAGGATGCGCTGGCAGTCGTCCTTGAAATGCCCGGCGTCGAGAAAAAGGATCTCGACGTTGGGCTCGAGAACGACGTGCTGAAGGTGGATGGCCGCATCGACTTCTCCAAGTACAAGGACATGGAGCCGCTCTACACGGAGTACAACGTCGGCCACTATGCGCGGTCGTTCGCGCTTTCGAACCACTTCGACCGCGACAAGATCAGCGCGAACCTCGAGGACGGCGTGCTCACCCTGACCCTGCCCAAGGCCAAGCACGCCCAGCCGCGGAAGATCGAGATCGGCTGACGGGACGAGGCCAGGATCAGCGCGGAAGCGAAAGCTTGACGAGCATGTGCGGGCTACGCTCGAGGCGTTAGCGCGGCTGAGAGGAGATTTGTGCTCCCGGAGGTGGCGGGACCAACCCTCCACTTTCGGGTTTAGCGTCAAGGCGGACAGGCCCGGCTGGGCGACCAAGGGCGAGGTTTGTATGGCTCGACGCAAGGCGCAGACGGGAGGCGAGTTAGTGACTGCCGAACGCGCAGATCGTTTGGGCAAGCTGATTACGTTGTCCTATGAACCAATGCTGGTGTGGCGGTTCGACGGACCGATCGAATTCTGGAACGCCGGGGCTGAGCGACTTTACGGGTTTGCCCGCGACGAGGCCATTGGACGCAGCAGCCATTCTCTCCTGCAAACCAAGTTCCCGGTCGAGTTCGCCGAAGTGATTTTGCGACTTCGGAGCGACGGCTATTGGTCCGGCGAACTCCGGCATGTCTGTAAGGATGGCCGCGAGGTCATCGTAGATAGCCGGATGCAGTTGCTCGGCAATGGGACCGTGCTCGAGGCCAATCGCGACATTACGGAACGCAAGCGGATCGATGCTGCGCTTCGCGAAAATGAAGAGCGTCTGCGCTGGGCAGCGTCAATCGTCGATTACAGCGATGACGCAATCGTGAGCAAGAACCTCGATGGCGTTATCACAAGCTGGAACAAGGGCGCCGAACGAGTTTTCGGCTACGCGGCGGAAGAGGCGATCGGCCAGCCCATCACAATCGTGATTCCAAAAGACCGGCAAGATGAAGAAAGAACGATTCTGACACGGATCCGGCGAGGGGAACTTATCGACCACTTCGAGACGGTTCGGCAACGCAAGGATGGCAGCCTGATCGTCATTTCGCTGACGGTTTCACCCGTCAAGAGCGCCAGTGGAGAGATCGTTGGAGCGTCGAAGATCGCGAGGGACATCAGCGCGCAGAAGCGAACTCAAGAGCAAATCGCCTCCTTGGCTCGGGAGGCCGAGCATCGAAGCAAGAATCTGCTTGCGAACGTGCTCGCGACCGTCAGGCTTTCTCATTCCGAGACGGTCCAAGGGCTGAAGCAAGCAATTGAAGGACGTATCCGGGCGCTTGCGAATGTTCATTCGCTGTTTGTCCAGACGCGCTGGATCGGCGCGGAGCTGTCGGCCATCGCGAGACAGGAACTTGCGCCGTATTTCGAGAAGGTCGAAGGGCGCGCACGAATCGACGGTCCGCAAGTCTTGTTGGAGCCCAACGCCGCCCAATCCATTGCCGTGATCCTACACGAGCTGGCGACCAATGCAGCCAAGTACGGGGCTCTGTCTTCGGCGGACGGTCGCATTGACCTCAGTTGGTCGCATGAGTTGAACGGGAGGCTTGAGCTTCGTTGGAGCGAGATTGGCGGCCCGCCTGTAAAGACGCCAACAAGGGACGGCTTTGGCGGACAGATCATCAAACAATTAACTGGACAGATGAACGGCAAAACGCAGTTTGACTGGCGCGTGGAAGGGCTCGACTGCAAAATCACGGTTCAGACGTGAAGCTTTGATTGTCTCAAGTTCTGGAACGATGGCCCAAGGCAAACGCCGACTTTTTTCGAACGATGCCATTCACTCACAACAGCCTTGACAGCAATCGCCCCATACAAGTCCAAGGGCGGACTCCTGCCGTCCAAAGGTCGATCCGGAGGGGCGCCAAATGTCAGATTCTGACCGTTAGTTCCGCATGCGGATTTTCAGGGAACTCGACCGGCCGCGAATGGGAACCGTCAGCGCGGCATAGTTGGCCGCGTCGACCTTCGATGACGACCCCGGCGCCGCCGTTGCGGCGGCGAAGAGATCTTCCGAGACGACGATGCGGCAATGCTGCTGCTTTGCGACCTCAAGCAGGCGGCTCGCCACATTGACGGTGTCGCCGGCGGCGGTGATATGCTGATGGGTCGGCGAACCGAGCCGCGACAGGATGGCCGGCCCAAAATGAGCGCCAATGCGAAAGTCGAGCCGGTCGCGCGCCGCAGGCGGCAGATCGGCCACCCAGGCGGCGACCGACGCGTAAAGGCTTTCGACCGTGGTCAAAGCCCTCGCCGCGTCATCGCTCTCAGGCTTCGGCAGTCCGAACAACGCCAGAACCCCATCGCCCATATAGTTGATCACGACGCCTCTTTGCGCGGTCACCTCCCGCTCGACCAGGGTCTGCATGGCGAGCAGCAGATCGCGCGACCGCTCGGGCCCCAGCGCTTCCGCCACCCCCGTAGACCCTGACAAATCGAGGAAAATGACAGCCACATCCTGACGGACAGGCTTGTCCAGAAATTGCGGCTCCCGGAGCATGTGGTCGACCAGAAGCGGAGACTGAAACTGCGCCAGCATCGCCCTTTCCGCGGCTGCCTTTCGTCCCAAATGACGCTCGATGAGAAATCGCGCGCCCGTATAGCAGGCGAGCAGAGGGATGCTCGTCGCCAGAGGCAGCGCCATGCTGAGCCAATAGCCGTTGACAAAGGCGAGAAAGGTTCCTGCCGCCCACAGCACGAAGACCAAAGCGGCGAGGGCGAGCCCGACCGCCGCCCGGCGCATGGCCATGAGCGCGATCATCGCGACGGGGAGCCCGGCCGCCATCGCCGCGTCGACCCGACGGGTCGACGGCGTCCGCGCCAATGTGTCTCCCCTCAGGAGATTGTTGATCGCGGTCGCGAAAATTTCGACCCCGGGCGCAACCCGGTCGAACGGCGTCGCGAACGTGTCGCCGAGTCCGGCTGCGGTCATCCCAACGACGGCGATCTGATCGCGCAAGGCCTCCGCATCGAGAGCGCCGCGCAAGAGCTTCGCGGCGCTGTATCGTCTGAAGCTTCCGGCAGGCCCGTAGTAACGAATGGGCAGATGGTAACCCAGGTCCATTTTGGTTGTTCGGCCCCCAAGTTCCATCCGGTCGGGACCAAAGACGGGGTCGGCTCCGACCGCTGCGGACAAGACGGCCAGCGCAAAAGACGGAACCACACCCTCGGGAACTTCAAAGATCATCGGAACGTATCGAGGGATTCCGCTCGAGTCGGTCGACACGTTCGCAAGCCCGGTCAGCGTCGCGTCGCGAATCGCGTCAGTCGGCCAGAGAACCTCGGACGGCTTCGGCGCCAACGCCATCTCGGTTGACTGAGGCTCTCCGCCTGACCGTTCGCCCCCGCCGAAGACGCCGATCGAGGCGACGACGCTTGGCGTCGACTTCAGGGCCTCCGCCAGCTCCGCGTCCTCGTTCTCGCCTTTGGAGTCCGGAAACGCGATATCGAGGGCCACCACCCGCGGATGGAAGTCCGCAATGGCGCGCACGATCCGCGCCAGCGTCTTTCGCGACAGCGTGTGGCCTTCCGCTTCGCTCACCGTCTGGTCGTCGATCGCGACGATGACGACGCCGTCAGGCGCCGGGCGCGCGCCGGCCAACAGAAACCGCCAGTCGAGGGTCAAATTTTCGACCCGGTCAAGGACGGAGGCGACGCCCATCATTTGCTTGAGGCCGAGCCAGGCGCCTAACACAAGAGCTGCCGCGACGAAGGCGGTGGTCAACAGCGAGGAAAGGCGCGCGGCGTCAATTCTCATCTACTCGCCGAGGCGGGAGAGGAGCGCCTGAATTCGCGCATCTCCCCATTGCTTCCGTACGACGGACGTATCGCTCGGGGTAACGTCGACTCCTTGCCCCTTGGTCAGAACGACCGACTGTCTCAGCCGGCGGTTCGCGACGCTGACTGCGCCGTCAAACACCAACGTGGAGGTGCGCGCCGCGGTGACCTCGACCGCCCATTTCGTGCCGCGAACCGCTGCGATGGCAAGCGGCGTCAAGATTTGAAACTCCCTTTGCTGGGCGGATGGATGAAACTCGATCAGCAACGCGCCGTCATCGAGCTCGATCGCCGTTGGAGTTTCGCCACCGGCAGGGGCGAGCGGCTCATATTTGGCGTCCCGCGACGAACGGACAACAAGGCTCTCGCCGCACCGCAAGACCTTCAAGGAGGCGTCATGTTCGTATGGAGAGAGCGTGCAGCGCTCGACCGCCCACGCAACTTGAGATCCCGCGAAAGGCGACCCGATCAAACCTGTCGCGACAAGGAGTGCGGCGAACAGTTTGCGCCCCGGGGTCGGCTCGCGCTTGAGCATCTGGGTTCCTCCGGGCCTTTCCTCTTTCCGTTTCAGAGCGACCCTACAGTGCCCCCGCCTCCGGACCGCGGTGGACCGGAGGACGCGCCGACGAAGACCGAGTCTGGAAACGCCTTCGCGCGAAAGTGCAGTGCGGCGCACCAACCGGGAGCGAGCTTAGCCCCGCCACGGCGGCCAGTCCACGCTCACCCCGGATCCGAAGGATGCGAGCCGCGCGCCAGCATTCGAAAGCGCCGCTCTGCTGAAAAATCGAAATTGCCGCCCGCTTGGGAGCTGGGGGCGGAACGTTGAGATCCCTTGTCGAGGTGGCGGTCGCCGGCCGCTCTTTCGATCGAGGGCGCTGCCTTTAAGGATGCATCTTACGCTGCGAAGGACCCTTTGGCCGATTTCCAGGCCCCTTTGAGCTTCGCCGATCGCCGCTCATGGCTTGCGCGCAGTTCGCTCATGCGCTTGTCAATTTTGACCTTGGCGTCGGCCTTCGCGTTCCCGTCCCGGATACGCGCTCCCTGCTGACGATACCCGCGGTCCAAATCCGTAGTTAAAGCGCGGCTTGGAAGGGGCGAGGGTTACTCCTGCGGCAGCGCCAGCGGCTGCAGCGGGATGGCGGAGGCGAGCGGGCCCGGCCCCGCGCCGTCGCGCTGGTAGACGTCCGGGCGGAACTGCACGATGCCGTCGGGCGTCGCCCAGGCGGTGACATAGACCCAGTAGACGTTGACCGGCGTCGTCAGCTTGACGTCGAGGCGCTGACCGGAGCGGATGACTTCGTCGATCTGGTCGCGGCCCCAGCCGGGATTATCCTTCAGGAGCCAGGCGACATAGTCGCGCACGTCCTGCACGCGCACGCAACCCGACGACACGAAGCGGAAATCGTCGCCGAAAATGCACTTCGACGGCGTGTCGTGCATGTAGACGCCGTAGGGGTTCGGGATGTTGATGCGCACGAAGCCGAGCGAATTGAGGTCGGCGCCTGTGTCCTGGCGATACTTGTAGCGCGTGGCCTCGTCGGTGTTCCAGTTGATCGACGAAGGCGGAACCTCCTCCCCGTCCTTGTTGAAGACACGGATTTTCTCGTCGGTCAGATAGTTCGGATCGGCCTTCATCTTCGGGATCAGGTCCTTCTTGATCAACGAAGGCGGCACGGTCCAGAACGGATTGAAATTGATCTCGGTCGCATGCGTCTGCATGATCGGCGACTGGCGGTCGATCTTGCCGACGCCGGCGGCGTGATGCGAATAGACGACGCCGTTCTCGACGGTCTCGACCGACGCCGACGGTATGTTGACCACCACGAACCGTTCGCCGAGATCCCCCGAATAGGCCTTGAGCCGCACGATGTTGGTCTCGAGCTGCTGCAGCCGCGCTTCGGCCGGCACGTTGAGCTCGGCAAACACGGCCTCATTGACGACGCCGGTCTCGCTGAGGCCGTGCCGCGCCTGGAAGCGCTTAACCGCCGCCTCGACGAAGGAGTCATAGATGGCCCCGGCGCCGGCGATGAGATCGAGGTCGCCGGAAGCGACGAGGCGGTCGCGCAGCGCCTGCACCCGCGGACCCTTCGAGCCGATCTTCAGCTCGGCGCCGGCAGGCACCTGGCCCCAGCCGCCCTTCGCGACGACATTCTGATAGTTCTGGATCGCTTGCTCGGTCGCCTCGACAGTCGCCGGCGAGAGGATGGGCGTCGACTCGCGCCCGACCGCCATGTGCGGAGACGCCTCGTAGCTCTGCGGCCATTCAGCCTGATCGCCGTCCTGCGCCGTCGCCGCGAAGGGCGCTATGGCGACGCCGAATGCGGCCAACGCGGTCGCGCCAAAAAAAACGCGGCGCGACAGCCGCGAGACAATCTTGTGGCCCATCAAATCCGAACTCCTCGAGGAACGGAGCAATCCCAGATTGCCCGATGAGGCGTCCCGCCCGTCGTCCCTTTTTGAGCGTAAAGCAAACTCGCCTCGGCTGAGGCGAAGACGCGCCAAGATAGGATCCAGTCGGGCGTTTTTATGACCGCTCCGCCTATACCGCTCCGCCTATAACGCAATCGGGGCGCCCGCAACCGGGCGCCCCGCCTTATCGACACGGTTTTGGTTAAGAGAGCCTTATCAGAGCTTATATTTGATCTGGTCCGTCCAGTAGCGCTCGAGGCGCAGGAGCGAGACATTGACCCGCGCGAGGTCGTCTCCGGGGATGCCGCCGATCTGCTCCACCGTGCGGGCGTGCTTCTCGTAGACGGCGGCCACGATGCGGTGAACCTCCTTACCCTTTTCGGTCAGGCTTATCCGGACCGAACGGCGGTCGATGCGCGAGCGGGCGTGGTGAAGGAAGCCCATTTCGACAAGCTTTTTCACGTTATAGGAGACGTTCGAGCCGAGATAGTAGCCGCGGGTGCGCAACTCGCCGGCCGTCAGTTCCTTGTCGGCGATGTTGTAGAGCAGGAGCGCCTGTACGGCGTTGACGTCCGAGCGGTCGTGACGGTCAAACTCGTCCTTGATGACGTCGAGCAGCCGGCGATGCAGCCGTTCGACCATCGTTAAAGTCTCCAAGTAGATATTTGCGATCCGAAGTTCAGGCTCGGCGCGACTCGAGCCGCCTAGCGTCTTGACTACATTCAGCATGGCCCACCCATTCGTTCGCCGCTCCGCGGCCGAGCTTTGTTCGGCCCGTTAATGGATAGAACTGTAAGGGAAGCGCATGAAGACGAGCCTAAAAATCAAGATGAATCGAAGGTTTTCATCCGCTGGTAAATAACGGTTGAATCCGATGCGTCGCTTCTTCCGCGAAACGGCGGCGAGCGCCCGCCCGAGCGGCGGCCTTGTCGCCGTGCTCAGCCGCGCTCTCTAACCGCGCGCCAGCTCAAAAAGAAGTAACCGGCGACCAGCACGACGTTGAGCATGGCGCCGCCAGTGGAGATCGACGCGGCGCGCGTACTGAGGAACGGCGAGGCCGATTCGACCATCGCGCACAGAAGCCAGATCGCCCCGCCCCACGGCGCCGCGAGCCACAGTCCGACCGCCGCCAGGAGGTTGAAACAGGCGAAAGCGACAATCGTCGCCTGAAGCGGCAGCGCCATGGTCGTGAAATCGCCGAGGCCCGGGAAGGCGCCGAGAACGATCGCCCAGTTGAACAGGCCCTTGCTGACCCAGACCCAGGCGAGCGTACGCATGTACCAGAGGAGCGCCGTCTCCCAACCCACGCTCGCCATCACCGCGGAAAGCGTGTTGTCCGACGGCTTCGGAGGCGACGGGTCGATGAGCTCCACCGCGCCGTCGCGGGTCTGGCGCATAATATTCTTCATGCGGCCCGGACCGGAAACGTCAATTCGTCAGCGCCGAGCGAGGCGAAGTAGCGGTCGAGCTCCGCCTCCGAAGGCGGCGCGCTCCATTGGGGGCGGTTGTCCTTGTCGACGATGAGGGCGCGGACGCCTTCATAGAAATCGTGGCCGCGACAGACCCGGGAAACGATGCGGTACTCGACGCGCAGGGCCTCGTGAACGTCGAGCGAAGGCCCGAGCGCCATTTGCCGCAGCGCGATCGCCTGGCTCGTCGGCGATTTCTCCAGCATGGCCATGCGCGCGGGGCCGGCGAAGGCGAACCCCCTGCGCTCCGCCCCTGCAAGCGCATCCAGGATCGCGTCGCGGGTCGGGAGCGAGAAGCAAGCCTCGACCTCGTCCGCCTCCTTCATCAGTTCGGAGGGCTGAGGGTTAGCTGCGAAGCGGGCGAGCGTGGCTTCGACCGGCGCCTCTCCCTCGAGCGCCGCCGCCAAGTCGCCGAACCGGGCGCTCGGGACAAAGGTCTGGACGAGGCCGAACGCGAGCGCGTCGCCCGCATTCGCGCGAAGGCCCGTCAAGGCGAAATAGACGCCTGCGCGGCGCGCGAGCCGCGGCAGGAAGTAGGTTCCCCCGACATCGGGAAAAAAGCCGATGCCGACTTCCGGCATCGCGAAGACGAAGCGTTCGCCCGCGACGTGATGGGCGGCGTTGATCGAGACGCCGACCCCGCCGCCCATTACGATGCCGTCGATCAACGCGATCACGGGTTTCGGATAGGTCCGAATGCGCTCGTTGAGGTGGTATTCCTCGCGCCAGAAGGTCAGTTGCGCCTCGTGGTCGCCGGCGCGGCCGAGCTCGTAGAGATGCCGGATGTCGCCGCCGGCGCAGAACGCCTTTTCGCCCGCGCCCCGAACGACGACCCGGGTCACGCGCGGATCGCGTTCCCAATGGTCGAGCGCGGCGGCCATCAGGCGCACCATCGTCAGCGTCAGCGCGTTGAGCGCCCTGGGCCGGTTGAGCACGACGACCCCGGCGCCGCCGCGCCGTTCGATCAGCGCCTCGGCCTCCGGAGCGGTGTCGGTCACGGAGTCGCGACCTCGTCGAGGACGTTGTCGATGCCGGCGGCCACCTCGTCGATCGACGCCATGCCGTCGACCTCACGCAGAAGGCCGCGCTCGCGATAGAACGGCGTCACCGCGGCGGTGTCGCGCTCGTAGGCCGCGAGCCGCGACTTGAACACGTCCGGATCGTCGTCCTTGCGCACCGGCAGGCCCGCGGCCTTCGCCTCCGCCGCGCGATTGACGATGCGGTCGACCAGCTTGGCCGCGTCGACTGTCAGCTCGATGGCCGCGTCGAGCTTCAACCCTTTCTCCACCAGCATGGCCTCCAATTCGCGGGCCTGGGCCAGCGTGCGCGGAAAGCCGTCGAGGATGAAGCCGTTCTTGGCGTCCGGCTCGCTGATGCGGTCGTTGATGATGCCTATGACGATGCCGTCCGAGACCAGCGAGCCCGAATCCATCACCGCCTTCGCCTTGAGCCCGATCGGGGTGCCGGCCGCGACGGCGGCGCGCAACATGTCGCCGGTCGACAATTGGGGAATGTCGAATTTGCGCACCAGGCGCTGAGCCTGCGTGCCCTTTCCCGCGCCAGGAGGCCCAAGCAGAATTAGCCTCATCGTTTCCGCCCCTTCAGCCTGGCCCTGCGGATCAGTCCTTCGTACTGATGCGCCTGCAGATGTCCGTGGATCTGCGCCACCGTGTCCATCGTCACGTTGACGACGATCAGCAGCGACGTGCCGCCAAAATAGAACGGCAAGGCCGCATAGGAAATGAGCCATTCGGGTAAGAGGCAGATGAGGGACAGATAGCCCGCGCCGAGCACCGTGATCCGCGTCAGAACATAGTCGATATATTGCGCCGTGCGCTCGCCCGGACGGACGCCGGGGATGAATCCGCCGTGCTTCTTCAGGTTGTCGGCGGTGTCGGCCGGATTGAAGACGGTCGCCGTATAGAAAAAGGCGAAAAACACGATCAGAGCGACATAAAGGATCAGATAGAGGGCGCTGCCGCGGCCGAGCAGCGCGGTGATCATGTTCAGAATTCCGGAGCTCGACGACCCTTGCGCGAAGTTCGCCATGGTCGTCGGCAGCAGCAGCAACGACGAGGCGAAGATCGGCGGAATGACGCCCGAGGTGTTGAGCTTGAGCGGCAAGAAGGAGCTCTGCCCCTCGTACATCTTGTTGCCGACCTGACGTCGCGGGTAGGTGATCGGCACACGCCGCTGCGCGCGCTCCATGAACACGATGAAGGCCACGACAACGAACACCATCACGATGACGGCGAGCACAAGGCCGGTCGAGATCGACCCCTGGCGGCCCATTTCGAACAATTGCACGATCGCCGAGGGCAGGCGCGCGACGATCCCGGCGAAGATGATGAGCGACGACCCGTTGCCGACGCCCCGCGAGGTGATCTGCTCGCCGAGCCAAACGAGAAACATCGTCCCTCCGGTCAGCGTCACGATGGTCGAAATGCGGAACAGGAGGCCCGGGTCGCTGACGACGCCCGCCCGTCCTTCGAGCCCGATGGCGATGCCATAGGCCTGGAACATCGCGAGCACGACCGTCAGATAGCGAGTGTACTGATTGAGGACCTTGCGGCCCTGCTCGCCCTCTTTCTTGATCGCCTCGAGCGACGGGACCACGGAGCTCAGAAGCTGGATGATGATCGAGGCCGAGATGTACGGCATGATGTTGAGCGCGAACACCGCCATGCGCTGCACGGCGCCGCCCGAGAACATGTTGAACATGTCGAGCACGCCCTGCTTCTGCCCGAGGAAGGCGGTCTGGAACGCCTCCGAATCGATGCCCGGCAGCGGGATGTAGGTACCGAGACGGAAGATGACGAGCGCGCCCAGCGTGAACCAGATGCGCTTCTTCAGCTCATCGGCCTTGGCGAAGGCTGACCAGTTGATATTGGCTGCGAGCTGTTCGGCGGCCGACGCCATGGTGCTCTCCGAGCGGCGCCCGCGGACGGGCGCTCGTGTTCTTAGAAAGGGCGTTCCCGCCGCCCTTTTTGGCGGGCGGGAACGCCCCTATCATATGGTCGGCGCGGGCGCCAATGTCACCCCGAACGCCCGGCGTTCACGAGGCGGCTTTTTCAGCCTCTTTGCGCAGGGTCTTCAGGCTGCCGCCGGCCTTCTCGATCGCCGCCGCAGCGCTCTTCGAGGCCGTGGCGACTTCGAAATTCGCTTTCGCCTTCAGCTCGCCAGAGCCGAGGATTTTCACCCCGTCGCGCGGATGGGTGACGACGCCGGCCTTCATCAGGCTCTCAAGGGTGATCGGCTCGTCGGGGTTGAGCTTGCCGGCGTCGACTGCGCTCTGGATGCGCCCGAGATTCACCTCATTGTAGACGATCCGCGAGGGCGGCGTGAATCCGCGCTTCGGCAGGCGGCGATGAAGCGGCATCTGGCCGCCTTCGAAGCCCTTGATGCGCACGCCCGACCGGGCGGTCTGGCCCTTGCCGCCACGGCCCGCCTGCTTGCCCTTGCCCGAGCCTATGCCGCGGCCGACGCGGATGCGCGCCTTCGTCGAACCTGGATTGTCTTTGATTTCGTTGAGTTTCATGGCGCGATCCTCATTGACCGCCAACGACGCGCACGAGATGCGCGACCTTGGCGATCATGCCGCGGTTGGCGGGGCTGTCGACGACGCGCGAACGGCGGCCGATCCGGTTGAGGCCGAGGCCCTTCAGCGTTTCGCGCTGGGAGCTGGGGCGGCCGATGGCGCTGGCGGTCTGCTCCAGCGTGATGGTCTTTTGCGTGCTCGTGGTCATGGCGGCCTCGGACCTCACGAATCGGCGGCGTCGGCCTCGACGCCAACGCGCCGGGACTGCAGGGTCGAGACCTTGAGGTTGCGCCGCTGGGCGACAGACCGCGGGCTGTCCTCGCGCGAGAGCGCGTCGAAAGTGGCGCGGATCATGTTGTAGGGGTTCGAGGAGCCTTGGCTCTTGGCCACGACGTCATGGACGCCGAGCGACTCGAACACCGCGCGCATCGGGCCGCCCGCGATGATGCCGGTGCCGGCCGGCGCCGCGCGCAGGACCACGCGACCGGCGCCATGGCGCCCGTTCACGTCGTGGTGCAGCGTTCGTCCCTCGCGCAACGGCACACGAACAACGCCGCGCTTGGCCGCTTCGGTCGCCTTTCGAATCGCTTCGGGCACCTCACGCGCCTTGCCGTGACCAAAGCCGACCCGACCCTTCTGGTCGCCGACGACGACGAGGGCGGCGAAGCCGAAGCGACGGCCGCCCTTCACCACTTTCGCCACGCGGTTGATGTGGACGAGGCGATCGACAAATTCGCTGTCGCGCTCCTCGTGCCTGTGATCGCGGCCGCGGCCGCCTTCTCCTTCACGCGCCATTGTCTCTTTCCGTCAGTCAAAAACGCGGCGCGCGCGAAACGGCGCCGCTCGCTTCCGTAGGCTTCTTCAGAACTCGAGGCCGCCCTCGCGGGCGCCCTCGGCCAGCGCCTTCACGCGGCCGTGATACATGTAGCCGCCGCGATCGAAGACCACCCTGGCGACGCCGGCCTTCTTCGCCCGCTCGGCGAGCTCCTTGCCGACGATGCGGGCCGCTTCGACGGTTGCGCCGGTCTTCAGCGATTCGCGCATCGCCTTTTCGAGCGACGAGGCGGCGGCGAGCGTGCGCCCCTGCTCGTCGTCGATGACCTGGGCGTAGATCTGCTTCGACGAGCGGAAGACGCTGAGCCGCGGCCGGCCGCCAGCATTGGCGGCGAGCGCGCGGCGGATGCGCGCCTTGCGCCGGTTGGTGGATGAATTCGACTTGGCCATGACGGCGCCCTTTACTTCTTCTTGCCTTCCTTGCGGAAGATGAATTCGCCGACATATTTCACGCCCTTGCCCTTATAAGGCTCGGGACCCCGGAACGCGCGGATCTCCGAGGCGATCTGGCCTACCTGGCGCTTGTCGGCGCCGGCGATGGTGATTTCAGTCGGCTTCGGCGTCGTGATCGTCACGCCCGCCGGGATCGGGTACATGATGTCGTGGCTGTAGCCGAGCGAAAGCTGCAGGTTCTTGCCCGCCACCGCCGCCTTGTAGCCGACGCCGTTGATCTCGAGCTTCTTCTCGAAGCCCTTGGTGACGCCGCCGATCAGGTTCGCGACCTGGGCGCGGGTCATGCCCCACATCGCGCGGGCTCGCTTGTCCTCGCTATGCGGTTGGACATGGACGGCGCCGCCGTCAATGGAGAGCGCCACTTCCTGGGGCGCGGTGAATTTGAGTTCGCCCTTGGCGCCTTTGACGGCGATCGTCTGACCTTCCAGCTTCGCGGTGACGCCGGAGGGAATGATGACGGGCTTCTTGCCGATACGAGACATGGCTCAATTCCGTTTCTCTATCCGCGCCCGTCAGAAGACGGTGCAGAGGACCTCGCCGCCGACGTTGTTCTCGCGCGCGGAATGGTCAGCCATAACGCCCTTCGGCGTCGAGACGATCGCGACGCCGAGCCCGTTGCCGACGCGCGGCATGGCGTTGACGGTCGCATAGACGCGGCGCCCGGGCTTCGAGACGCGCTCGATCTGGCGGATGACGGGCTCGTTGTCGAAATACTTCAGCTCAATCTCGAACTCGGTGCGCCCGTTGCCGTAGTCCGTGGTCGAATAGCCGCGGATGTAGCCTTCGGATTCGAGCACGTCGAGCACCTTCTTGCGAAGGGAGGAGCCAGGCGTCGTCACCTTGCCGCGCTTGCGCATCTGCGCATTGCGGATCCGGGTGAGCATATCGCCGAGGGGATCGTTCATCGCCATGATCCTTATCCTCCTCACCAGCTCGACTTGACCAGGCCCGGGATGAGGCCCTTGTTGCCGAGTTCGCGCATCGCGATGCGCGACATCTTCATTTTGCGGTAGTAGCCGCGCGGGCGGCCGGTCACTTCGCAGCGGTTGCGGACGCGGATGATCGCGCCATTCCGCGGAAGCGCAGCGAGCCTGAGGCGCGCTTCGAAGCGCTCCTCCATTGGACGGCTGTCGTCGTTGGCGACGTCGAGCAGCCGCTTTCGCCGGCCGGCGAACTTCTTGGCCAGACGCTGCTTGCGCAGGTTATTTTCAATCGCACTCTTCTTTGCCATCAAGGGCCTCCAATTTTCCGCGTCTGAGCCATGAAGCTCACTGCCGGAACGGGAAGTTGAATTCACGCAGCAGGGCCCTTGCTTCCTTGTCGGTCCTGGCCGTCGTGCAGACCACGATGTCGAGTCCAAGCATGGCTTCGGTCTTGTCGTAGTCGATCTCGGGGAAAATGATGTGCTCCTTCACGCCAAGCGCATAGTTGCCGCGTCCGTCGAACGATTTCGGATCAAGGCCCCGGAAGTCGCGAACGCGCGGCAGCGCGACCGTCACGAGACGGTCAAGGAATTCGTACATGCGGGTCTTACGCAGCGTCACCTTGGCCCCGATCGGCATGTTCTCGCGCACCTTGAAGGTCGAGATCGCCTTGCGGGCGCGCGTGATGACCGGCTTCTGGCCGGCGATCATCGCCAAATCCGCAGCGGCGGATGTCGCCTTCTTGGTGTCGTTGACCGCCTCGCCGACGCCCATGTTGAGCACGATCTTCTCGAGCCGCGGGACTTCGAGCACGTTCTTGTAGCCGAACTCCTTGACCAGCTTGGGCACGATCTCGTCCTGGTAGATCTTCTTGAGGCGCGCGACATAGTCCTTCGGCGGGGCCTTGACCGCGCCGGAGGCCGCGACTTCGCCGCCCGCTTCCTTGCGGGGCTTGCCCTTGGCGCCCTTGGCGTCCGCGGCGGCATCGGGCTTCGCCCCCTTGGGAGGAGCGGCGGTCTTGTCGCCCTTGGCGGGTTTGGCGCCTTTTTCGCTCTTTGCCTCAGCCATCGATCAGGTCTCCCGAACGCTTGGCGACGCGGACCTTGCGGCCGTCGTCGAGAATCTTGAAGCCGACGCGCGTGGGCTTGCCGGACTTCGGATCGGCGATCGCCAGATTCGACAGATGGATCGGCGCTTCCTTGGTCAGGATGCCACCCTCGGTCTGTGGGGTCTGGCGCGTGTGGCGGCGCACGAGATTGACGCCGGCGACGATTGCGCGACCCTCGTTGGGCATCACCTGGCGGACCTCGCCGGTCCGGCCCTTGTCGCGCCCGGCCATGACGACGACCTTGTCGCCCTTCTTGATCTTCGCTGCCATCACAGCACCTCCGGCGCGAGCGAGATGATCTTGACGTGGTTCTTGGCGCGCAGTTCCCGCGGCACCGGGCCGAAGATGCGCGTTCCGACCGGCTCCGACTGGTTGTTGATCAGCACGGCCGCATTGGAGTCGAAACGGATCACCGAGCCGTCGGCACGGCGGATGTCCTTGGCCGTGCGCACCACGACCGCCTTCATCACGTCGCCCTTCTTCACGCGGCCGCGCGGAATCGCCTCCTTGACGGAGACGACGATGGTGTCGCCGATCGAAGCGTAACGGCGCTTCGATCCGCCCAACACCTTGATGCACATCACGCGCCGCGCACCGGAATTGTCGGCGACGTCGAGATTGGTCTGCATCTGTATCATGGCCTGATCGCCTTTCTGGTCAGATCGGTTTCCGGCCCCTTGCGGCGCCGGACTTCGCCTGAAGGAGGCTCGTCGCCTCCCGGATGAATCGCTTCCGCGCCCTCCGCGCGCTTGTCATGCTTTGGGCGCCGCCTCGTCGATGACGATCCAGCGCTTGAGTTTCGAGATCGGCCGCGTCTCCTCGATGGAGACTGTGTCGCCGACCTTCTGCGTCTTGTTCTCGACATGCGCGTGATAGTTCTTCGACCGGCGCACGGTCTTCTTCAGGAGCGGATGGGTGAAGCGGCGCTCGACTCTCACGACAAGCGTCTTCTCCTGCTTGTCGCTGACTACGACGCCCTGCAAAATTCTCTTCGGCATGTCTGTTAGTCCTTGGCCTTGGCGGCGGCGCGCTTCTGTGCGGCGAGAGTCATGACGCGCGCGATGTCGCGGCGGACAACGCGCACCCGGGCGGTGTCCTGCAACTGCCCGCTCGCCTTCTGGAATCGCAGGTTGAACCGCTCCTTCCTGAGCTTGAGGGCCTCGTCGTTGAGTTGGTCTTCCGTCATGACGCGCAGATCGGAAAGACGGCTGCTCTTCTTCATCTCCCTCTCCCTTATTCCGCGATGCGCTGCACGAAGCGCGTCTTGATCGGCAGCTTCGCGGCGGCGAGCTCAAACGCTTCGCGCGCGAGGCTTTCCGGCACCCCGTCGACTTCGAACATGATGCGGCCCGGCGCCACGCGCACGACCCAGAGCTCGGGCGCGCCCTTGCCCTTGCCCATGCGCACTTCGATCGGCTTCTTCGACACCGGCACGTCCGGAAACACCCGGATCCAGACGCGACCGGCGCGCTTCATGTGGCGGGTCAGCGCGCGGCGGGCCGCCTCGAGCTGCCGCGCGGTCACGCGTTCGGGCTCCAGCGCCTTCAGGCCGTACTCGCCGAAGTTCAGAGCAAAGCCGCCCTTCGAATTGCCGTGGATACGGCCTTTGAAGGCTTTGCGGAACTTGGTTCTCTTGGGCTGCATCATGGCTCTGGACTTTCAGTTAAGCTCGCGCGCCTTCAGACCGCCTCGCGGCCGTGCTCGCGGTCGCGGGCATGATCGCGGTCGCGGTGATCGCGCTCGCGCGGCTCGCGCCGGGGGCGATGGGTCGAGGAATGGTCGGCGTCCGCCTGGCGCTTGTCCTGCGCCATCGGGTCGTGCTCGAGGATCTCGCCCTTGAAGATCCAAACCTTGATGCCGCAGGTGCCGTAAGCGGTATGCGCGGTCGCGACGCCGTAGTCGACGTCGGCGCGCAGGGTGTGCAGCGGCACGCGGCCTTCGCGATACCATTCGAGGCGGGCGATTTCCGCGCCGCCAAGCCGGCCCGAGCAGTTGATGCGGATGCCTTCCGCGCCTAGCCGCATCGCCGACTGGACAGCGCGCTTCATCGCGCGGCGGAACGCCACGCGTCGCTCGAGTTGCTGGGCGATCGAATCGGCGACCAGGGTCGCGTCGATCTCGGGCTTGCGCACTTCGACGATGTTGATGGCGACCTCCGAGCTGGTCAACTTCGCCACCTGCTTGCGCAGCTTGTCGATGTCGGCGCCCTTCTTGCCGATGACGACTCCAGGGCGGGCCGAGTGGATGTTGACGCGCGCCTTCTTGTGCGGACGCTCGATGACGATCTTCGAGATCGCCGCCTGCTTCAGGCCCTTCATCAGGACATCGCGGATCTTCATGTCCTCGTGCAAGAGCTTGCCGTACTCGTTCTTGCTCGAGTACCAGCGGGAATCCCAAGTGCGGTTGACGCCGAGGCGTAGCCCGATCGGATTGATCTTCTGACCCATTGTGCCTCTCCGTTAAGCCGCCGCTTCGTCCGCGACTTCGCGCACGACGATCGTGATGTTCGAGAACGGCTTTTCGATGCGCCCCGCCCGCCCGCGGGCGCGCGGGCTGAAGCGCTTCATCACCATGTCCTTGCCGACCCACGCCTGGGCGACGACGAGGTCGTCGACGTCGAGGTCGTGGTTGTTCTCGGCGTTGGCGATCGCGGACTCGAGCGCCTTCCTGACCTCGGTTGAGATCCTCTTTCGCGAGAATTCGAGATCGGCGAGCGCGGCCGAGACCTTCTTGCCGCGGATGAGCTGGGCGAGAAGATTGAGCTTCTGCGGGCTGACGCGCAGCATGCGGATGGTCGCTTTGGCCTCGTTGTCGGCAAGGCGGCGAGGATTGGCTTTCTGGGACATCTCGTTACGCCCTCTTCGCCTTCTTGTCGCCGGAATGGCCGTGGAACGTGCGCGTCGGCGCAAACTCGCCGAACTTGTGGCCGATCATCTCCTCCGACACGAGCACCGGAATGTGCTTGTGACCATTGTAGACGCCGAAGGTCAGGCCAACAAACTGCGGCAGGATGGTCGAGCGCCGGCTCCAGATCTTGATGATGTCGGACCGGCCCGAACCGCGCGCGGCGTCGGCCTTCTTTAGAAGATAGCCGTCGACGAACGGCCCTTTCCAAATCGAACGCGTCATGGCTCAGCCTCTCTTCTTGCGCGTATGCCGCGATACGACGATGAACTTGTCGGTGGCCTTGTTCGAACGGGTCTTCTTGCCCTTGGTCGGCTTGCCCCAGGGACTGACCGGATGACGCCCGCCGGACGTTTTGCCCTCGCCGCCGCCATGTGGGTGATCGACCGGGTTCATGGTGACGCCGCGATTGTGGGGCATGCGACCGAGCCAGCGGTTGCGGCCCGCCTTGCCAATCGAGATGTTCATGTGGTCAGGGTTCGACACCGCGCCGACTGTGGCGAAGCACTGGCCATGAATCAGGCGCTGCTCGCCGGAACTCAAGCGCAAGGAGACATAACCCTGGTCGCGGGCGACGATCTGCGCGTAAGAGCCGGCGGAGCGCGCGATCGCGCCGCCCTTGCCGATCTTCAGTTCGACGTTGTGGACGATCGCGCCGACCGGGATGCTGGCGAGCGGCATGGCGTTGCCGGGTTTCATGTCGACCTGGACGCCCGCGACCACCTCGTCGCCAACCGCAAGGCGCTGGGGCGCGATGATATAGGCCTGCTCGCCGTCGGCGTATTTGATCAGCGCGATGAAGCTGGTGCGGTTGGGATCATACTCCAGCCGCTCGACCTTCCCGACGACGTGGAGCTTGCGGCGCTTGAAGTCAATGATGCGGTACGACTGCTTGTGGCCGCCGCCGCGGAAACGCACGGTGACCCGGCCGGCGTTGTTGCGGCCGCCCTTTTCGGACTTGCCGACCGTCAAGGCCTTGACGGGCTTGCCCTTGTGGAGATCGCTGCGATCGACGAGGGCGAGCTGGCGAAGGCCCGGCGTCGTCGGCTTGTATGTCTTGAGAGCCATGGTCCTTGGTCCTTAGAGGCCGCTGGTCACGTCGATGCGATAGCCGTCGGCAAGCGTGACGATCGCCTTCTTCATGTCCTGCTGCCGACCGCGCACGCCGCGAAAGGTCTTGGCCTTGCCTTTGCGCAACAGGGTGTTGACCGCGGTGACCTTCACGTCGAACAGCTTCTCGATCGCCGCCTTGATCTG
>JAFAHO010000295.1 GCA_019237205.1 Hyphomicrobiales bacterium
TGCGGAAGGCCTACCGCCTGCCTGACGGAACGAGGACGGATCTCGTTCTGATGGCGCTGCTGAAGAGCGAGTGGGAGGGCGGACGGGGGTGAGCAGTTTCGTCCGCGACGCCGTTATTTCAATCGCTTGGGCGCCAAATTCTGTCCCGGTTGCGAGATATTAAACAATACAAAAGAACGAATCAAAGACGTATATCCCAAATATATGGAAGCTCTATTTCGCGAACCTATCGCGCGCGTTTCGTCCGCTCGGCCTAGCCACGTGGGTCGCCGCGCTACCCCGCCACAGGCCGGCGCGCGATCATCAGCAGGCCGCCGCCTTCGTCCGTGGTGGTTTTCGGTGCCCCCAACAGCCTGAACGCGATCGAGCCGAGCCCGTGCCCGATCAGCGCCGACGCGTGCCAAGCAAGCGCTCCGCGAAAATAGACGTCGGAACACTTGATCGGCGAACAGCGCTCGATCCAGAATATCCGGCCGTCTTCTTGTCCCCAGGGCACATTGTTGACGCTTTCGACAATCGCGCCGGCGCTCCGCGCCAGTTCGGCGAGAGCAGTCTTGCTCCACCAGGTCAGGTGATGGGGCGGAGCGTTGATCGGAAAATTGGGGATACGGGTCAGCGCCGACGGGACGTGCGGAACGCCGATAAAGATGAGGCCGCCGGGCTTCGCGGCCTCGACGATTTCAGCAAACAGCGCCTTCGGATCGCGCACGTGCTCGATGACCTGGAAGCAGACGACCGCGTCGTAGGACGCCGCGCGCCCGACAAGATGCTCAGCAAGGGTCTCGCCGCGGACGCCCCCGGCGCCCGAGCCCTCGGCGACATGCGGATCGAGGCCGGTATAGTCGGCATGCGGGACGCATTGCCGGAAATTGCCCTGGCCGCAGCCGACGTCGAGCACACGCGCTCCGAATGGAATATGCCGGGCCGCGATCAAGAATTCCTCGCGCACGGTTTCGTCGGTGAAGAGGCGCCGTCGCTTCAGACGCGCACTGAACTCTCCGTAGAAGGCCTGGTCGCCCTCAACCGGCGGATCGAAGAAATAGAGGCCTGTCGGCGATTCCCACAAGCCGATGCGGTCGACCCCGGCGAGACTTGTCCGCGCGTCAGTCCCGAAGACGATCCGCCAGAGATCGACGAGAAGGCGCGTTGTCACCCACTGCACCCGCCGGACCGCCGGTCGGCCGGTGACCGGGCAAAGAGGCGCCGCTTCTTGGGACATCGAAACCGCCAATGCCCGTCTCTCGCCGGACCGGGCTCGACTATCGCCCGCCGGATCCGCAAAGCCAATCTGAGGAGCTGTGGAGGCTCCGCCGGGCATCCGGCGACGCCCCTCAGGGATCCCCTACGCCCGCGAGTGGCGAGCCAGCCGAGCCCTCAATGCGAACGCGGGTCAAGTGTAGCTGTGATACATGGGCGTGTTCAGGAGTTCGGTTTGCCCTTCCGCCCAGATCGACGCGATCTCCGGAGCCGAAAGCAACCGGTTCCAGATCGCGACATGCGCGATTGAGCCCTTGAAGGCGGTCTCCTGAGTGCCGCCAATTGTTATGGCCCCAGACCCGGCTTGCGGCTGGACGCCATAGCGTCCGTACTTGTCCTCAAGAACGCGGGTCGCTTCAACGTTTTGCTTCCATACAATGCAGCCCGTGGTCAGGTCGCCCGGGGAAATATAGGGCTCGGCCTCTCCCACGAGGAACACCCATTTGCCGACTTCGATCGGCGTCTCGTCGTTCGCAGACACGCCATATTCCATGTAGGAGCCATTGCCCTCTCCAGGGTCGGCGCCAAGATTGAAAGTATAGAAAGAGAGCCGCGAATGGCGCGTGGGGTTTGTTTTATTGTAAAAGCGCATTGCCCACTCGACGTCCGTTGAAGAAGCGACGGCCTTCTCGAGGAAGTATACGTATTGATCCTTTTTCCCTACAGTCTGCGTATTGTCCAGCGCGAGCGGACAAATCCAGGCGGCGACCGAAAGCGCGTTTGCGTAGGGTTGCGAATATTTTGGATCGCTGTCGATCGCAAGCGCGCTCCCGAGTGCGCCATCAAAATAGGGGGCAAGGATCTCGCCAAAAGGAATGACCGCGAGATTAACCCCGGGAGGGGGCGCCGATGTCGCGTGAAGGCCCATTTCGTCGTGACATGAAGTGCTGCCGACGGCATCGTCCAGCGGCCAGTAACTCGTTGGCTG
>JAFAHO010000374.1 GCA_019237205.1 Hyphomicrobiales bacterium
GCCATCAGCGCGATCTCGTTCTGCGACGAACTCACGATGACCGCCATGTCGGTGGCGCGGAGCCATTGAAGCTGCTCCTCCGCCGCCAACCGCTCGATGACGTCGGCGATCCCCGCGACCCGCTCGGTCTCCCGCGCCAGCATCTCCTCCCAATGCCGCGTGACGGCGTCGTACATGCGGATCGCGGTCGCTTTGTCGATCGCGATGAACATGGCCTTGCCGCGATAGCCGCGCCCGGAAAAATGGCGAACGAGATCGGCCGCGACCCTTTCCAGCCGGTCTTCGTTGGTGATGAGATGGTAGGGCTTGGCGAAGCGGCGCGCGATGGCGTCCTCTTCGTCCTCGCCCAGATTCGCTTCGTCGATGACGCGGGCGATCTCGTCGCCGAGTTGCTCGTTGGTCAGATGCAGCTCGGGCAGCCGGCTTTCGTAATAGAGCGGCACGGTCGCGCCGTCGGCGATCGATTGGGCGAAATCGTAGATCGACACGTAGTCGCCGAACACCTCGCGGGTGCGCTCTTCCTCGCCCGCGATCAGCGGCGTGCCGGTGAAGCCAATGAAGGCCGCGTTCGGCAGGCCAGAGCGCATGTTGGCGGCGAGGATGTCGTATTGGCTGCGATGGGCCTCGTCGGTGATGACGATGATGTCGCTGCGGGTCGAGAGCACGGGATAGACCTCGCCGCGCGCCGTGCCGAACTTCTGGATGAGGGTGAAGATATAGCGCTCGTCGCCCCGCAGAAGCTCTTTCAAATGCTCGCGGCTCTGCGCCTGCACGGATTCGCGAACCTTCGTCAGCTCGCCGCAGGCCGTGAAGGCGCCGGCGATCTGGTCGTCGAGCTCGGCCCGGTCGGTGACGATGAGAAAGGTCCAGTCGCCCGGCTTCTTGCGCAAGACTTTGCGGGCGAAGAACAGCATCGAGAGGCTCTTGCCCGACCCTTGGGTATGCCAGAAGACGCCGAGCCGGCCGCGGTTGTCCTTCATCGCGTCGACGGCGCGGAGCGCGCGGTTGACGCCAAGCAGCTGGTGGTTCTTCGCCACCTTCTTGACGAGGCCGAGCTTCCCCTCTTCGAAGGCGATGAAGTTCTCGACGAGATCGAGAAACCGCGCCGGGCGGCATGTGCCCCTGATCAGCGAGTCGAGGCTGACGACGCCCGCCTCTTCCTCGTCGTCGATGCGCTTCCACTCGTTGAAAAGCTCGAACGGAGCGTAGGGCGCGCCGAGCACCGCTTCGAGCCCGTTCGACAGGACGACGAAGGCGTTCGGGGTGAAGACCTGCGGAATCGTCGTGCGGTAGTCGGAAAGGTTGCCGTGATAGGCGTCCGCCATCGCCTTGTGGCTCGCCTTCAGTTCGACGAAGAGCAGCGGCAGGCCGTTGACGAAGCCGACGAGGTCGGCGCGCTTGCTGTAGAGTTCGCCCGCGAACCAAACCTGCGAGGCGAGGAAGAAGTCGTTTGCTTCCGGCTTGTCCCAGTCGATGACGCGGACGATCTCGGTCTTCCGCTCGCCGCCCTTGCCGCGCACGTCGACTGGCATGCCATTGCGGGCGAGGCCATGAGCCTCGGAGTTGGCGCGGATCGGGTCGATCGCGCCTCGATCGCGCGTCAGGAGAGTGAAGGCGTCATCGAGCGCTGGGTCCGGCAGGCACGGATTGAGCCGCTTCAGCGCCGCCTTGAGCCGGTTCGGCAGAATGGCGTCACGCTTCGAGGCGCGCCCCTCCGCACTCGCGCCATGCGCGAACTCGCCGAACAGACTGCCAGTCGTCCAGCCGAGTTCGGCGAAGAGTTCAATGGCCGGTCGCTCGACAAGCTCGGACTCCGAGAACTCGCCGAAGAGCGGCGGGCGCTGCTGGTAGCCGAAGTCGTCGGGACCCGCGGTCATGGGCCGAAAAGCCCACCGCCGTCATTGCGAGCGCAGCGAAGCAATCCAGGCGCGGCGCCGGGCTCGGACAATCGCGAATTGCGCGCGTCTCCACGAGCCCCCAGACTGGCCCAAACTGATCGCGCAAAGCCCGCGGACCGTCGGTGAGAGAACCCTGCGTCTACATCATGGCCAGCCGGCGCAACGGCACGCTGTACACGGGCGTCACCGCCAATCTCGCGCGCCGAGTTGAAGATCATCGCACAGGCTCGGGCTCGGCGTTCACGCGGCGATATGGATGCCGCTTCCTCGTCTGGTACGAGCGATACGAACGCGTCATCGACGCGATCACCCGCGAGAAGCAGATCAAGGCCGGCAGCCGCCGCGCCAAGCTCGCCCTCATCGAAGCCATGAATCCCGACTGGGTCGACCTGTACGAAACGCTCAACCAGTGACCGTCATTGCGCCCGCAGCCGTCATTGCGGGCGAAGCGAGGCCCGTCATTGGGAGCGAAGCGAAGCCCGTCATTGCGAGCGAAGCGAAGCCCGTCATTGCGAGCGAAGCGAAGCAATCCAGCGCCTCTGCTGGGCGCCCGCGGTCCCGCGTTCGCGCCCGGCTTGGGCGCTACGTCGCGGATGCGCGCCCAACTGCAATTCGGTCGGCGCCTTTGACCCACAAGTACGACCCCCCGCGCGACGGCTGGATTGCTTCGCTGCGCTCGCAATGACGGCGTTGTCATTCCATCGCCTCTTGATCCGGGGGCGCGGCGTTAGGAGGGGTCAACGCCATGACGCGGTCCTGGAACGCGGCTTTGAACTTCAGCAGGTACTCAAGCAGCCAGGCGAATTGCTTCGGCCACTGTTCGCGGTCCGAAACGTCGAATGCCTTTGTCGCAATCGCTACGCGACTGAGAATGAACTCGTCCTGCCGGAGCCACTCCAGCTTTTGGCCGACTTCACTTTCAATTGCCGACTGATCCGGCTTGATCTGATCGAAGAACGCCTTCGACGTCGTCTTGTTCGTAAAGTTCAATTCGACGGCGAGCCGGTTGTTTCCCCTTGCGGCGGAGGCGAGGAGCGAAACGCCGGGCACGCCGAGGGGGAACCGACACGACCATGTAAGCGGAGGTTCTGTAACCGTGAAAGGCGCCTCCCGCTCCTTGAGGAATGCGTCGAAGGCCGCCCAATACGCAGCATATTGGCTGTGCAACTCGCCGTCCGTCTTCGTCGCGACGGAGACGCTGCGGGTCCAAGAGTTAGGTTTGCCGACCACGTTGAAGCGTGGCGCGGGCGCCGAGGCGCCGATCTTCCACGCCTCGACCTGAACCGCGAAGAAATGGAAGCCGTCGATTGTGTTTGCGTTGAGCCAGTCGATTGCGGCGCGGTGGGTCTCGCCGAAGGTCTCGGCGATCCAGACGACTGTCACGTGGCCTTCCTGACCGGCCAGATAGGTCATGATCTGCCCGAGGTGCCTATGATCGGTGGGGCCGAACTGATTCTCGATCACAACCGAATCGCCTTGATCGTCCTTGGCGAGAACATCGATAAAGAAGTTGACGACCTGAACCTCGGTGCGCACCTCGCTGAGTTCCCCAAGGTTCAGCGTCTTGGCGAGCAGTCCGAGGTTCTCCGGCTGCGCGAGCCAGGGCGTGAAGTCGTTTGCCTCGTGCGGCCATACGTCGCGCAGCGGCACGGGCTCCAAGCGGCCGAGCTCGGCCGTCATTCCGCGGCCTCCATGACTGGGGCACCCGCGGCGCTGAGGTCGATTTCGCCGGAGATCAGTTTGGGCAGCAGCAAGTCGCGCTGCACGCGGAGGTTTCGGATCTGACGTTCCAGGTTCAGGATCAACCCCATCATCGGTTCAATCGCGCTGTTGAACCTCTGCCGAAGAGCGATTTGGGGCAGCGCCATCGGGAGCTTCTTGAATGTACCCTTCGTAATTTCTTTGAACGTAGCTCCGGACGCCTGGCGCTCAAATTCAGCCGCGTTATGGCGAAGCCAAAAATACAAGTAGTACAAGGGTGCTCCACGGTTCGGAATGCAGGTGATGAACCCTTGGTTCGTTGTGGCGGGCGTCGCGTTGATTGAGAAGACCCCCAACGTCGCGCGGCTCGTCATCATCACGCAAAGCGGCGGAAACAGTCTCGCCGAACTTTTCTGCAAACCAAGTTCTGTTATTTGCAGCGCCGACGCATCAAGGAAATGAGTCCTAGAACCGGTGAGGTCACTCGGCGTATACCATTCGATCGTTCCTTCCTCCCAGAATGAAGGCACAGCCTTCGAGGGCGTGCCCCCTCCCGTAACCTCAAACACCTCACCGATCGGTCTCACCTCCCACCCCATCGGGATCGGCCCGAGGGGGCTGTCGATCAGGGGCAGGCCCTCGCAGCCGGGGGCGCGGAAATGGACGAACCATTCCTCGAAAATGCGCCGCGCCATCTCCTCAAGGATCGCAATCCGCCACGTGTTGTTTTCGATGAGGTCGTCAAGGCGGCCCAAAATGGAGCCAATTTGGCGTTGGGTTTCGAGATCCGGCAGCGCGACAAGCAATTCTTTCGCATCGGGCACTCTCATGTGCTCGACCGTCGAGCCGCTACCAAACGCCCTTATCTGTTGCTGAAGATCAGCGCCCTGAAGCGCGTAGAGCAGATAGCGAGAGTCGAGCATCGATGAGTCGGCGCGATACAGGACCGTCCTCTGACCGAGAAAGACCCGATCGTCCGTTCGAATCATGCCAACCTCTCCGAGCGGCGCCTCTCGTGTCAGAACAATGTCGCCTAGTTTCGGTAGTTCTCTCCGAGTCCATTTTTCGAAGGTTTGCTCGTCGACGAACTTCACGTCCGATAGGTCAATCCACCCGTCTCGAACGTTGGTCGTGCGGATCATTTTGAATTCGGTAGCGTGATCGACGACCGGCGCAGTGCGGTTTAGGCAATCGACGATCCGCTCGCAGATCTCGTCTATTCGCACTCTTGGCCAGGGCCTACGCAACAGTTAACCCTCGAACGAAAGCAATTCGGCCAAATTCTGTTCGATCTCGACCTCGAAGGTTCGCGCCTCCGCCGTCAGTCGCTCAAACTCTTCCTGCAACTCCTCCAGCTTCTCGCGAAAATCCTCCGCCTCCATTTCCCGCGCGGTCGCGCCGACGTAGCGGCCCGGATTGAGGCTGAAGCCCTGCGCCTCGATCTCCTCAACGCTCGCCGCCTTGCAGAGGCCGGGGACGTCCGCATAGGCCTTCGTCAGGCCGCGCTCGTCGAGCAAGTCAAACGAGCCTCGGATCAGTTCGGTCTCTTCGTCGCGCCACAGCCGCACGATATTGGCCAGAAACTCGATCTGCGCCGGGGTAAAATCGCGATGCGCCCGGTCGATCTGGCGGAAGACGTGCCGCGCGTCGATGAACAGGATCTCGTCCTTGCGCTTCGTCTTCGCCTTGCCTTTGTCGAAGAACCACAAGGTGCAGGGCAGCGTGACAGTGTAGAAGAAGTTCGGCCCGACCGAGACGATGCAGTCGACCGTGCCGGTCTCGATCAGCGCCTTGCGGATGTCGAGTTCGGACCCGCGCGCGTCGGCGGCGGAATTCGCCATGACGAAGCCGGCGCGGCCCGTTTCGTTCAGCGCCGACCAGAACATTTCGATCCAGAGGTAGTTGGCGTTGTCGGGCTTCGGCAAGCCGAAGGGAAAGCGGTCCTGGCGCTTGCGGATCGCGTCCTTCTCCTTGTCGACCCCGTCGACGTTGAACGGCGGATTTGCCATGACGAAATCGAATTGGCCAACGATCGGGAACGGCTCTTCGTAATAGCTGTTGGCCTCGCGAATGGAGCCGGCGAGCCCATGAACGGCGAGGTTCATGCGCGCGAGGCGCTGGGTCTCCCTCACCTTCTCGATCCCGAAGATCGACAGCTCCTTTTCCGGCTCACGCTTGTGCGCGCGCACGAAATCGGCCGAGTGGACGAACATGCCGCCCGAGCCGGAGGCCGGATCGAGGATGCGCCCGTGATAAGGCTCGATGATCTCGACGATCAGCCGGACGATGCTCGAAGGCGTGTAATACTCCCCGCCCTTCTGCATCTCCTGCATGGCGAACTCGCCCATGAAATATTCATAGACCCGTCCGAAGGCGTCGCCGTCGATCTCGAGCGGGGCGAGCGTCTTGATGAGTTCGTGCAAGATGTCGTCGCCGACCGCGCCGTAGTTCTTCGGCAGCGCGTCGGAGAGGTCGGGGTTGTGGCGCTCGATGTCGTCCATGGCGCTGTTCAGCGCGCGGCCGAGGTTGGCGCCTTCGGGCAGTTTGAGAAGATGCGAGAAGCGCGCTTCAGGGGTCAGGTAGATGACGCCGCGCGCCTTGAACGCGTCCGGGGTCGGCGCGCCGAGCCGGCTCCCCGGCCGGGGCTGGAGCGCCTTCTCCGCTTCTGCGAAACGACCGTCGGCATAGCGCAGGAACAAAAGCCCGAGCACAGGTCGGGAATATTCCGACGGCTTCAGCCCCGAATTCGCCCGCAACTGGTCGGCGACGGCCCAGAGCCGCCGCTCGATCTCGCCGTTGTCCGCCGCCACCCCGCCCTCCGCCGATTCCTTAACCCGCGCAGTTGATTCCGCAATAGCCAGGAAATCAAGCGGGCGGCGCGCGCGGCCGGTTCGGCGCCGGGCCGCGCGGACGCGCCTCGCCCTTCAGCCGGCTCGGCTTCGCCGCCGTCCGTCGCCGGGCGCCCATTCGGCGGCGCGGATGTTCCGAGCCCCATGTTAGGTCGCCGCAACGCTCTCGGCAGAATCCCGAACTCCTCATTTCTACACGAAACGCACGCGCCATCAACCGAGGGGCGCCGCGTCGCGCCTCTCCAGTCCCTTTGTATCGCTTATCGCGAGTAATCAGAATATATCATCAGAATTTGTTGAAGTCACGAGTATTGGATGGCCGAATGAACTCTATTGCGATCAGCAAGACCCAAGATTTTCATGACATAGGTCGTGGTGATCATTATACATAGCCAATGTGCTATTATTACCGAAAAAAGGTCCAAAGGTCCAGAAAAATACGCTCATCCCTTTGAAAACCCGTCCCCCGCGGACAAAACTGCGCGGACCTCACGCCGCCCGCGGGCTCCCCTCCTTCGACGCCGCGATGAGGTCGACGAAGCGGCGGAAGAGGTAGTGGCTGTCGCGGGGCCCCGGCGAGGCCTCGGGGTGGTACTGCACCGAGAAGGCGGGGCGGTCGGTGAGCGCGACGCCGCAGTTCGAGCCGTCGAAGAGGGAGACATGCGTCTCGGTCGCGTGGGCCGGCAGGCTCTCGCGCTCGACGGCGAAGCCGTGGTTCATCGATACGATCTCGACCTTGCCGGTGGTGAAGTCCTTGACCGGATGGTTCGCGCCGTGATGGCCATGCGGCATCTTAACGGTGCGCGCGCCGACCGCGAGCCCCAAGAGCTGATGGCCGAGGCAGATGCCGAAGAGCGGGATTTTGGTCTCGAGCAGCGCCTTGATCGTCGGCACGGCGTAGACGCCGGTCGCCGCCGGATCGCCGGGGCCGTTGGAGAGGAACACGCCGTCAGGTTGTTGCGCCAGGATCTCCTCGGCGGTCGCGGTCGCCGGCATCACCGTCACCGAGCAGCCGCAGTCGTTGAGGAGCCTGAGGATGTTGCGTTTGATCCCGTAGTCGACGGCGACGACGTGGTAGCGTGTCTCGAGCCGTTTGCCGTAGCCGCTCTCGAGCGTCCAACCCGTCTCGTCCCAGTCGTAGCGCTGGGTCGCGCCGACCGCAGGCACGAGGTCCATTCCATCGATGCCGGGCCAATGGGCGGCCTCGGCGCGCAGCGCGTCGAGATCGAAGGCGCCGTCGGGCGAATGGGCGATGACGGCGTTGGGCATGCGGCTCTTGCGGATCAGCGTCGTCAGCGCGCGCGTGTCGACGCCGGTGAGGCCAATCACCCCGCGCGACTTGAGCCAGGCGTCGAGGCGGCCCTTCGCGCGGAAATTCGACGGCTCCGAGAGATCGGCGCGCATGATCGCGCCGACCGCGGCGGACGCAGCGGCCGGATTGACGACCTCGATGTCCTCGTCATTGACGCCGACGATCCCGATATGCGGAAAGGTGAAGGTGATGATCTGCGCGGCGTAGGACGGATCGGTGAGGATTTCCTCATAGCCGGTCATCGCGGTGTTGAAGCAGACCTCGCCGGCCGCCGAGCCGACCGCGCCGACGCCGAAGCCTTCGATCACCTCGCCATTGGCCAGCACGAGCACGGCGGTCGCGACGTGCGGCCGCCAGCCGGAGTTTGCGCCATCGTCCCGCCCGGACGCGAGAGTATCGATGCGTGTTGCGCTGGACATGCGGCTGTGCTTAAGCGCCGCGCATCCTGCGCGTCAAGCGGACGCGACCGACCAGCAAATCGAGGGAGCCCATGGCCGACACGGCGCCGTTGCGCGACACAGTCGCCGCCCGGATGAAAGAGGCGATGAAGAGCGGCGACAAAGTTCGGGTCGGCGCGCTGCGTCTCATCATGGCGGCCTTGAAGGAGCGGGAGATCGAGGCGCGCGGCGCGGGCAAGATCGTCAGCCGCGCCGATGAGCTGGCGCTGCTCACGAAAATGGTCAAGTCCCGGCAGGAGTCGGCGACGATCTACGCCGAGGCCGGCCGCGCCGAGCTCGCGGCGCAGGAAAACGCCGAGGTCGCGGTCATCAACGAGTTCCTGCCGAAGCAGATGGACGAGGCCGCGGTCGTTGCGGCGGCGAAGGCCGCGATCGCGGCGACCGGCGCGGCGAGCGTCAAGGACATGGGCAAAGTGGTCAACGCGCTGAAGGAGGCCCATCCGGGCCAGATGGACTTCGCCAAGGCGAGCGCGATCGTGAAGAGCCTGCTCACGGGTTGAACGCGCATGGATCGATTGGCCTCGTTTCGCGCCAGCGAATCAGGCTTGCCGGACCCGCAACAAAGGGGCAGAATTTCGGCGACGGTGGAGCTCATCCGAGGAACGTCGACATAGCGCATCGACGAGCGTTTCTTTAAGACTGCAGCCATCTGCCGCCGACACAAACAGGGGTATCGCCATGAAATGCATTCTCCTTGGGATGTTTGCCGTCGCTGCCGTTTCCGTTTCGGGTTTCACCTTGACCACCGCAGGCGCGCAGAGTGATCAGCAACCCTCGCGCGAGGAGCGCAGGCAGCATTGGGCGGCCGACCGCGAGACGATGGTTCACGCCAGGCTCGCCGGCATGAAGGCCGGACTTGGACTCAAGGCTGACCAGGAGAACCTTTGGAGCCCGTTTGCATCAGCCATCGATGACGCCTTTAAATCGCATACGGAGGCGATGGAGGAGATGATGAAGAAGCGCGAGAGCGGCCAGCGCATGTCGCCCGTCGACCGTATGGATTTCATGGCCGGCCGTGTGGCTGAAGACGCCGCAAAACTCAAGACGATCAGCGAGGCAGCCAAACCATTGTACGCCAGCCTCGACGAGACACAGAAGCGCAACTTCGAAGTGCTTGGGCGCGATATGGTGATGGGCGAGCGTGCCGAATGGGACTATCGTGGGGGCGACGCCGGCTATTCGTGGGAGCCGTACGGTTGGTCGGGCATGATGCGATAGCCTCTGGGCGACAGCCTCAGTCACGGGGTTGTGGTGATGAACTGCCTTCGGGGCAAAGACGCTCGGCCTGAAAAGCTCGGCCCCGCCCCTCTTCCTGGCGCTCCTCCACAAAGGGAGGGGACGAGGGGAGCGCCGAAACGGCCGCCCCTTTTCGTTGCCGTCTTCGGCGCCGCCGCGCTCTGGTCGGTTTCGAGCGGCGCAAGCGCCAGCGCCGCCTGCGACGCGACGGTCGATCGAGCCGCTTTGCAGGCGGTTAACAAAATACCCGTGATCGGGCAAACGTCAGTTCTCGGTCGCCCCTTCACGATTGACGGCCGGATCCTGCGTGTCGAGGTCGACGTTTTCGGGCCGCAGAGTCAAGTCTATGCCGTTGACGTCACGATCGATAGCATGTGCCGCGTGCTTGCCTTGAGCACCCGCCTGGAGTCCGAATCAGAGGCCCCGCGGTGAACCCGGCGTCATAGCTATAGCGCGTGTGGAATGTGCCTTGCGGTCTCCCGAATCCTGTTGCAGAAAGGGCACAGGCCTGACGAATTCGGTATTTATCGCGCAATTTCTGGTTTAACGACGAGCCTTTGCGTACTCATGCGTCGTCGATAGGCGCTTGCCCATAAGTGATTCCGGCCTCTACGCTTTCCTTGTCATGTTATCGCCATAATCACCAGCCGCTCACGTCGTGGCGCTCTTTCGGCCGTTGAATCTCAGGCCCATCGCGGCCTAGCGCGGAATCCCAAATTGCATTTAACTCCCACCAAACAGCACGGTTCGCGCGGAACAGTGTTGAGTCGCTTCGTCATTGATCCGGACGGACAAAGGTTGGGTCTGGCGCGCGACTGGGAACTGGGGGCGGTTATGAAGAGAATTGGCATCGTTCTGGCGACGACGGTCGGCCTGGCCGGGCTCGCCCACGCGGCGGACCTTCCAACCACAAAAGGCCCGCTGCCCGCGCCCGCGCCAAACTGCTATGCTAGCTTCTGGACCTGGCTGAACTCGAGCGCCAGCGACTGCCCGCTGAGCTACTACGGCATCACGCTCTACGGAACGCTCGACGTCAACTATGGCTACGAGGACTGGGGAGCGCCGCGTAGCGCGAGCGCTGACAAGCTCCAATACGGCATTCGAAGCAACGCCTACGAGCACATCTGGCAGGCCGGATACAACGGGCTGAGCACCAACGCAGTCGGTCTGAAGATGAAAGAGGATCTGTCGGGCCTTGGTCTCCCGGGGTGGTCGCTGGTCGGCGTGCTCGAAGCTGGCATCAATCCCTACAACGGTATGTTTTTCAATGGCCCGCGGTCGCTGGCCGACGTCAATACGACGAACAACACGGGGTTGGTCACAATCAACGGCAAGAACTACTACTATCAGTTTCAGAAAACGAACCTCGATTCGAGCCGCGCCGGCCAGTGGGATAACTCGCAGGGCTATCTCGGGATCAGCAGCCCGACCTGGGGGACCCTGACCTTTGGCCGAACCAATTCGCTTACCTACGACTCGCAGGCCGGCTATGACCCCATGGCAGGGTCGCCTGCATTCTCCTTGCTCGGCTTTTCGAGCTCGTTCGCCGGCTACGGCGACACTGAAATCGTTCGCATCAACACCGCTCTGACCTACAAGCTCGCGATTCAAAACGTCGCGGGAATATTCAACACCGTGCGTCTTGCGGGCCAGGCCCAGATCGGCGGGTATGGCGTAGGCAATGGGTCCATGGATCACTATGAAGGCCAGGTCGGGTTCGACTGGGGCAACTTCTCTTTCGACGGCATTTTCTCCTATGGAAAAGACGAAGTCTCGCTTTCGACCTTCAACGGTGGGAACCTGGGTCAGTGCGCCCCGCTCATCGGGCCTTATGATCCCTGGTTCACCAAGGTCAACGGCGTCTGCTACAACCCAAATGACGTCCTAAAGGCGACGCTGGCGAACAATTTCGGCACGGAGCTGATGGCGAGCTACAAGTGGGATCGGTTCAAGTTCTACGGCGGCTACCTCTACTCGAGGTCGTCAAACCCCTCGGATGACTTCTCCGGCGGCTTCCAGACGATGTACCCAGGCATCTTCGTGCCGCCGACCTCCGTCACGTCGGGGGCCTATCTTCTCGCGAACGACACGCTGAACACGCCAGGCTTCGCTGTTAATAAGATCCTGCAGACGGTTTGGACCGGCACGAAATATTCGGTTCCGGACGATTGGCTCCACGGCTGGGGCGCGCTGGATCTCTCCGCCGCCTTCTATTGGCAGACCCAGAACAACTACAATTTCGGTTGGG
>JAFAHO010000250.1 GCA_019237205.1 Hyphomicrobiales bacterium
CGCGCAACTGAGAGACGCGCAGCCGGCGAGGCAGGATGGAACTCGCGGGCCCGCGCCTTTTCCGTCGCCGAATCCAACCTTTTCAATCGCTATCGCGGTAGGGACGCCCATTACTGAGCGCCCCCCGCACAGAACCGGACGGGCCTGATTAAGGCATCCGGCTCCCACCTTGGGTGTCTGACGGCGAACCGCTTTTCAGGCCATGGGTGAAGGATGCGCGGCTGGGGCAGCCAAACGCGTGCGAGCGCATCGACCCGCGTCCACGTCGTCCTGTCGGTCTGGCTGCGTCGCCGGAGCGAGCGTCGCCAGAGGTCGACGACGTGGTGTCGGAACGCGCTCAACGCGCGGAAGTTCGTCGGCACGGCGTGGTAGTTGAACCACCCCGCGACGACCCGTCCGAGCCATTGTCCCTGAACCGGGATCGGCTGGTGCATGCGCGCTTGGAGCCCCTCCTTGATCGCCGTGAGCTTCGCCCGCATGCGGTCGCCTCGGCTTTTGCGCTTCAGTAGGAAGCCGCCTTGACGCGATTTGCCGCAGATGAAGGTGAAGCCCAGAAAATCGAAGGTCTCCGGTTTGCCGAGCCCGCGCCGGGCGCGATTGGCCAAGGCCGATCGGCCAAACTCGATCAGGCGGGTCTTGTCCGGATGGAGCGACAGCGCAAACGCGGCCAGCCTTTCGCGCATCGCGTCCATAAAACGATGGGCGTCGCCCTCGCGCTCAAAGCCGACGACCGCGTCGTCAGCGTAGCGCACGATGATCATGCCGCCCGCAGCTTCGCGCCGTCGCCAGCGCTCGGCCCAGAGGTCGAAGACGTAATGCAGGTAGACGTTGGCGAGCAGCGGCGAAATCGCCGAGCCCTGTCCCGTCCCCCGATCGCCGATCCTGACCTCTCCGTCTTCCAGGACGCCCGCCTTCAGCCACTTTCGGATCAGGCGGATCATGCGTTTGTCGCCGATGCGATGTTCGAGGAACCGGATGAGCCATTCGTGGCTCACCGTGTCGAAGAACTTCGCGATGTCGGCGTCGACGATGAAGTTCACCTTGGCGCGGTCGATGGCCGTCGACAGGGCGTCGAGCGCGTCGTGCGCGCCTCGTCCCGGCCGAAAGCCATAGCTGAAGCCGAGGAAGTCCTCCTCGTAAACCGCGTTCAGCACGCTGACCGCGGCGCGTTGGACGATCTTGTCCTCCAGCGCCGCCACCGCCAGCGGGCGTCGCCCGCCGTCCGGCTTGGGGATGTAGACCCGCCGGCTCGGCGTCGCCCGATACGCCCCGCTCTGGACACGGGCGTGCAGGTCCGCAAGCTTGCGTTCCAGGTCCGCCTCATAGTCCCGCCACGTCACCCCATCGATCCCGGCGGCGGCGTCCTTCTTCGATTCGAGGAACGCCGTCTCCAGGAGGTCGACGCTGATGTGGTGCAGAAGCGCAGTGAACTTCTCCTTCCCATTGCGCCTTGCGGCTTGCCGTATGCGCTCCAGCGCCTGTGACGCGTCCGCCCGGCCCTGCGTCCGGAACGCGCTTTGCTGGATCGCTTTCCCCTCGGCCCCCGCCCTTGGCTCCGCCGGCTCCGACCCGCATCGCTGCGCTTCGTTCGCCGGCCTCCCAGCTACTATGGCGGGGTCTGACTTCTCCTGCCCGTTCATCGCCGGCTACGGCTCCTCGCCTTCCCGGCGCGATCCGGCGGCGCAAGCCCCGGATGGACAAGAGATCTCTCGGTTCCCGTACAAGGAGCTTGAGCACATGCCAGGGTCTCAGACCGCGCCGGGCCGGACCGCCCTCGCGCAATCGCGACAGTCCGCATCGCCTTCCGAAGCCGCAAGGTCGTCGGCGCCCGGGATAAAAAGTCTTTCGCGGCTCAATGGCCGGCCTATGCCTCCCCCTGCCGACGCTTCGCCGCCGACTTCGCAATCGAGAGCGCACGGCTCGGGGCCGGTGTGGTGCGCGTAACCTTCACCGTAGAGGACTTTCACCTCATACTCCTCGTCGGTCTCCCGACGCACTGCGGCGGCTTTTCCATCGCACCAACCCGCCACGCCTGCCGTTCCTCGCGGCGGCTTTTCTGGAAAATTAAAACACGGATCTGCCTTTTGGTCAGAAAATGTCGATTCTTCAGAAATCGCTCTGGCGAAGGCAGGACCTCGGCGTCCGGATCGTTTCCATTCCATGCCGCCCGCTTCTTTCCGGGCGCCGCCTCCCGGCCTCTTATGGGCCG
>JAFAHO010000256.1 GCA_019237205.1 Hyphomicrobiales bacterium
TCGCGAAAAGGGTCGAGGAGATCACCAAGGGCGAGAAATGCGCCGTCGTCTACGACGGCGTCGGCATGGCGACCTTTCCCGCCTCGCTCGACTGCCTCAAGCCCTTCGGCATGTTCGCGAGTTTCGGCTCCGCTTCGGGCGGGATCCAGGCGTTCGACATCGGCCTCCTGGGGCGCAAGGGCTCGCTCTTCGCCACCCGCCCGACCCTCTTCACTTTCCTGGCCGACCGGGCCCGGGGCGAGAAGATGGCGCGCGATCTTTTCCGGGCGGTCGGGAACGGCGACGTCTCGATCCACATCGGCCGACGCTTGCGGCTCGGCGAAGCCGCCGAAGCGCATCGCGCGCTCGAAGCGCGCGAGACGACGGGATCGCTCGTCCTGCTGCCCTGAGTTCTGCTGCCCTGACTCGGCGCCGGCCATGGTTGCGCCATGGTCTCGCGCCAAGAGCCCGTGCCGCCACGAGGCGCGCAGCGCTTGGCGCGACAGCGCCGGGTCTATATAGGGGGCTCCGCCGGACAGGCCGGCCAGCCGACTCGATTTGCGAGAGGAAGGGCGTATTGACGCAGATGACCGAGAAGAGCCTGAAACCGGCCGAAGCCGCCGCGACGCCCGTCAAGAAGGAAGAGGGCTGGTGGGAAACGGTCAAGGTCATCATCGAGGCGCTGCTGATCGCGCTTGTGGTGCGGACTCTCCTCTTCCAGCCGTTCAACATTCCCTCGGGTTCGCTCGTGCCGACGCTGCTCGTCGGCGATTATCTCTTCGTCTCGAAATACGCCTACGGTTATTCGCACTTTTCCCTGCCGGGTTTCTTCGACCCCTCGCCTGAGGCCGTCCCGGGCTCGCGCGACCTGAACCTCGGCATCCTGCATGTGCCCTCCGTCGCGACGATCGCGCGCACCCTGAATATCCCGCAACCCGAGCTCGCCGGGCGCATGTTCGCCTCCGAGCCCAACCGCGGCGACATCATCGTTTTCAAGCTCCCGAGCGACGGCCAGACCGACTACATCAAGCGGCTGATCGGTCTGCCGGGGGACAAGATCCAGGTCCAGAAGGGCCGGCTCATCATCAACGGCGAAATGGTTCCGCGCCAAGAGATCGCGCCCTATCCGACGGTGAACCACTTCGGCAAGCCGGAGGAGGCGCCGCGCTATATCGAAACGCTCCCGGGCGGCGTCAAACACGAGATCATCCAGATCGACGGCGACGACGGCACGTTCGACAACACCAGGGTCTATGAGGTTCCGCCCGGGCACTATTTCATGATGGGCGACAACCGCGACAATTCGAGCGATTCGAGGCTGCCCGGGGATCAGGGCGGCGTCGGTTACGTGCCGTTCGAAAACCTCATCGGACGGGGCGAAGTGATCTTCTTCTCGATCGCCGAAGATACGCCGGCCTGGGCCATTTGGCGATGGCCATGGGCGGTGCGCTGGAACCGCATGTTCCAGCGGGTGCATTGACGAAGGTCAAACTCGCCCGCGGCGCAGACCCGCTATGCTTGAGCCGGCTGGGTTTCCTCCCGACGCGAGGGACGGCGGCGCGAAGCCGCATATCAGCCGTCGAGCGCCCGGGCGAAGCCGAGCCGTCGGCAGGCGTTGGACGGCTTGCCCGATGAACAAGCGCGTGAAGGCTGAATTCTCGGACCTCGAGGCGCGGCTCGGCTACCGCTTCCGCAATTCGGAGCTCGCCGCGCTCGCTCTCACCCATCTCTCGGCCCAGGCGGAGGTCGGCCGCCGCGTCCAGTCCTACCAACGCCTCGAATTCTTGGGCGACCGGGTGCTCGGCATGGTCGTCGCCGACCATCTCTACATGGCCTTTCCGCAGGCGAGCGAGGGCGAACTCTCAATGCGGCTCGCCAAGCTCGTGCGCCGCGAAACCTGCGCCTTAATCGCCGCCCAATGGGACGTGGGCCCCCATGTCGTGCTCGGTCCCGGCGAAGCGCGCGGCGGCGGTCGCAAGAAGGCCGCGATCCTGGCCGACGTCTGCGAGTCGCTGATCGGGGCCGTCTTCGTCGACGGCGGGTTCGAGGCCGCGCGTGACCTCGTCCTGCGCGCCTGGGGCCCCCGGATGACGGCGGACGCCGAGCCCGCGCGCGACGCCAAGACCGCGGTGCAGGAATGGGCGCAGGCGCGCGGGCTCGCGGCGCCGCGCTACGAGGAGGCGGCCCGCAGCGGGCCGGCGCATGCGCCGCACTTCGTCATGCGCGTCGTTCTTGCGGGCTACGGGCCGGAGACGGGCGAAGCGACCTCCAAGCGCGCCGCAGAACAGGCCGCCGCCCAGGCCTTCCTCGAGCGCTGGAGCGCGAAATGAGCGCGACGCGCAGCGGCTTCGTCGCCCTGATCGGGGCCCCGAACGCCGGCAAGTCGACGCTCATGAACGCGCTCGTCGGCGAAAAAGTGTCGATCGTCACCCGCAAGGCGCAGACGACGCGCTCGACGGTGCGCGGGGTCGTGACGCGCGGCGAGGCGCAGATCGTGTTCGTCGACACGCCCGGCCTCTTCGCCCCGAAGCGCCGACTCGAGCGGGCGATGGTCGCCTCCGCCTGGGGCGCGGCGGCCGACGCCGACGTGCTGGCGCTCCTGATCGACGCAAAGAAGGAAGCTGCGAACTCCGCGGTCGGCGAGGAGACGCAGGGCATCCTGGACGCGCTGAAAGAGAGCCGGAAGCCGAAGCTCCTCGTGCTCAACAAGATCGACGCGATGGAGAGGCCGAGGCTCCTCGAGCTTTCGGCGCGGCTCAACGCCGCGCTTCATTTCGACGAGACCTTCATGATCAGCGCTACGACCGGCGACGGGCTCGAGCGCCTCTTCGACCGCCTCGCCGGCTTGATTCCGCCGGGGCCGTGGCTCTACCCGGAGGACCAGATCGCGGAGGCGCCGATCCG
>JAFAHO010000190.1 GCA_019237205.1 Hyphomicrobiales bacterium
GCGCGCGACGCCGGCGTCGAGACCATGCGCTGGTTCACGACCGACGCCTGCTACGTCTTCCATCCGATGAACGCCTGGGAGGAGTGCGACACGATCTTTGCCGACGTGATGGAGTATCCGGTCGCGCCCTTGTTCCCCAATGCTGACGGGTCGATGCCCGAACGCGCGTCCGCCCGGCTGGTGCGATGGACCTTCGATCTCGCCGGGGCGTCCGACACCATCAAGCGCGAGCCGCTCGACGACCTGCCGGGCGAGTTTCCGCGCTTCGACGAACGGCGCGCCGGGTCCGGCTACCGGCAGGGATGGTTCGCCGGCCGGGCCAGCGGAGCCGCGGGCGGCGCGTTCGACTGCATCGCCCAGGTCGACCTCAAAACGGGAAAACGGACGACCTACTGCTTCGCCGCGGGCGACGCCCCCGGAGAACCGGTGTTCGTGGCCCGCTCGGCCGATGCGTCGGAGGGCGACGGCTGGGTGATCGCGGTTGTCTATCGCGGCGCCGAGGATCGCAGCGATTTTGTCGTCTTCGACGCCGGCGCGATCGAGGCCGGGCCGATCGGCATCGCCAAACTGCCGCGACGGGTTCCGTTCGGCTTCCACGGAAACTGGCGGCCTGCATAAAGCATGTCGGTCGACAGCGCCCCGTTTTCGTGGCGAGGCGGGCTTGACGGCATAGCAACAAAGCGGTATCTGTTCGTTCATGTTTTGTTCGAACGGGCCAAAGGCATGAACGCGACCAGAGCCTCCGCTGTCGATCCGCGCCAGGGCCCGGCCGCGATCGCCGCGCGCATTCTCCCGAGAGAGCGCCGGCGGGGACGCGGCGCGTCGACCAACGTCTCCGGACGGTTCGAGATCCAAGCCCGAGAGGATTTTGACGACGGCTGGACGCGCGAGGAGGCGCCCGAGCCGCTCTCGACCGAAGTGACCATCGAGCGGCCGAGGAGCGTCATCACCCGCAACGACTCGCCTGACATCCCCTTCGACCGCTCGATCAACCCCTACCGTGGCTGCGAGCACGGCTGCTTCTACTGCTTCGCAAGGCCAACCCACGCCTTCATGGGGCTTTCGGCCGGGCTCGATTTCGAGACCCGTCTCTTCGCCAAGGAGCGCGCGGCCGAACTCCTGGAACGCGAACTCGCCGCCGCCAAGTACGTCCCTGCGCCGATCGCCTTCGGGACCAACACCGATCCCTATCAGCCGATCGAGCGACAGTACCGCATCACCCGCTCGCTGCTCGAGACGCTGCGACGCGTCCGCCATCCGCTAAGCATCGTCACCAAGTCGAACCTCATCCTGCGCGATCTCGACATTCTGAGCGATATGGGCCGGGACGGTCTGGTCAAGGTCTTCCTCTCGGTCACGACGCTCGATCGCGAGCTTGCACGCAAGATGGAGCCGCGCGCTCCAACCCCTCAAAAACGGCTCGAGGCGATCGAGGCGCTGAACGACGCTGGCGTGCCCGCCGGGGTGATGGTCGCCCCGATCATTCCGGCGATCAACGACTCGGAGATCGAGAGGATCCTGACCCGCGCCTATGCGGCCGGCGCGCGTGAAGGCGGCTATGTCGTGCTTCGCCTCCCGCTCGAGATCCGCGACATGTTCCGCGAATGGCTGCAAGTCCATTATCCCGACAGGCTCAACCACGCCGTCTCGCTGATCCAGTCGATGCATGGCGGCAAGGATTACGAATCCCAATGGGGCCGGCGCATGGCCGGTTCCGGTCCCTACGCCTGGATGATCGGCCGCCGCTTCGAGATGGCCGCGCGGCGGCTTGGCTACCGTGAAACCAAGACGACCCTGCGCACTGACCTCTTTCGGAAGCCCAAGCCCGCAACGAAAGAGGCCGGGGCGCAGCTGACCCTGTTCTGATCCCGCAGCGCCGCGTGCATCCTCGCGCCGGGCCTCCCCCTCATAGGGCGTTCGGAAGAAAGCCCGACTCACGACGGGCTTTGCGGGAGAAGGTGGCCCGAAGGGCCGGATGAGGGATCGCCCTCAAACCCACAGGCTGCGAGAGCCTCGAGCATATGCGGCGGCGCCGGCGCCTCGACCTCGATCGGCGGCCTCGTCTTCGAGAGCGGCACGACGACCTTGCGCGCCAGCAGTTGCAGCGGCGTGCCGGCGCTTGCGCCGTAGATTGCGTCGCCGAGGATCGGCCAACCTTGCGAGGCGCAGTGAACACGCAATTGGTGCGTCCGGCCGGTTTGCGGCTCAAGCTCGAGCCAGCCAATCGGCTCCCCCCGCCACGTTCCCCTTCCCTTGACCCGCCAGAGCGTCAGCGCCTTTTGCCCCTTCGGATCGACTTTCATCCACCAGCCGCGCCTGTCGTCCAGCCGGCCGAGCGGCAGGTCGATCGCCCCGCTCTCTTCGTCGGGACCGCCGGCGACGACGGCCCAATAGGTCTTGCGGATCTTGCCCTGCTTGAACAGAAGCCCCAATGTCTCCAGAGCTTTATGATGTCGTCCGAGCACCAGGCACCCGGCAGTGTCGCGATCGAGGCGGTGCGCGAGCGCAGGCTTCCGCGGCAGACCGAAGCGGAGCGCGTCGAAATCGTCTTCGAGACTCGCGCCGCCCTTCGGCCCCCGGTGAACAGCAACGCCCGCGGGCTTGTCGAGCACCAGCATCAATCCATCGCGATAGAGCAGCCGCTCTCTTGTTTCTTCGGGCGTCATGAGGACATAGGTATCTGAACCAAGCCCTGCCCGCATAGGCGGGCGGCCTTGAGGACGATGCGTTGAGCAAAGATGGCGAAAAAAAAGCGAGACCTGCCCTGCTGCGGCGCTGGTTCAGCGGCGCCGATGCGGCAGATGCCTTGCAGGCCGAGCGGACGCTCGACGCTGCGCGAGCCGACGCGCCCCTCGCAGAGCCGACGCCAGCGGATGCCGCCGCCGCGTCCGGGTCAAAGCGAAGCTGGTTTCAGCGCCTCAGGTTCGGTCTTTCGCGCTCGTCGTCAAGCATTGGGCGAGGCATCGCGGACATCTTCACCAAGCGCAAGCTGGACGCCGCCTCGCTCGACGATCTGGAGGACGTGTTGATTCAGGCCGACCTCGGTCTTGGCGCGGCGACCCGCATTCGGCAGGCGATCGCGCGCGGGCGGTACGAAAAGGGGATTGATCCCGACGAAGTCAAGGCGGTGCTCGCCGCCGAGGTCGAGCGCACGCTCTCTCCCGTCGCGCGCCCGCTCGCGCTCGATTCGACGAAGAAGCCCTTCGTCGTTCTGGTGGTCGGCGTCAACGGCTCCGGCAAGACGACGACCATCGGCAAGCTTGCGGCCAGGTTCAGGTCCGAGGGACGCACCGTTATCCTGGCCGCGGGCGACACGTTTCGCGCCGCCGCGATTGAGCAGTTGCGCGTCTGGGCGCGGCGCACCGGCTCGGACCTCGTCGAGCGCGATCAGGGTGGCGACGCAGCGGGCCTCGCCTTCGACGCGCTGACGCGCGCCCGCGCCGAAGGCGCTGACGTCGTGCTGATGGACACCGCCGGGCGGCTGCAGAATCGCGCCGAGCTGATGAGCGAGCTCGAAAAGATCATCCGCGTGATGAAGAAGGTCGACGCAGAGGCGCCGCACGCGGTGCTCCTCGTCCTCGACGCAACCGTCGGGCAGAATGCGCTGAGCCAGGTCGAGATTTTTGGCCGCACCGCGGGCGTTACCGGCCTCGTGATGACCAAGCTCGACGGCACCGCGCGCGGCGGCATTCTTGTCGCCATCGCCGACAAGTTCGGCCTGCCGGTGCATTTCATCGGGGTCGGCGAGGGCCTCGAGGATCTCGAGCCGTTCGCCGCGCGCGACTTTGCCGAGGCGATCGCAGGCATCGAACGGGCGGACGCGTGAGGCTTTCAAAGTGACAAGGACGAACGTGACCGAAACCCTACCCCCGGTTCGCCCCAAGGCGCTCAACCCGATCGTCAAGCTGATCCTCGAAATTGGGCCGCTCGTGCTCTTCTTCGCGGTCTATTCCAGGCTCGACATTTTTGCCGCGACCGGCGTCCTGATGGCGGCGGTCCTCGTTACGCTCGCCGTCTCTTACGTGATGCTCCGGCGCATCCCGATCATGCCGCTGGTGACGGCGGCGATCGTCCTTATCTTCGGCTCGCTCACGCTCTTTTTTCACAATGAGACCCTGATCAAGATCAAGCCGACCGCGCTTTATCTCCTCTTTGCGGCGGCCTTGTTCGTCGGCCTCGCGCTCAACAAACCGATCCTCAAGATCCTGTTCGACGGGGCTCTGCATGTGACCGAAGAGGGCTGGCGCCGGCTGACCTGGAGGTGGGCCTTCTTTTTCATCGCGCTCGCGGTCGTCAACGAGATTGTCTGGCGGACCCAGACCACCGA
>JAFAHO010000195.1 GCA_019237205.1 Hyphomicrobiales bacterium
AAGGGCCAGCTCCTGCGGAGTCTCTATTGGGAGACCGAGGTCATTCTGGGGGGCGGCCATTCCGCGGTCGATCGGAAGGCGCGGGTCGCGGCCGCGCAGGAGGCGCTGCGCCGCGCGTTGCCTGGTTGGTCCGATCCGGAGTTCGAGGGCTACGCTTCGCGTCACTATCCGGCCTACTGGCTCAAGGTGGAGCCGGCGCAGCAGGTCGCCCACGCCAATCTCCTTCACGCGATGGCCGCCGCCATGCGCTCGCTGGCGACCGAAGTGGCGACCGACAGTTTCCATGGCGTGACCGCGGTCACCGTGGTCGCGCCTGACCACCCGCGGCTCTTGACCGGCATCGCCGGCGCCTGCGCGGCGGCCGGAGGCAATATTGTCGACGCCCAGATTTTCACCACGACGGACGGCCTCGCGCTCGACACGATCTTCGTGTCTCGCGCCTTCGAGCGCGACGAGGACGAGCTGAGGCGCGGACAGCGGATCGCCTCCACGATCGAAAAGACGCTGAGGGGCGAAGTCCGGCTCGCCGAGATCACGTCGCAAAAGGAGACTCGGGATTCGCGGCGGGGCGCCTTCGTAATCGAGCCGGAAGTGATGATCGACAACAGTCTGTCGCGCCGCTACACGGTCGTCGAAGTGTCGGGCCTCGACCGGCCGGGACTGCTGCGCGACCTGACGGCCTCGCTGTCAAGTTTCAATCTCAATATCGGGTCGGCTCACATCGTCACCTTCGGCGAGAAGGCGGTGGACTCGTTCTATGTGACGGACCTCACCGGCCAGAAAATCAACGCCCCGGCCAAGCAGGCGGCGATCAAACGCCGGCTGTTGGCTGATTTCGCCACCAAATAACAGAGCACGATCGTACCACGGCGGCGCGCGTCGCGCTTGATTTTTAGGCCGCCTGCCCTGATATCCGACCCGACTTTCGATTGGGGCTCATCATGATCGACGACAACGCCGAGAACGGCGCAGAGAGATCCGCGCCCGAGGCAGGGGCGGCGGCCCAGGGCGAACCCGCCGAGCGCGACGCCTTCGCGGTGGTCGAGGCGCTGAACGCGGAGAACAGCCAGCTAAAGGACCGGGTGCTTCGAACGCTGGCCGAGATGGAAAACCTGCGCCGCCGGACCGAGCGCGAGGTCGCGGACGCCAAGACCTACGGCGTGACGGGCTTCGCGCGCGACATGCTGTCGGTCGTCGACAATCTCGCCCGGGCGCTGGAGCATCTGCCGGCGGAGGCGCGCGCGAACGCCGACCCGCATATCCGGTCGATGATCGAAGGCGTCGAACTGACCGCGCGAGACCTCGAAGCCGCGCTCGGGCGCCACGGGGTCCGGAAGCTCGATCCCAAGGGGCAGAAATTCGATCCGAATTTTCATCAGGCGATCTTCGAGGCGCCCGACGAGACGCTTCCGGCCGGCACGGTCTCCCAAGTCATCCAGAGCGGCTGGACAATCGGCGACCGGGTCCTGCGTCCGGCGATGGTCGGCGTCTCCAAGGGCGGCCCGAAGGCCGCGCCCAGAGAAGAGCCTGCGAGCGGCGGCAAATAGGGTTCAGTCGGCGCGGGTCACACGCCTGAGCGTCAAATTGATCCGTCCGCCCCCGGCCAGAAGAGTCGAGGAGCCAGGCGTGATCCGGTCGATTCCGTGGAAGGCGAGCCTGGCCGGGCCGCCGAACGCAATCGCATCGCCGGATAGAAGGCGCAGAGAGCGGGTGCGGTCGCCGCGCTCAGGCCCACCGAGGCGGAAGAGCGCCGTGTCGCCGAGCGACAGCGAGACGACCGGCGCGGCAAGCTCCTGCTCGTCGCGATCCTGGTGCAGCCCCATCCTGGCGCGAGCGTCGTAGAGATTAATCAAGCAGGCCTCCGGCGGCGGCGCGTCCGCCGCGAGCCGCATCCAGATCTCAAGAAGCCGCGGCGCCATGTCCGGCCACGCCCGCCCGGTCTCGGGATGTCGCCGCTGATAGCGGTAGCCGCTCTCATCCGACACCCAGCCGAGCGGCCCGCAATTGCTCATCCTGACCGAGAGGGGCTTGCCGGTTCGCGGCATGCGCGGCCGGAATGCAGGCGCTTCGATCAGGATCGCGAGGATCTCGTCCCTGAGCGCCTCCTGCGCGGCGCGGTCGAGGAAGCCGGGAAAATAGTCGACGCCGGGAGCGACGGCGACGGCGGCCGGGCCTGAAACGATGGACACGAGGTACCCTTTGCGACGCCTTTCCTAACCGCGGGTCGCGGCGTATAGGGGGCCGATTTTTCACTTTCCACAATGCGCGCTCTTCGCGCGCCCGCAGAGGCGATGTATGGCCGGCCATAGTCAGTTCAAGAACATCATGCACAAGAAGGGCAAGCAGGATGCGATCCGCTCCAAGCTCTTCTCCAAACTCGCGCGCGAAATCACGGTCGCTGCGAAAATGGGCCTGCCCGATCCGGCGATGAACGCGCGGCTGCGCGCAGCCGTCCTTGCGGCGCGGGCCGAGAACATGCCTAAGGACAATATCGAGCGCGCGATCAAGAAGGCTTCGGGCGCGGAGGGCGAGACCTACGACGAGGTCCGCTACGAGGGCTACGCGCCGGGCGGCGTCGCGGTCATCGTCGAAGCCCTGACCGACAACCGCAACCGCACGGCAGGCGAAGTGCGCTCCTATTTCACCAAGGCTGGCGGGTCGCTCGCGGAGACGGGCGCCGTTTCCTTCATGTTCGACCGGGTCGGCAGCATCGTCTACGACCGAAAGGTCGCCGATGACGACGCGATGCTGGAAGCCGCGATCGAGGCCGGCGCCGACGACGTCGTGTCCGGTCCCGAGGAGCACGAGGTGATCACTTCGGTCGAGGCCCTGGCCGAGGCTGAGAAGGCGCTCGAGGCGAAATTCGGCGAGCCGCTGAAGGCCTCGCTCATCTGGCGGCCGCAGAACACCATCGCCGTCGATGACGAATCGGGCGAGAAGATCCTACGCCTGATCGGCCTTCTCGAAGACAATGACGACGTCCAGAACGTCACCGCGAACTTCGAGATCTCCGACGCGCTCGTCGCCAGGATGCAAGGGTAGGGCGGCGCGGCGCCGTTCGTCGACGCCGCGCCGTCGAAGGCCTCAGTACCAGCGGCAGCGGTAGCCCCACGGCCCCCACCAGCAGCGACGCCAAGGGTGATAGTAGGGACGCCAACCCCAGGGATGATAGCCCCAGCCGCCGTGCCAACCCCAGCCCCGGTGCCAGCCCCAGCCGTTCGGATGCCAGCGGCCCCAGCGGTCCCACCAGACCTCCTGGATGTCCGCACTGACAACCGGCTGTTCGAGCGACGGCGAGGAGAGCGTGAACGCGGACGATGGACTGGTCGACGCCGCGACCAACATCGCAGCGCCTGCAAGAGCGGCGAGCGCGCCGCCGGGCACGAGACGCGAAACCATGATTTCCTCCTTGTTTTCCCCTATATTAGCAGTAGACGCCTTTGCGCCTGAACCGCATCTGAACCGCGAAACGTGGACCTCTCGCCTTTACTTCGGCGCCGCCGTCGCTAGAGGATGAGCCACGGCCCCCGGATTTTGGCCTCCGGCGCGGCGACGGGCGCGCCGTACGTGGCCAGGGCAAAGGGGATAATCGCTTGAGCCGAATCGTCGTCATCCTGAACGGGCCCAATCTCAATCTGCTCGGCAAGCGCGAGCCGGAGATCTACGGCCACGAGACGCTCGCCGACGTCGAGGCGGAATGCCGGCGCATGGGCGCCGAACTCAAGCTCGCAATCGAGTTCCATCAGAGCAACCGCGAATACGAGATCATCGACTGGATCCACGGGTGCCGCGGGCGCGCCGCCGGGATCGTCATCAATCCCGCCGCGTTTACCCACACCTCCGTCGCGATCCTCGACGCCCTCAACGCCTTCGACGGTCCCATTGTCGAGGTGCACATCTCCAACGTGCACAGGCGCGAGGAGTTCCGCCGTCATTCCTTCGTCTCCGCCGTCGCCTCGGGCGTGATCGTCGGCTGCGGGACTGAGGGCTATACGCTGGCGCTGCGACGGATCGCGACGCTGATCGGTGAGGGAAAGCGGGAGAGCGGCCGGGGGTGAGGGATCCGGCGCAACAGCGTCCCGCGCGTCTGACGGCGCGGACCCCTCATCCGGCCGCGCTCAGGCGCGGCCACCTTCTCCCGCAAGGGGAGAAGGTGCGAGCGCCTCAATCGACGATCGCGAGCGCGAAGCCGTCCCAGCCCTTGTCGCCAACGGTCTGGATCGCCGTCGCCTGAAACCGCGGCTCGCGCGCCATCATCTCGAACCCGACTTGAACACCTGATTTCTGCAAACTATTGATTATGTGGGCATTCCGGCGAAATTCAAGTTGGCGTGGCACTACGCCTTGGGCGGCCGCGGCGTTTTCGGGGGGATTTTGACTGGGCTGGGGGCGGTGGACGGGCCTGGCGG
>JAFAHO010000060.1 GCA_019237205.1 Hyphomicrobiales bacterium
ACCGCCAGTTCACCATTCTCGTCTCCGACTACACGCTGGCGACCCTTATTCCGCGGCTTCTTGCGGCGTGTCAGAAGGTCTCGCAAACGGTGCGTTTCAATTTCCTCCACCAGGTCGACGCGCCGGAACGGCTGCTCGAACGCGGCGACGTCGACCTGCTCATCATCCCGAGCGAATTTTGCTCGAGGCGGCATCCATTTGAGGTCATCCTCGAAGAGGAGTTCTGCGCTATCGTCTGGAGCCGGGGAAAGCTCGCCGGCCGCAAACTTTCACGCCGCGACTTCGTCGACGCGTCCCACGTCGTCATGCAACCTCCCGGCGGAGTGCAATCGCTGGAGTCGGTCTTCTTCAAGCAATACGGAGTCGCTCGGCGCGTCGATGTGACGACCTACAGCTTCAGCACGATGCCGCTGCTCGTCGCCGGAACCGAGCGCATCGCCACCGTCCATCGGCGCCTCGCGCAACAGGCGCAACAGACCCTGCCGATCGAGATCCTCGACCTGCCGTTTCGCATCCCAAAGATGAAGCAGGCCGCCCAATGGCACAAATACCGGTCGCAGGACGCAGGCCTGATCTGGCTTCGCGAGGTTATCCGCCAGTCGGCCAAAGATGGCGCACCCAAGTAGGGACGATGGCTTTCCATCCACGACGACGAGTTGGTTTTCGAAAACTATGATCTCGTAAGGATCGCGTTGCGCCGCTCATCGCCGAGTTCGTGAAACCCGCTCCCGGGATGGCCGAAACGGCGGAGACTGGATACATAAGTCTCTGATTAGAACGGTGGCGATCTCGTAAGTTGTTGAAACTGCTGGCGCGCCCGAAGAGATTCGAACTCCTGACCCCCAGATTCGTAGTTTGTCCATAGGTCTGTACCGAGACTTTCCGTTTGTACGCTGGACGCCTACGCCGTTGATTTATCCTTTTGTTGTTTATTGTATTTCGGCCACTATAGCGCAGATTGGCGAACCAAGGCTTTCAAACTCGCGAGCCTGCAAACGCCGTTCTAACACCGTTCTAGCGTTATGCCGCAATCCCGACTTTCGTTCTCGGATCGAGCGATCGGCGCTCTGCCGTTCGCCGCATCTGGCCAGCATATCGTCCGAGACGAGGACGTGCCCGGCTTCTTTCTCCTCGTCGGCGCCCGCTCAAAGACCTTCATGATTCAGGGCGATCTTTGGGAACGGAAAGCGACGGACCATCCGCGTCAAGGTAGGGAAGGTGGGCAAGATCGCGACGCGAGAGGCGCGAGCCAAAGCGAAGGTGCTTCTGGGGTCGATTTCCCGCGGCGCAGATCCGCGCCCTAAGCTGGAAGAGCCAACGAGCCCCAGTGCGAATGGACCTGATCCGACCCTGAGGCAAGCGTGGGAGCGCTATCGCGATGGGCATATTTCCTGCGGACAGCAAGAGCGGACATTTGGCGGAGCATAAGGAAAACCGCGATGAGCTCTCGAAATGGGCAATGACCTGAGGCAGACATTTCGAACAATTGCGCAAACCGCGGGTGTGCCGGAACTGGATGTCCACCTGCTCATGAACCATTCAATTCCGGGAGTGAACGCAGGCTACATCACCCGCAGCACCCTGCTGCGCGACCATCTTCGAACTCAGCAGGAAGCTGTCTCGCGAAAAATGATCGACGCCGTACGAGGCGCCAAACAGAACGAGGGTCAAGCGTCGGCTATTTGGATCGGCATGCCCAGCCGGAAGCTTGCGGCGAGCAGGTAAGCGCTCATAAATGCAATCCGCGCCTGCACACACCTCCGAGCCGACCTCAGGATTCCCATAAAGGAACCACTTCTCGTTGCCATGACCGCCCGGGAGTCGGCGAGGCGCAGTACACGTGATAGTCCTTCTCCCTAGAACCTGAGTTCCAGACAAGAGGCCGTGTGGAGCACAACCCACATCGGACGCTACGGCCGACCGTTGCTGACTTTGATCTGACCCTGCCGTTGTTGTTCAGAAGTCGACGAACTGGCTCCTGTCGTTCGTTGAAGAACGCGTGAATGCCGCTCTTATCGTCGGCCGGCATGCTGGTACGGGGCAAGGCCGAACGCAAGGGCGGAGAGCGAAAGTTTGCAAAGTCCGATCATCGAAGTCCTCTCTACTAGGTTCGAGCAATATGCTCCGGGTTCGACCGGAGAGAGATAGATAGGCAGGACTTGGATCGCGAATTTCAGATGAATCGCCGGGCCGCTCGCCTAGACTTTTCCTTTTGACCACTAAGCAAAAGCTTGCGCCGTCGGATGGGGAATCGTGCTGATGTCGATGGCGTAGTCTATCCGAGCGGCGGCGAAGCTTCGCGATGTTGTTCACGATGGCCTCATTGGGTGTGCTGATGCGGGTGAAGATATGCCGGTAATAGCTGGCGTTCTCGGGGGTTTTGCCGAACTCGGTGTTGGCCGGCTGCTTTGCCTAATGCGGTTGCATCGACCTTCGTGATATAGTACGCTACATTATTAATCGCCCGTTTGTGGGCGGAACGGAAAAACGTTTGAGGAGGCGCCCATTGTCGCCCGCGAAGAGGCCTCTGCAGCGGATCAATGTCCGCGCCGATAAGCGACGGCGCCGATCGGCCTTCCAATCACGCGCTCCGGCCTCATGATCCCGCTTCTGATCGCCAATTCTCTCGCCCTTGCGTCGCTCCTCATAATGATGTCGAGCGGTCTTGCGCTCATCTACGGCCTCAGGGACGTAATCAACTTCGGGCACGGCGCGCTTTATATGCTGGGCGCCTATCTCGGCTATTCGATCGCGCATGTCGCGGGATTTTGGGTCGCCCTCGTGGCGTCGCCGATCCTGCTCGCGCTGGTCGGAGCCGCGCTCGAAAATCTCGTGCTCCGCCCGCTGCAGCGACGATCCCACATTGAAGTCGCGCTGGTCACGTTGGGACTGGGAATTATCCTCGGCCAGGTTCTCATCTTTTTCTACGGTGGAGAAGCCCGCACTGTGGACGCGCCGCTCTCTTTGGCGGGTTCGGTCACTGCCTTTGGCCTGACCTATCCGATCTACCGCCTCTTCCTGATCGGCGTGGGTCTCAGCTCCTGTGCGCTGCTTGCGATTTGGCTGAATTTTTCGACCTCCGGCCTTCACGTTCGCGCGGTCAGCCAGGAACCGTCGGTCGCCCGCATGATGGGGATCGACGCGGACCGGCTAAGTCTTCTCGTGACTTCGCTGAGCGCCGCGCTCGCCGGCGTGGCGGGCGTCCTCGCCGGTCCCTACCTGTCCGTTGACCCAGGCATGGACGTCACGATGATCGTAAGCTGCCTTATCATTGTCGTGATCGGCGGAACGGGAAGTATCCCTGGAGCGATCGTCGCGGCGCTGCTCTACGGGTTCGTTCAGGTTGCAGGCTCCGTGTTCCTCCCCGACCTCGCCGCGCTCGCGCCCTATGCGCTGCTGATGGCCGTGCTCCTGGTCGCGCCGCGCGGGATCGGGCGCGGACGGGTGCTCGATTGAACGGCCAGGCCGCAACTCGCGTAGCCTACCGACGCGGAGCCGCCCTGGTCCCGTCGGCACGCGGGAGCCGGCGCATACTCGCCGGCGCTGCCGCGCTTCTTTTATTCACGATTGGCGCCTTTGCGCCTCAGTATCTGGCCAACGATTTCCTCCTGCGATTGGCCGATGGGGGTCTCCTGCTTGGAATCCTCGCGCTGAGCATAGCTTTCCTCATGAGTCAGGCTGGGCTCGTCTCGCTCGGCGCAGCGAGCGTCTATGGCGGCGTCGGCTATCTCTTCGCGATCGCGATGAGCCAATGGTATCTTTCGCCGCTCGCCGCGATCGTCGCATCGATGGTCGTGGTGACCGTCTATGCGGCGATCCTCGGCGCGCTCATCATCCGCACAACGCCGCTGGCCTTCATGATGCTTACGCTGGCGGCTGGGGAAATGATCAGCCACGCCGTGCTTCTTGAGGGCTTGAGAGACTATACGTCCGGCGCGGATGGTCTGGTCGTGAGTTTTGGCGGCACGCTGTTCGGCCTCGAGGCGGGGGACTTCGCCAATTCGGCAAGGTTCTGGCCCATCGTCTGGACGGCGGCGTGGGCCATCGGGAGCGCCGTCTGGGCGGTCCGCCGCTCGCGGCTCGGAGCAGTTCTCCGGGCTACGCGCCAGAACGAGGAGCGGATGCGGTTTTCCGGATTCGACACGTATGGTCCGCGCCTCGCCGCTTTCGTGCTCGCCAACGTTATCGCCGGCGCCTGCGGGCTTCTGCATGTCCTCAACTCTGGTTTCGTGTCGCCGGAGAGCCTGGGTCTGGGTCTCAGCACCAACGCCCTGGTCTCCGCGCTGATCGGCGGGACGGCCACGTCGGCCGGTCCGCTGCTCGGCGGAGTGATTTTCGCGTTTGCTCAGGACCAATTCGGCGCACACGGACTCACGCAGTTGCTCACGGGTCTCGCGATCGTGGTCTTCATCGTTCTCTTTCCAAGCGGCGTCGTGGGCGCATGGCGCGACTTCGCTCAATGGATCTGGCGCAACCGCAATCGGGAGGCCGGTTGAATGCTCGAGATCGACAAGCTCTCCGTCAGTTATGGGACAGTGCATGCATTGCAGGAGGTGGATCTCGAGATCGCCGGGGAGGGAGTGTTGCACGGCGTCATCGGGCCCAACGGCGCCGGAAAGTCCACCTTGCTCGACGCCGTTTCCGGCCGTCGCCGGCCGACCGCGGGCGCAATCCGCTATCGCGGCCAGGACATTACCCGCCGCTCGGTCGCGTGGCGACGGCGCCGCGGCATGGCGAGGTCGTTTCAGCGCACAAACATATTTCAGGATCTTACCGTCCGCGAGCAGCTCTCACTCGTCGCATGGCGCCTCGGCGACGATCGGATCTCGGATGTCATCGAGGTCATGGATCTAGGCGACTATCTCGAAGAGAGAGCCGGACGAATCGCCTATGGCGTGCAACGTCGGGTCGATGTGGCGCTTGCGCTGATCGGCCGGCCGCAGCTCTTGCTTTTGGACGAACCTGGCGCCGGCCTTTCAGCCGAGGAAACGCTTCGCCTGTTTCAGCATGTCCGCGACCTGGTCGGCGAGCGCCGGATCGCGGCGGTCGTCGTCGAGCATGACGTAGACGCTGTCTTCGCCTGCTGCGGGGTTGTGACGGTGCTGGATCTGGGACGGCATCTGGCGACCGGAGTCCCCGCGGAGATTCGCGCCGACCAGCGGGTCATAACGGCCTATCTCGGAAGCGCTGCATGAGCGCGCTCAAGATGCAGGCGCTCTACGCCGGCTACGGCGCTTCGACTGTGCTCCATGGCGTCGATCTCGAAATCGGCAAGGGAGAGTCGGTAGCGATCGTCGGCCGGAATGGGGCCGGCAAGTCGACGCTCTTGATGTCGGTCTTTCGCGAAACGAATATCCTTTCCGGGGAAATATGGGTCGGCGGGGCGCGTATCGACGGGCTGCCCGGCTATTCCGCCGCAAAACTCGGCGTCGCCATCGCGCCGCAGGGACGGCGGATCCTGCCGAACCTCAGCATCCGGGAGAACCTCCTGCTTGGCGCGGCGACCCGCCGCCCGGGCCGGTGGAATCTGAGGACGGTGTTCGACCTCTTTCCCGCGCTCGAGCAGCGCGCCAATTCCGGCGGCATGATGCTGAGCGGCGGACAGCAACAGATGCTCGCCATCGGCCGGGCGCTGATGGCCAACCCCGACCTTCTCCTGCTCGACGAACCTTCGGAAGGACTGTCGCCGCTGCTGGTCGATGACCTTGTGCGCGCGCTCGACGAGATCCGGCGCGCGGGCACGGGGATCCTCGTGGTCGAACAGCATCTGAGCCTCGTGCGCCGCGCGACCGACCGGTTCGTGATCCTGTCGAAGGGCGAGGTGGTTGGCGCGGCGCCGACCGCGGAAATCGACGATCCGAGACACCAGACTTTGATGGCGCTTTAGCCAAATCGTGGGAGGAGAACGATGAGAATGACGACTAACCGTTGGCTGATGGGAGCCGCGACAGGCGCTGCGGCGCTGCTCGCCGCAAGCGCTGCGCTTGCGGAGGACACGATCAAGATCGGCGCGCTCCTGATCGACGCCGGGCCGCTGGCCGGCCTCAAGGAATCGCAGACCAAGGCGATCAATCTGGCGATCGAGCAGATCAACGCGGCGGGGGGCGCGGCGGGCAAGAAACTCGAGCCGGTCTTCATCACTTACGCCGGCACGCCCGACACCGCAGTCGATGGCGCGACGCGCGCGGTTCAGAAGGACGGCGCCCTCTTCCTCACCGGTATGGATACGTCCGCCGTCTCGCCGGCCCTCTCGGCCAAGCTTGGCTCTTTGAACGCGTTGATGGTCGAAGTGTTCGCCCAGGCGGACCCGCTGACCGGCAAGGGCTGCAACCCGAACTACTTCCGCGCCAACGTCAACGATTCGATGCTGATGAATGCGGTGGGAGACTTCCTCAAAGACAAGCCGATCAAGTCCTGGGACATCATTGCGGTCGATTATTCCTCCGGCCGGGACGCGGCGCAAAAGTTCCAGGCGCTGGTCAAGTCGCAGGGCGCAACCGTCGGAAAGTTGCTGTTTGCTCCCTCCGGAACGGCGGATTTCGGCGCCAAGATCTCGGAACTCGGCGCCAATCCGTCCGAGGGGCTCTATGTCACGATCTTCGGCAGCGACGCGATCAATCTCGCCAAGCAGCAGGCGCAATTCGGGCTCTTCGCCAAATACAAGATGGTGATCGGCAATTCTTTCGTGATCCCGCAGGTCCTCCCAGCAATGGGCGATGCGGCGCTCGACGTCTATCAGACGCTCGGTTTCGTTCCCGGCGAGCCGGGAGCGCAAGCCGATGCTTTCGTGAAAGCGTACAAGGAACGATACAACGGAGAACAGCCCGCCTACACCTCCGCGGACCAATATGCGGCGATCCAGCTCATGGCCGCCGCCATCAACAAGGCGAATTCGACCGACGTCGCCGCCGTTCGCGCCGCGATGTCCGGCCTCACCGCCGACACGGTGCTCGGCCCGGCGGAAGTTCGTGCGGCCGACCATCAGACGGCGCGGCCGATCGTCATGAACCAGATCGTCAAGGGGCCGGACGGCAGGGCCGCGTATGAGATCAAGAAGGTTTTCACCGGCTCCGAAGTCATGGCCCCTGTGGATCCGGCATGCAAAATGTGAGGCCGGTTCGCGCTTTCGGACGCTGCGCCGCGCGTCGTGCGCGGCGCAGCGCCCGGGGCTCGCGTCTACACGACCAGCGAAACCTTGCCGAACCGGCCGCCGGTTTCGAACCTGTCGAACGCGGTCCGGATGTCGGACATGGCGAAGCGGGCGTCGATGACGGGCCTCACCAGCCCGCGGCTGAAGACGTCGAGAAGCCGGCGCAATTCGCCGACGCTCCCGCCCGTAGACCCGTAGATCTCGAGCTGACGGATAAACACGCGCTGCAAATCGGCCGGTGGATTGGAGCCGGTCGTCGCGCCGCAGGTCACGAGCCTCCCGCCCCGGCGCAGCGACTTGAGGGATTCTCCCCAGCTGGCGGCGCCGACGCTGTCGATCGCCATGTCGACGCCGCCTCCGCTCATGTCGAGAATGGCCTTGGAGACCTTGTCCCTGCCGTAGTTCACGCCGCCTTCGGCTCCCATCGCGACGGCGCGCGCAATTTTCTCGTCGCTGGACGACGTGACGAACACGCGGGCGCCGATGAGCTTCGCCAACTGGAGACAAGCAACGGCGACGCCGCCGCCGACGCCCACGATCAGCACGCTCTCCCCTGGCTGCAGCGCCCTCTTGCCGAAGAGCATTCGCCATGCGGTCAGGTGACCTGTCATCAGGGCCCCAGCCTCCTCGAGATCCGCGTCGTCGGGCAGGGGAAAGAAGCAGCGGGTCGGCATGGCGACATACTCGGCGAAGCCGCCATGCCGATGTTCGCCCATGATTTTCACGCTCTCGCACAGGGGCTGGTCCCCGGCGAGACAATAGCGGCATTTTCCGCAGAAGGCCTCGGAATAGATCAGGGCCTTCATGCCGGGCCGCAAGCCGCCGCCCGGCTCCGCTTCAGCGACAACGCCGGCGGCGTCGACGCCCATAACCTGCGGCAGCACGTGCGTGATCCCGGCGCCGTTGTCGCGCATGTAGAGATCGACGCGATTGAGCGAGCTGGCGATCACTCTGAGCACCGACTCGCCGGCCGCCGGCGTGGCATCGGGAAAATCACGCCAGTTCGCGCCCGCCGGGCCGCGCTCTTCAAGGACAACCGCTTTCATCGTCTCTCCATCGGCCCTCGGCGCAGGTATATATCCGGCGGCGCGATCCCTGAACGGACGATATTAGTTCGTTAACGTACTGTCGAGATCGGGGCGCCATGATCTCATTTGCGCTTACGGAAGAGCAGACCCTCGTGCAGGCCGCGGCCAAGCAGTTCGCCGCCGACGAGGCTCGCCCCGCCGCGCGCGCCGCTGACGAAGCGGGCGAATTTCCGGAAATGCTTCTCCGCCGCGCCTGGGATCTGGGCCTGGCCAAGAGCGCGGCAGACGCCGAACCGATGGACCAGCCCTCGGTGCTGAACGCAGTCGCGCTCGGTGAAATCGCTCACGGCGACGCGGCGCTGGCTGTCGCGCTCGCGGGGGCGCTGGGCTTCGCCAGAGCCGTCGCGTCGCAGGGAACGGAAGCCCAGCGCGAACGGCATCTCGCGGCCTTCCAGTCGGACGCGCCGGTCTTCGCCGCGGTCGCCACCCGCGATGCGGGCTGGTTTTGCGGGCAAGGACGGGCGACGCGCGCCGGGCGCGCCGGCAACGGGTGGCGGATCGAAGGCGCCAAGGCGCTCGTTCCGCTCGCGGCGCGCTGCGATCGGCTGTTGGTGACGGCCGAGACGGAAGAGGGCGTGCGAGGCTTCATCGTCGAAGCAAAATCTCCGCGCCTCCGCATCGAGCCCGCCAGGGGCACGCTTGGCATGCGCGCGCTGCAGATGGCCGACATTGTTCTCGATGGGGTCGAGGTCACGGACGACGAGCTCCTGCCGGGGGCGATGAGACGCGTCATCGACGCGAGCCGGATTGCACTGACAGCGGTCCTCGGCGGCCTCGCCCGCGCTGTCTATGAGTACACATTGCCTTACGTGAAGGAGCGGGTGGTGCATGGCGAGCCGATCGGCCGGAAACAAGCGGTGGCTTTCAAGCTCGCGGACATGCATATCGCGGCGAACGCTATCCGATGGACGGGACTTAGAGCTGCGGCCGAGCTCGATTCGAATCCGGAAGCCGCACGGACGGCGCGGCTCGCGCAACGCTACGCCGCCGAACAGGCGCTGAAGATCGCCGACGAGGGCGTGCAGCTCTTCGGCGGGTACGGCTTCATTCGCGAATATCCGCTCGAGATGTGGTACCGGAACGCCCGGTCCCTCTCGGTGCTCGATGGTCTCGCCGGAGTGTAGGGAGAGAAAGATGGTCAGTTTCGCGCTCACCAGGGCCGATCGCGCCATCCTGAAGGAAGCGAAAGCTCAAGCCGATCTCGCTTCCAGACACGCGCGGGAATTCGAACACGACGAGGACCGGATGTTGCCGCACGCCTTTCCGGAAGCGGAGGGGCGGCCGGACACCAGGGCCATGCTCGCACACCTCGAACCGGAGACGAGCGGCGCCAAAATTCTGACGGCGCTGCTCTATCTCGAGGACTGGCGAGGCGGCGTACCTTTGCGCGAGGCTCGCTATTCGCTCGGCAACACCGCGCTCAGGATTGCCGGCGCGCCGGAGCAATACGAACGATGGCGCAATCGGACGATCGCCATCGGCCTCACCGAGTCGGTCGGAGGCTCCGATCCCGCGTCCACCCGGACGACCGCCACATGGGACGCTGCCGCCGGCGAATGGGTGATCGAGGGCGAAAAGATATTCATCACTTATGCGGAAAGTTGCGACGCCGTCCTGGTTCTGGCCCGCCTCGTCCATCCGGAACGGCGGGGGCTGTCGGCCTTCATGGTTGAAAAGGGAACGCCGGGTTTGAGCGTCGGGCGGCAGTTCCGCAAGATGGGCATCCGCTTCGAGGACACCGCGCCGCTCGCTTTTTCCGCTTGCCGCGTGCCGGCGTTCAACCATATCGACGGCGATCTGAAGTCGATGCTTCGGTCATTCAGCGAATCTCGGCCAGTCGTCGCTGCCTATGCGCTCGGCGTCACCCGGGCGGCGCTTGACTTCACCTGGGGGCGCCTGGCGGAAATCGGGATCGCGCCGGACTACGACCAGGGCCCGACGGAAACGACCGCCGCGGCCGACCGCCTGATGAGCCTCGAGGCCGAGTGGGAAGCGACCTGGACCGTGGTTTTGCAAGCCAAATGGATTGAACAGAACGAAGGCCCGGGCAAGATCGATTCCTCAATGGCGAAGGCGATGGGCGGCGGCCTCGCACGGAGAGTGACCCAGACCTGCATCGACGTCCTCGGCGTTTGCGGACTTTCCGACGCCTATCCGATCGAGAAGGCGTTTCGCGACGCCAGGATCTTCGACATCTACGAGGGAACAGGCGAGGTGCAGCGCCTGATCATCGCGCGCGAAATTCTGGGTTATTCGCCGAAGGAGCTCAACTGAACGCGCGCAGCCCGGGCCATCTTACCTCTGCGTGGCGGGCGGGACGCGAGTGAAAGATTTAAGCTCTCCGCCCCTATTCGACGTCGGTTTTGGCGAACGGACTCTTGCGAAGACGCTTCGTCTGGCCCAAATGTGCGAATTGTCTGCTAGTGTACGATTTACTGGCGAGCCGCTTGGCTCCCGAACGAGACCAACATGGCTCCGGATTTGAATTGGGAACTGCGGCTCGGTTTCCTCGTCCACGACGTGTCGAGGCTGCGCCGGCGCGTTGTCGACCGGGCGCTGAAACCGCTCGGCGTGACGCGCTCGCAATGGTGGGTGCTCGCCTTCCTGTCGCGTTCCGATGGCATGTCCCAGGTGGCGCTCGCCGACGAGCTCGATCTTGGAAAAGTGGCGCTCGGGCAGTTGATCGACCGCCTGGAGAAGACGGGCTTCGTCTCGCGCCGGCCCGACGAGGACGACCGTCGGGTCAAGCGCATATACCTGACCAGGCGCAGCCATGCCCTGATCGCGCAGATCCGGGACAATGTCAGCGTGACCGAGAAGGAAATCCTCGAGAAAATCGATGAGGCGGACTTGAAGGCGACCGTCCGCGCGCTTCGGGGCATGAAAGAAAACCTGCTTACAATGACTGGCGACAACGAAGACGTCGAGGATTCGGACGCGGCGTGACCTCGGCGCCCTTCGAAGGCGGCGCTAAAAAAATCCGACCGAGCCGCGGTCGAGCACCAGAACGGAACGTTCGAGGGCCAGGGCGCGAAACCGCAGGCGGTCCGCCGCCTTGAACATCTCGATCCGGATCGTATCGCCGGGGAAAGCCGGCGCCGAGAAGCGCGCGGCCATTGAGGCAATCGCTCCCGGCCGGCGCGACGCGAATCGCTTGAGCACTGCCCGGCAGGCGAGGCCGAAAGTGTTGAGGCCATGCGAGATCGGCCGGTCGAACCCGGCCTCGCGCGCGACATCGGGATCGGCGTGAATCGGCATGTAGTCGCGGCTCGCCTGGCGATAGAGAAGCGCCGCCTGAGGCGACGTGCGGAAGTCACAGATTTCGGTCGGTTCGCTGACGGTTTCCATCGGATACGTCAGTTTCTCGGGCGTCCCGAACCCGCCACAGCCGCCGTCGTCGCGTAAAAACTCTGTGGACCGGAGGTTCGCCAGAGGCTCTCCAGTCGCGTCGTCAAAAATGTCGTGCGCCGTGTGGACGACGGCGCCCAGCTCGGCGCCCTTGTCGTCCACGGCCAGAATACGATGCTCGGCCCGGACCTCGCCCTCCGCAGGAAGAGGGCGGACCAGCGAAAAGCTCTGCTCGCCGTGCAGAATGCGCCGCCAGGCTATCCCGGTCTCCGGCGCCTTGTGCCAGAAGGGCGGCCAGCACAGGGTCACGCACTGGCTTGGGACCGCAAGCGGGCCGCGGCGCTCGTAGATATAGGGGAGTTCGTCCTCGTCGAGCGGGTCCTGGCCCATGCCGAGAGCGAGCGCGTAGAGCGCGCTGTCGCGAATATCGTAGCGCTGGACGATCGGCGCAAAGGTCAGGTTGCGGACGTAGTCGAGGTTCATAAGCTTTCCGTCAGGCGCTCGGGGACAGAAGGCATTCTTGGGTCGCGCTGGCCACAAGAACGCCGGCGCGGGAATAGACGCGCGCTACGGTTAGTCCGCGCCCGAAAGCTCCGCTCGGGCTTAGGCAATCGAACAGGAGCCATTCGTCGGCGCGCAGCGGCCGATGAAACCAGATCGCGTGATTGAGGCTCGCAACATAAAGCGTGTCGCCTCGCTCCGACGTGGTGCGCACGTGCGCGATGCAGGCGGCGAAATTGATCCAGTAGTCCGACAGATAAGCAAAAGCGGCGGCATGCAGCGCAGGGTCCTCCACAAGCCTTTGGCGCAAGCGGATCCAGAAGCGCATCCGGGGCTCATCGCGTTCCAAACCGGGCATGAGATCGTCAACAAAAGGCGCGCGCAATTCAATCACCGGGTGCGGCCGCAACCTGTAGGAAAGCGTTCGTTCTATTTCGTGGACTCCGGGGGCGTCGATGTCTTCGAGACGCACGCATGCCTCGGGGTTCCGGTCTAGTCCGCAGTCGGAGGGGGCCTGCGCCGCATGATCCGGAGACTCCATTGCTTTGGCGAAGGCAACGCTGGCGTCGCAGACGATGCGGCTTCCGCCCTGCACGCCGCGCACATTGCGCGCCGAGAATCGCTTGCCGTCCTGCAAGGAGGCGACATCGAAGTCGATTGTCTGATCGGGGAGACCTCCCGCGGCAAACAAAAGCTGCAGGCAGGACGCGAACCGGTCCCTCGATACCGTCTGCGAAGCCGCATGGAGGGCCTGCCCCAATATCTGGCCGCCATAGATGCGTCCATGCTCGTTCGTCTCGGCCCGCCGCGTCCGAAAGCTACCCTCAGAGGTGCGCGTCAGACCAAGCAGGTCCGCGATGTCCTTTCCGTCCCATTCCGAAGGATTTTCCCCTGCGGCGGGGAGCGCGGTTTGCATGTTCAATACGTCCATCTGTGGTGTCCGGTTTCGTTGACGCTGGCGACGCCATAACGCTCGTCCCCGAAATGCCTGAGGCGGGTGACCGACCCGTAGCCGACGAGGAATCGGGTGATGCTGTCGAGCCCGAGCGCGTGCGCCAGGACGATGTTGATCGGGAGACCGTGGGTGAAGACCGCGACGCGAGCTGTCGGCGCTTCCTTTGCGACGGTCGCGTCGAGCGCCGCAAGAACGCCGTCCCGGAAGGACGCCGGATCGCCTCCCAGATAGCCGATCGGGTTTGCGAGAAAGCGCGACCAGGCCTCTCCCCCGTCAGCGCGAAGCGTCTCCGTGGATCGGTAGCGGCTCGCCCCGCGATCGGCTTCCGCCCAAAGGTCGATTGTTTCGATCGCCAGGCGGAGGCCCTTTGCCAGCGGTTCGGCGGTTTCCCGCGCCCGCCGGAGCGGGCTTGTGACAATGCGAGTGATCCCCTCGCTCCCCAATAGGCGCGCAGTGGCTTGCGCCTGCCGCCATCCATCCTCATTGAGCGGCGGGTCGTTTGGCGTCTCCGCGCCGTCCTCGTCGGGTCGGCCGTGGCGGACAAGGATGAGGCGCATGGGGTCAGGTCTGGGCCATCGCCCCGGACGATTCGAGCGCGGCGATCGTTTCCGGCGCGATTCCCCAGTCGGCAAGCGCCTGCCGGCTGTCGCGCCCCGGAGGCGGAGCGGAGCGTCGAAGCGTCGCCGGCGTCTGGCCGAAGCGCGGCGCCGGGGCAGGGTGGGTCACGCCATCGAAGCGGACATGGGCGCCACGGGCGCGCATGTGGGGGTGCTTCGGCGCTTCATCCATTGAGAGCGCTGGCGCGAGACAGGCGTCGCGTCCGGCGGCGCGCTCCACCCATTCGTCGCGCGCACGGGTCTTGAAGACTGCGGCGAAACGTTCCCGCATTGCGCGCCAGGCGCGGCGATCGTTCTGGTCGGGCAGGTCGGCGGCCTTCAACTCCATGCAAGCGAGCAGGTTCGCGTAGAAATGCGGTTCGATCGCGCCAACAGCGACATGCTTGCCGTCCGCCGTCTCATAGCAGCGATAAAAGGGCGCGCCGCCGTCGACGATGTTGTCCGCCCGCTTATCCGTCCATGCGCCCTGCTGGCGGAACGCCTGAAAGGCCGACATCAGATGGGTCACGCCATCGACCATCGCGACGTCGAGAGTCTGGCCCCGTCCCGTCTCTCGCGCGTGGAGCACTGCAGAAAGAATCCCTACCGCCAGGTAGAGCGCGCCTCCGCCAAGGTCGGCGATGAGATTGAGCGGCGGAGGAGGGGGGCGGTCGGCGTCTCCGAGCGCGTGAAGCGCGCCGGTAAGCGCGAGATAGTTGATGTCGTGTCCGGCCTCCTGAGCGAGCGGACCCTCCTGTCCCCATCCGGTCATGCGGGCGAAGACGAGCCGTGGGTTGGCGGCGAGACAGACCTCGGGCCCGAGGCCTAGCCGCTCCATGACGCCGGGCCGAAATCCTTCGATCAGCGCATCTGCCTTGGCGACCGCCGCGAGGACCGCACTGATGGCGCCGCGCTGCTTCAGGTCGAGCGCCACCGATCGTTTGTTTCGATTGTAGAAGTCGAACCGCGCCGGCGTTTCGGGGTCGATTCCAGGCTTGGGAATACGGTCGATGCGCAGAATGTCTGCGCCGAGATCGCCGAGCAGGCCCCCAGCGAAGGGCGCAGGTCCGATCCCACCCAGCTCCACGACCCGAAGGCCCGCTAAAGGTCCCGTCACGCAGGTACATCCTTTCCGCGATAAGGGCTAAGCCCTTCGGCGCGCGCGGCGAGCGCGCGTAGCCAGGGCGACGGCGAAAAACGGTCCCCATGCGCCCGGCTGAGATCGTCCAGGGCCTCGACGAGCGGGCCGAACCCGAAATCCTCGGCCCAACGCAAGACGCCGCCGCGAGCGTGCGAAAATCCTAGTCCGAGGACCGACGCGGCGTCGGCGTCGTCCGCGCTCGCGACAACGCCCTCTTCGAGGCAACGCAGCGCCTCGCGGGCCTCCGCGGCGAGGAGCCTGAACTGGATGTCCTCGCGCTGGCTCTGCCGCGTTGCGAGCGGGAAAAGGGCGCCGAGGCCCGCCCACGGCGTGCGAGGACCGTCGCTGGGCCAGTCGTAGAAGCCGCCGCCCGCCCGCCGGCCAGATCGGCCGGCGGACACGAGACGTTCGAGCGTCGCCTCCGCCAGCGGGCGGCAGAAGCGTGGTTCGAGACCGTCCTCGCGGGCCTGCCGGGCCTGCGCCAGGTTGAGAGCGATTCCCGTCTCGTCCAGCGTGGCGAACGGGCCGACTGCCCGGCCGTTTGCGAGCGCGGCGTCATCGATCGTTTCGACCCCGATCCCCTCCGTCGCCATAGCGACGGCTTCGTCCAAATAGGCGGCGAACACCCGGGTTGCGAAGAAGCCCGGGCCGTCCCGCACGACGATCGGCCTCTTGCCAGCGCCACGGACAAGAGCCAGCGCCTGGCGGACGACCGCGTCGCTGGTGCGTGGCCCGATCGCGACCTCGACCAGAGGCATGCGGTTGGCCGGAGAAAAGAAGTGCAGCCCGAGAAAGCGCGACGGGTCGACCAAAACCTGGGCAAGCCCGCCGATGGCGAGCCCTGACGTCGTGCTGGCGAGGATCGCCGTGGGCGCGGCCCTCTCGACCTTCGCCAGCAGGGCGTTCTTGACGGCTCGATCTTCCGGGGCGCTTTCAATCACGAGATCGCAGCGTTGCAAGCCGCAAGCGATCCCGGCCGCTTCGACCCTGGCGAGAACAGCGGCCTTTGCGTCAGGATCAAGCCGGCCGCGGGCGACCTGCCCGGAGAGCGACGCGGCGAGGCTCGCGCGCCCGCGCCGCGAAGCCTCTTCGTCGCGCCCACAGAGAACAACCGCGGCGCCCGAGGCGGCGAAAGCTTGAGCGATCCCGAGTCCCATCAGGCCCGGCCCGACCACGCCGACGCGAGCGGAAATGTCAGCGGTGGAATTGGACGGCGTCATCGAGCGAGGCGCGTCCGACCCGCGCGGCATTGGCCTTCACATTGGGGTCCTCGTATCCGAACGACACCCCGAACAGCAGCTTGTGAGTCTCGGGCACGCCGAGGTGCTCGCGCACGATGTCGGGAAAGAGGCTCAGCGCTCCTTGAGCGCAAGAGGCGATGCCGCGCGCGATGAGCGCAAGCATGAGCGTCTGCGCGTACATTCCGATGTCGGTCGCCTCCCGGACGTCGAAATAGCCGGCCATGAAGACGAAGACCGCGTGCGGCGCGCCGAAGCAGGCGTGATTGCGGATATACGCCATCTTGCGGCCTGCGAGATCGCGCCGCTCAACGCCCATTGCGCCATAGAGCTGCTGGGCCGCGTCGACCTGGCGATCGCGGTGGACGCCCAAAAATTTGCGATCCGCCGTGAAGTCCGGCTTGATCGGCTGGTCGCGCGTTCCCGCATCCACTAGCGCCGCGCTCAGCCGGCGCAGCGCCTCGCCCGAGACGACATGCGGAATCCACGGCTGCACGTTGCAGTTCGAAGGCGCGAGCTGCGCGAGCTGGAACACTTCGCGCAGCGTCGCTGCGGGGACCTCGTCCGCAAGAAAGCCGCGAACCGACCGGCGCCGGCGAATGGCTTGTTCAACCGGCATGGCGCGCTGTTCGTGCAGGCTCATGGCTCCTCCTCGATCAGTGCGGCGCCACGGGCCGCATAGGCTCTCGCAAGGCGCCGCCCGACTTGCGCTGCGTCGGGCAGGACATTGTTGCCGATCTCGCCCCGCACGGCGACGCCGGCGCTGCCGACCGCCCCGCGGAACATGGCAAAAACCTGATGGAACCGGGTCAGGCGCTCGGCGGAGCCGGCGAGGCGATAGTAGAGGTCGAGATAGGCCTGCTCCTCGGGGATCCCCATGTCCTTCAAGGCCAGGCCGAGGAGGCCGCCGTTTTCGTCGGGGGCCATGCGCCAGGCCTGACTGTTGAAGGCCAGATCGACCAGCGGATGGCCAAGCGTCGAAAGCTCCCAGTCGAGCACGCCGATGACGCGGGGCTCGGTGCGATGGAACATCACATTGCCCATGCGAAAGTCGCCGTGGCACAAAGTCAGCGTTTCGCTTTCCGGGATGCGCTCCTCTAGCCAGCGGACGATGCGGTCGAGGCGGGGATTGTCGTCGTCGCCCTCGCGGTATTCCGACCACAGGCGCGCCCAGCGAGAAAGCTGGCGGCGGAAATAGTTGCCGGGCCGGCCAAAGTCCGCGAGACCAATGGCGTTGAAGTCGAGCTTGTGAATCTCCGCCAGCGTCGCGCACATAGAGCGATAGAGCGCCGTCCGCTCCGTCCGCGTGACGCCGGGCGTCGCGAATTCGTGGAACACCCGGCCATCGAGCCATTCCATCAGGTAGAAGGGCGTGCCGAGGACCTCGCGATCCGCGCAGTACCGGAAAGGCTTCGGCGTCGGCACGGGCGTGCCCTGAAGCGCTTCCAGTACTCGGAACTCGCGGTCGATCGCATGGGCCGACGGGGCCAGCGCGGCGCGGGGCTGTTTGCGCAGAACCGCGCGCCAATCGCCGCGCTTCAAGAAATAGGTTGGGTTCGACATGCCGCCTTCGGTCTGCCGCGCTTTGGTGCGCGCCGAGCCGCCGAGCCAGTCCTTGAGCCATGCTCCGAGCGCATCGAGGTCGAAGTCGACCCCGGCTCGCGTATCGACCGCGATCATGCGGCCGTCGCCTGCTTGCCGAAGGCGAACAGATATTGCGCCACCCGCCGCATCTGGATCTCCTCCGTGCCCTCGGTGATCCGGTAGCGGCGATGGTGGCGGTAGATATGCTCGAAGGGCAGGGCGCGGCTGTAACCCATGCCGCCATGCACCTGCATGGCGCGGTCGGCGGCTTCGCAGCAGAGCCGATTGGCCCGGAAATTGCAGATCGACACCATGTCGCTGATCTCGAGCGGATTCTGCCGGTCCATCTGCCAAGCGGTGCGAAAGATAAAGGTCCGCAACATCTGATATTCCGCCCAGAGCTCGACGAGCGGGAACTGCACTGCCTGCTTTTTCGCCAGCGGTTCGCCGAACGCCACCCGCTCCCTGGCGTATTTCACCGCCTCCTGAATGCAGTAGCGTGCCGCGCCGGCGCTCGCGGCGGCCTGCCGGATGCGGTTCTCGTGCACGAAACGCTGCGCGACGATGAGGCCTTCGCCCTCCTTGTGCAGGATGGCGCTGTCGGGAACGCGGACGTCCTTGAGCTCCGTCTCGGCGTGATCGCTCGGCATGTTGAACGTCCAGTGATTGTACAAGACCTTGTGGCCCGGCGTGTCGGTTGGAACAATGAAGGCGGTGATGCCTTTGGCGCTTCCCGGCTTGCCGGAGGTGCGTGCGAAGACCAGGTTGGCGTGGGCGCGGGCGACCTGACTGTTCCAGCGTTTGCGGCCGTTGATCACCCACTTGTCGCCGTCGCGAACCGCCGTTGTCTCCAGCCAGGTGGCGTCGCTGCCGTGGCCCGGCTCCGTCAGGCCGAAGGAGAGGTGCTTCTTTCCGGAGATGATGCCTTCGATATAGGTCTTCTGCTCTTCATTGCCGTAGTCGGCGAGAGCGGGAATGATCGGGAAATTGCCGACGATCGAGGACTCGTCCTGCAGGTCGTTGTGGAGACCCAGACCCTTCGCGGCGAGATGTTCGCGGATCGCTGCGATCGCCAGATTGGAGGCAGCGGCGCCGCCGCAGGATTTCGGCAGGCCGTAACGCAGATGACCGGCTTTGTCGGCGCGCCACTCCATCTCGGAAATCAGCGCCCGCCATTCTTCTCTGGGCCGGCCGTCGCGATCCCAATCGGTCCGCGCGTTTTCCCGCCGGTGGTCGAAGAATTGCATGTTCTCGAGTTCGAGCGGCTTGATCTCCCTCTCGATGAACGCGTCAAGTTCGGCCAGCTTGTCAGTGATTTCCTTGGGCAGCTCAAAGTCCAAGGCTGCGCCTCCCGTCTTTGTGTGCGGCAGATCGTACGTTAACGTACGAATAAGTCAAGCATCGAGACTCAATTCGGCAGCGCGATGCGCCCAAAAGGATGCGTGCTGCTGACGCCGCCATCGACCGAGAGGAGCTGGCCGTCGACATAGGACGAGTCGTCGCTGGCGAGAAACGCGACCGCCGCCGCGATCTCGTCGGCGCGTCCTGGCCGCTTGAGCGGCGTGACATGGCCGATCTTGCTTTCGACCCCGCGAGCGCGCGCATCCTCGAAAACCTTCCGGGTAAGCTGGGTTTCGACAAGGCCGGGGAGAACCGCGTTCACCCTGACCCCGGTTCCGGCGAAGGCGTTGGCCGCGGTCTGCGCGAGATTGTTCACTGCCGCCTTGCTGGCGCTGTAGGAGATCGCGCCGGCGTTCGCCCGCAGCGACGCCGCCGATGAAGTGAGGATGATCGACCCGTAGCGCTGCGCCGTCATGTGCGCGCCGGCGTATTTGATGGCGAGGAAGCAGCTCACCGTATTGATGCGATAGACCTCCATCCACTCCTCGACGCTTTGGTCGAGAAGGGGAGTGTTGGTTCCGGTGACGCCGATATTGGCGAAGAAAATCTCGAGTCCGCCGACTTCGCTCAGACAACGGCGGACGATTTCGGCGACATTGTCCTCGAGCGACGCGTCGGTGATCATGCCGAGCGCCGTCCCGCCCTCGGCGCGGATCTCCTCGACCGTTTCTTCGGTATTGGCCGAACGTCCGACCACGAACACGGAGGCGCCTTCGCGCGCGAGACGGATAGCGCTCGCCTTTCCAATCCCGCTGCCGCCGCCGGTGACGACCGCACGCTTGCCTTCGAGCCGCTTCAAGGCGGGTCTCCCTATCTTGCCGGGACGGTCCAGCCGCCGTCCGCGGTCACGACCGCACCCTGCAGGTAGCTCGCCTCGTCGCTGGCGAGGAACGCGGCGAGGGCGGCGATTTCCTCCGGCGCTCCGAAGCGGCCAAGCGGCATCTCGGTTTGGCGCGTCGCAATCGTCGCCTCGTCGAATTGAGCGATCGAAGCGGGCGTGCCGATCATGCCCGGCGCGATGGCGTTCACGCGGATGCCCTGGGGCGCGAGCTCCGTCGCGGAGGCGCGAGTGAGGCCCGTGACTCCGGCCTTAACCGCCGAATAGGCAATGGAGTGCTTGGCGGGGTGGGCCGCGGAGACAGAGGTGAGATTGACGATCGCTCCGCCGCCGTTTCGCGCCATCTGCGGCGCCGCGGCCTGGGTCGTCCAGAACAGCCCCTCGACGCCGACCGAAAGCATCCGGCGCGACGTCTCTTCATCGATGTCCGCGAGCGGCATGAAGCGCGCCCAGACGGCATTGTTGACGAGCACGGAAATCGGCGCGCCGAAATCCCTCTCGATCCGCCCGAATTCGGATCGCACAGCTACGCGGTCCGAGACATCCAGGGCATAACCTCTCGCCTCGAAGCCCTTCGCCTTGAGTTCATTGACGGCCGGCTCCAGCCTGCGCGCACTGACATCGAGGGCGGCGATGCGTCCGCCCTCGCTCCCCAGCCGCTGCGCGATTGCGAGACCAATGCCCCGCGCCGCTCCGGTGACGACACAGACGCGTCCGGCGAAGCGCCGGCTCATACCGGCGCGTTCTGCGGGAGATCGCCGAACGCCTTCGCCTGTTCCTTGAGCTGAAACTTCTGCACCTTGCCGGCAGGGGTCTTCGGCAGGTCGGCGACGGCCTCTACCCGTTCAGGCCAATATTGCTTGGCGACCTTGTGCTCGGCCATGTAGGCCTGAAGGGAGGGGAGGTCGAGCTTCTGGCCTGGACGCAGGACGACGAAGGCGCAGGCCCGTTCGCCGAGGCGCGAGTCCGGATATCCCACGAGGGCGGCTGCTAGAATCGCGGGGTGTCTGTAGAGCAGGTCCTCAATCTCGACGATCGGAATATTTTCGCCGCCGCGGATAATGATGTCCTTGGACCGGCCGTTGATGCGGATGTAGCCATCGTCGTCGACCACGTAGGCGAGGTCTCCGGTGTCGAACCAGCCTTCGGCGTCAAAGGGCTCCATGTCGGGACGCTTGTAATAGCCGAGGCACATCTGGGCGCCGCGAACCTTGAGCGGCCCGGTCTCGCCGACAGGGGCCGGCGTCCCGTCCATCCTGACGACCTTGACCGCCACGCCTTCGAGCGGCCGCCCGTCGGTCTTCGAGGATTTTTCCAGCGCCCGGTCGGGCTCGGTCAGCGTGCTCGACAGCGATTCCGTCATGCCCCAGAGCGAGCAGACGCTGAGGTCGAGTTCCCGGTAGACGCGTTCGATGAGGGAAGGAGGAATTGGCGCGCCGGCGCACAGGAACTTACGAAGCCGCTCCGGCTTGGGCGCGCCCGCGGCGACCGCCTCGCACATGTCGGACAGGAACGTCGCAGCGCCTGCCGAGTAGGTAACGCCTTCTTCCGCCACGATCGAGACGCCGCGCTTCGGATCCCAGACGTCCTGGAAAATGACGCTGGCGCCGATCTTGAACCCGAGCAGCATCCCGGCCGCGAAGCCCGTCATGTGGCCGAGCGGGGAACAGACGAGCATGGTGTCGCTCTCGTCGAGCCCGAAACGCTCCGCCAGCGCGACGTTGCAGGCCATCAGCGTATTGAGACAATGCATCACGCCTTTGGGCGACCCGGTCGTGCCCGAGGTGAACATCAGCACAGCCATTTCATCCGCCGGGAGGGCGCCCGGTTCCCCGACGGGTGGCGGGGGGAGCCGTTCTTCGGCTGCGAGGAGGGAAGCGTCGAAGCTGTCGGGACCCTCGCCGTCGACGACGACGATATGCGCCAGTTTCGGCAGATCGGGCTTGAGCGACTTCGCCATGGCCTCGTGGTCGAAGCCGCGGAAGAGCTTGGGAACCACGAAGACCTTCGCCTCCGCGAGGTCGAGCATGTAGCTCAGTTCCCGTTCACGGAAAATCGGCATCAGGGGGTTGACGACTGCGCCGACGCGGAACGCGGCGAGGGCGAGAACGGCGAATTCCCACCAGTTCGGCAACTGGACGGAGATGACGTCGCCACGCCGAATTCCCATTCGCTTGAGGGAGGCGGCGGCTCCGGAAACGCTGTCGCCAAGCTCCGCGTAGGTGAAGCGCCTCCCCTCACGCCGATCCGAGCGATGCGCCAGCAGCGCGAGCTTGTCGGGCGACTTCGCGATCCATTGCTGGAGGAATTCGTCGTAGTTCCTGTCGATCCAGAACCCCGCCGCCCGCATCGACCGGGCGTGCGCGACAGGATCAAAACGCGTCTTTGGCATGATCTCCTCCCGGGCTGCGAAGCCAGATGTCGTTAAGTAGCGTACTATCTAACGGAAAGCGTTTTCGTCAAGTCGCGCATCACTTCCAGCTCTCCGAGCGAAACGCGAAAGGGCCGCCGAGATAGGCGGGAAAGCCGGACTGCGTCACGGCGGCGTAGTCGGCGACGCGCAGCGTTTCCTTGCTCTGGCCGGCGGCGAGATGTTGTGCTGCGTCATGGATGCGGCGCAGCACCGCGAGCGCCGCGCGTGCGGGCTCGTCGTCGCCCTCGAGCCAATATCCTGGCTGCTGGCGAATGCGAGGCGGCGCGGCGTTTCCGAGACCGGCAAAGCCGGCGGCGGCCAGCGCCGACGTCGCGCCGCTTGCCTTCTCGACCTCCGCCTTCACGAGCGCCGCCGCCGCCTGCACGAGCTCCGGAAGCTCGTGCTTTCGCTCCAACCGCTCGAAGTCCACCCGGCCGAGGAACATGGTCTGGATCATGGCGCGCGGCTCGGGCCGCAAGATGAGATGGGAGAAGCTCGTCATCTCGCTGCGGATGGCCCCTTCGAAGCTCTGCGGCAGGCCGAACTCGACGCAGTCGAGGATGGCGAAGATTGCTGGGTAATGGCCGAGCGAGGCTTCGACCGCCGCGCGCCGGACCGGCTCGAGCGCAGCGCTCACTTCTGCCGGCGCGGGCGACGTCCAGCCATCGCGGTCCCAGGGCTGGACCGGTTCGGGCGAGCTGAGGAGCCAGGCTTCGGCCGCCGCGATCTCCTCGCCCGGCTTCACGATCCTGTCGGCGACCCCCGCCTCGACCGCGCGCTCGCCGGCGAGCCGCTTGCCTTCGAGCAGGATGGGCATGGCGCGTTCGACGCCGACGAGGCGCGGCAGGCGCTGCGTGCCGCCCGCGCCGGGCAGAAGGCCGACGAGCGATTCCGGCAGGCCGATCGCCGCGCGCCTGTCGTTGGTCAAAACCCGGTAGTGGCTGGCCAGCGCAAGCTCGCCGCCTCCGCCGAGCGCCAGTCCCGCAATCGCGGAAGCGACCGGCTTGCCGCAAGTCTCAAGCGCTCGAAGCGCGAGGCTCATGCGGAAGAAATGATCGTAGGCCGCACGAAAGCGGTGGGGCTTCGGCGTCGCCATGATCTTGTCGTAGGCAGCCCAGATTTCCGGCAAGTTCGCCCCGGCGCAGAAGCCCGATGTCTTGCCCGAGCGGATGAGGGCGCCGCGAACGTCCGCGTCTTCGAGCCAGCGCGCAATGAGTCCGATTTCGACGATAGCCGCCTCCGAGAAGACGTTCATCGTCCGGTCGGGCGCGTCGAAGATGACGTGCGCGAGCCCTCCGTCGGATAACTCGACGCGGAACTCGGTGAGGCCGGGCGGGGGAGAGATCATAGTCGGTCCTTTAGAAAGCGACGCGGTCGCCCCCTTTGAGTTCGAGTATTTCGCGCGCTTCGTCCGGCGTCGCGACCTCAAGCCCGAGGCCCTCGATGATCTTGCGCACCTGGGTGACCTGGCTCGCGTTCGAAGGCGCAAGCTTGCCGGCGCCGACCCAGAGGCTGTCCTCGAGGCCGACGCGAACGTTGCCGCCCATGGCCGCCGCCGTGGCTGCGACCGGCATCTGGTTGCGGCCCGCGCCCAGAACCGACCAGCGATAGCTGTCGCCGAAGAGCCGATCCGCCGTGCGCTTCATATGCATCACGTCCTCCGGATGCGCGCCGATGCCGCCAAGCAGGCCGAAGACCGTCTGGATGAATAGCGGGGGCTTCACCAGCCCTTCGGTGAGAAAGTAATGGAGATTATAGAGATGGCTCGTGTCGTAGCACTCGAACTCGTAGCGGGCGCCGGTCGAGTTCAGCGTTTCGAGCGCATAGCGAATGTCCTTGAAGCTGTTGCGAAACACGAGATCGTGGGAGGCTTCGAGGACTTTCGGCTCCCAGTCGTATTTGAACTCCTTGTAGCGCTTGAGCATCGGGAAGAGGCCGAAGTTCATCGAGCCCATGTTGAGCGAGGCGATCTCGGGCCTCCACGTCTCCGCTGGCCGGACGCGCTCCTCGACGGTCATGTAAGGCGCGCCGCCGGTCGTGATATTGACCACCACATTCGACGATTGCTTGATGCTGCGCAGGAAGGGCTCGAAAGCTTCAGGGCTCTGGTCCGGCCGTCCATCCACCGGATTGCGCGCGTGCAGGTGCACAATCGCCGCGCCCGCTTCGGCCGCGCCGAGCGCGCTCTCGGCGATCTCCTCGGCCGTCACCGGCAGATGCGGCGACATGGAAGGCGTGTGGATCGATCCAGTGATCGCGCAGCTGACAATGACTTTCCGCGTGGCCATGGAGTGTTCCTCTGTTTTGCGCTCAGAAACTCGCAGCCAGCTCCGACCATTGCGCGGCCAGCCGGTCGCGATGCGCCGGCGGGGCGATGGCGACGAGCGCGCGCGCGCGTTCATCGTGATCCAATCCCCGCAAGTCCGCGGCGCCATGTTCGGTGACGACGACGTCCGTATCCATTCGGCCGAGTGATACCGGCCCGCGGCCTTCGCCGGGAGCGACGATTCGGCTGACAGCTCCCCGGTTTGCGGAGGCGGCGAGCGCGACGATTCGTGCGCCGCCTGCCGCGCGGGCGCCGCGCGCAAAATCCGAAGCGCCCCCGGCGCCGGATATCAGGCCGGAAGGCCCGACCTCCGCATAAGCCTGGCCGAACAGATCGACTTCTATTGCAGAATTGAGCGTCACGAAATTGTCTATCTCCGCCAGGACTTTCGGCGAATGCGTGTAGGAAACCGGACGGAAGCGGTAGGCGCCGCTGGCGACGCGATCGTAAAGGCGGCGCGATCCGATCGCCGCGCCGCCAGTGACGCTGACGCCCGGCGCGAGTGCGCCCGCATCCTCGAGGTCGACGACCGCTTCGGGGATCAGGCCGGAATGGACTCTCAGGTTGCGATGGCCTTTGAGGGCGCGGAGGGCTGCGGTCGGGATCTTGCCGAGACCCATCTGGAGCGTGGCGCCGTTGGAGGCGAACCGCGCCACCGCTTCGCCAATCGCTCGCGACACGGGATCGTCCGGCGGGTCCCGCTGCTCCAAGAGGTCCTGGTCGGCCTCGATGAAGGCCGTGAGCGCCTCGAAGGGGATGCCGTGCGGGCCCGCGACCCGGGGCAGGCGCGGATTGATATGCGCGACGCGCACTGGAATTTTGGGCCAAAGTTCGGCGAGGAAGTCTACCACGGGGCCGAAGCTGCATAGCCCGTCGCCGTCGGGAGGCGTAACCATGAAAAGCGCGGCGTCGATCGGGATTGATCTGAGCCAGTGGAGAATGTCGCCGTAGCAGAAGGGCAGGAATTTCGTCGCTGCGCCCGCCGCCTTCAACTCCGGCGTCATGAAGAACGTCTCGACCCTGCAGGTAGGGTTCGCAAGCCAGCTCCGGGTGTTGAGACCGGGAACGAAAATCCCGGTGAAGGTCATCGCGCCGAGAGCAGTTCCGGCGCGGCGGACGGCGTCGCCGAGAACGAGCGATTCCGCCGAGCAGCTCGAAACGAGGACGCGACCCTTCGCCGGGAGGAGCGAGGCGATGTCGTCGGGATCGAGACGGCGCGGGGCCATGGGTCAGATGAAGATCACTTCACGAAGGCGTGGAAGTCGGGCTTCCGCTTGCCCATGAAAGCACGCACGCCCTCCTTGGATTCTTCCGTCTCGTAGAACAGCTTCACCGCGCTGAGCATGGCGAGGCTGATGCCGCGGATGTTCTCGCTGTCGGCGTTGAACGAGCGCTTGGCGAGGGCAAGCGCCGTCGGCGAACGCTCGGCCAGGATGTCGGTCCACGCCTTCACCGCCGCATCGAGTTCGGCCAGGGGCACGACCTTGTTGACGAGCCCCATCTCATAGGCCTGTTGCGCGGTGTATTGTTCGTTGAGGAACCACATCTCACGGGCCCGCTTGTCGCCGATGTGACGGGCGAGCAGGGCGGTGCCCCAGCCGGCGTCCACCGATCCGACCTTCGGGCCGACCTGGCCGAATTTGGCGCTGTCCGCAGCAATCGTCAGGTCGCAGAGCGTGGCGAAAACATTGCCGCCGCCGATGGCGAAACCGTTCACGCGCGCGATCACCGGTTTCGGCACGTCGCGGATGATGGACTGAAACTCGTCGATGGGCAGGCCGACGATGCCGCGCCCGTCGTATTGTCCCTCATGCGCGCTCTGATCGCCGCCGGTGCAGAAGGCCTTGTCGCCCGCCCCAGTCAGCACGATCGAGGAAATCGCCTTGTCGTAGCCCGCCATCTGGAAGGCTTTGATCAGCTCCTCCATCGTCTGGGCGCGGAAGGCGTTGTAGAGCTTTGGCCGGTTGATGATGATCCAGGCCGCGCGATTGTCGCGCTTCTCGAACAGGATGTCTTCGAACGCGGGAGCATCGGTCATCGTAGTGTCCTCCAGGGGTCAGATCATGTTCATGCCGCCGGCGACCGAGATGGTCTGGCCGGTCATGAAGGAGGCGTCGTCGGAGGCGAGGAAGGCGACGATGCCGGCGTAGTCTTCCGGTTCGCCCATGCGCTTGAGCGGAATGCCGCGAACCATCGCGTCCTTCCACTTGACGGCCTGCTCGCCTTCGCCGAGCACGCTGGCCATCATCGGGGTGTTGGTCGGGCCGGGGCAGACCACATTGAGCAACACCCCCTTGCTCGCGAGTTCGCGCGCGACCGATTTCGTGAAGCTTATGAGGCCGCCCTTGCAGGCCGAATAGACGGCCTCGTTGCTCGTGCCGACGCGCGCCGCGTCCGAGGCGATGTTGATGATGCGGCCGCCGCCGCGTTTGGCCATCAGCGGCGCAACGACGTGATGGGTATTGAGCGGGCCGTATAGATTGATGTGGACGATTCTGTCCCACAGCGCCTTGTCTGTGGTGAGGAAGGGCGCAGGGCGGTCCCAGCCGGCGTTGTTGACGAGCGTCCAGATCGGGCCAAGATCGGCCTCGACCTTGGCGACTGCCGCCGCCACCGCGGCGTAATCGCCCACGTCGAGTTCATAGCCCGTGACCGAGCCTTTCGGGGCGAGACGTTCGGTCTCCTTGGCGGCCTCGGGCTTCAAATCGAAGATCGCGACCTTGCAGCCCTCTTCAGCGAGGCGCAGCGTGAGCGCGCGCCCGATTCCCTGTCCGCCGCCGGTTACGACCGCGACCTTGTCTTTCAGTCCGCGCAAGATTTCCTCTCCTCCTAGTTGAGCGTTTCAATATCCGAGCTCTCGCTCTCCTCTGCTTCAGCGCCGAGAATCTCGAGGAGCGTCTCCTTCAGCGTGCGCAGCGTTTCTGCCGCCTGCTCGAGCGCGGCCTCCGAAATGCGGCTCAGAATTTCGAGCTCGACGGTCTCCACGCTCTGCCGGATGGCGCTGACCATTTTCGCGCCGGCGCGCGTCAGGTGGACCCGTCGCGCGCGGCCGTCGCTCTGATCCATTCGCCGCTCGACGAAGCCGGCGTTCTCCATGCGATCGAGCAGGCCTCCAACGGCCACCTTGGTGAGGTCGAGATCCGCCGCCAGCGCCGTCTGGGTCATCCCGTCGCGGCGCGAGAGAAACGCCAGCACCCACCATTGCGCGCGGGTGATCCCGAGCGGCTTCAGCGCCCGATCCACGGCGACGCGCCGCAGCCGGGAGACGTCGTGGATCAGGAAGCCGAAACGAAGCCCCGTGTTGAGGTCCCGCGCCGACGGCTTGTTTTCCGCTGGGGTAGGCCGCTTGTTCATCCGCGCGAGGACCTCGCTGGCAACCGGCCCTTGAACATGTCGCGCGCGATGATCGTCTTCATCACCTCGACCGAGCCGCCCGCGATCTTGACGACGCGTGCGTCGGCATAGGCCCGGCAGATCGGATATTCCCACATGTAACCCCACCCGCCGAAGAGCTGGAGGCACTTGTCGACCGCTTCGCAATGCAGTTCGGAGGTCACGAGTTTCGCCATCGCCGCGTCAACCGGATCGAGCTTGCCGTGCCGGAAGAGGTCAATGCACTTATCGGTGAAGACCCGCGCCATGGTCGCCCGCGCCTTCAGGTCGGCGAGCACGAACTGGGTATTCTGGAAGTCGGCGATCGTGTGGCCGAAAGCCTTGCGTCCGGCGGTGTAGTCGGCAGTCCATTCGATCACGATCTCGGTGACGGTCGCAGAGCGGATGGCCTGGGCGAGCCGCTCCTGCGGCAGCTTGGTCATCATGAGCGCGAAGCCTTTGCCCTCCGCGCCGAGCATGTTGGAAGCGGGCACGCGCACCTGGTCGAAGAACAGCTCAGACGTGTCCTGCGCCTTCATGCCCAGCTTTTCGAGATTGCGGCCCCGCGTGAATCCGGGCCGATTCGATTCCACCAGGAAGAGCGTCACGCCGCTCGCGCCAGCGGTCGAATCGGTCTTCGTCGCCAGCACGATGACGTCGCAGAGCTGGCCGTTCGAGATGAAGACCTTCTGGCCGTTGACCAGATAGTGATCGCCGTCGCGGCGCGCCTGGGTGCGCACGGCCTTGAGGTCGCTGCCCGCGTGGGGCTCGGTCATGCCAAGCGAACCGATCGCCTCGCCCCGGACCATTTTCGGCAGCCAGTGTCGCTTCTGTTCTTCGGTGCCAAACGAAAGAATGTAGGTCGCGACAAGGTCGGTGTGGATGAGGAAACCGGGGCCGCTCGCGCCCACCCGCCAAAGCTCCTCGAACACCACGACGTCGAACAGATAATCGAGACCCAACCCGCCATATTCCTCCGGGACCGTGCAACAGAGCAGGCCCTGCGCTCCCGCCTTCAGCCATAGCTCGCGGGGAACGATGCCCTCCTCCTCCCATCGGGCGTGGTAGGGGACGATCTCCTCTTCGACGAACCGGCGGACCGTTGCGCGCCAGATCTCGTGCTCTTCATTGAACAGGGAGCGTTCGATCATCTCTCTCTTCCCGGTCAGGCGCCAGCGGCGCGCTGCGCCTTGTCGCGCTGGGTCGATCGCTGGATGGCCTCGCGCGCTGTACGCCATTGCTCGTCGGTGAGCGCGGTGAGGTCGGCGAAAGTGCCTGGCCCCGCAAGATGCTGGCCTCCGTCTATGGCGATCGTCTGGCCGGTCAGATAATCGCAGGCGTCGGAGAGCAGGAAGATGATGAGGTTTTGAAGCTCCCGTATCTGACCGTAGCGCCCCAAAGGCACTGTGTCGGCGCGCGTCGCGGAGGATGACACGTCGGGAATAGGGCTGAGCTTCTCCCAGGCGCTCTCGGTCGGAAAGGGGCCTGGCGCTGTTGCGTTGAGACGGATGCCGTAGCGCCCCCACTCAACCGCAAGCGACATGGTCATCGCGTGCAGCGCGGTCTTGGCCATCGCCGACGGCACCACGAAGGCGGATCCGGTCCAGACCCAGGTGACAAGGTTGCTGACCACAGAACCTTTGTGTCCGCCGGCGATCCAGCGCTTGCCGGCGGCGAGCGTCGCGTGGAAGCTGCCGTCCATCACCGTTGAAGTCACGGCGCGGAAGCCGCGGGGACTGAGGTCTCTTGTAGGCGCAATGAAATTCGCGGCGGCGTTGTTGACGAGCCCTGTCAGCGGGCCTTCGGCCCAGATGGCTTCCATCGCGCCTTCGACCTGGTCGGCGTCACGGACGTCGCAGACATGATGGGAAGCGGGGACGGCAGCGCCTTCGGAGATTTTCGCAGCCGCCTCTTCGAGCAGTTGCGGGCGGCGGCCACAGATGTGAACCTTCGAGCCCTTGGCGGCGAGGGCCTTGCCGATCTCAAGGCCAAGGCCGCTCCCTCCGCCGGTCACCAGGATCGACTTTCCGGCAAGCGCGTCTTCGCGAAAGATATCCATACTCATCAAGGCGCGCCTCCCTCGAACCGGGCCGTTTTGGTGATCTGTCGGCCAAATTCGTAAGCATATTTACAAACTCCGCAAAAGCTGTCAAGGATGATGAAGCGAGACGGGAGCGAACGCTTGGCGGCAGAGGCGAAGAGGGTCGGCGCGAGAGCGATTGCAGGAGTCGGGGCGTATGCGCCGCTCCTGAGGCTCGACCGCCGCGCCGCCGCGCAGGCGCTCAAATTTTCTGGCCTCGGCGGTCGCGGCGCGGGACATCGCGCCGTCGCGGGATGGGATGAAGACGCCCTGACCCTCGCGGTCGAAGCCGCGCGCCTGGCGCATGGCGAACCAGACGCCGTGGTGTTTGCGTCGACCTCGGCGCCGTTTTTCGAGCGCCTGCAGTCGACGCTCCTGGTCGACGCGCTGGCCCTTTCCCCCGAAACGCGCGCCCGCGACGTTTCCGGCTCGCGGCGCTGCGCCGTCTCCGCCCTTGTGGACGCGTTGATCGGCTCCGGCTCGACGCTCGTCGCGGCTGGCGAGAGGCGAGCCGGCCGCGCCGGGTCGCCGCAGCACCTTTGGCAGGGGGACGGAGGCGCTGCGGCCTTGGTCGAGGAGGAGGGCGCGGCGCGGCTTCTCGGCTGGGCGAGCCTCGCGCACGATCTCGTGGACGTCTACGCCTCGCGCGAACATCCCGAGCCCTACGCCTACGAGGAGCGGTTTGTGCGCGACACGTCGGTGTCCGAGATCTTCGCTCCGACCATTCGCCGCGCGCTGGCGAAAGCCGGAATCGCCGCTGCAGACATCCAGCATGCGGCGGTCCACGAGCCGATCCCAGGCCTCTGGCGCGATATTGGCCCAGCTACCGGAATCGCCGCGCCGAACCACGCCTCCGACGTCGCGACCGAGTTCGGCGACCTCGGCGCCGCGCATGGCCTGTTCGCGCTTGCGCTCGCAACGGCGCGGGCGAAGCCCGGAGAGCGCATCCTGCTTGCAGGATTCGGCAGTGGCTGCGACGCGCTCGTCCTGGAAATGACCGCGCCGATGCCGGGGGCGGAATCGGCGGAAGAGGCTCTCCAACGGGGGCTCACCTTTGGCGACTATCTGCGTTTCCTGAGCCTGAACGGGGCGCTCGACCTCGACTGGGGCGTGCGCTCGGAAGTCGAGCAGAAGGCCCAGGCGACCGTCATCGAACGCTACGGACGCGACATGATCGGGTTCGTCGGCGGAAGCGACGCGGCCGGGAATGTGCAGTTTCCCAAGAGTCGCATTCCCGTGAGGCCGGACGCCAACGGCCCGGAGCCTATGGAGGACGTCCGCCTTGCCGAGGATCTCGCGCGCATTGTTTCGGTGACCGCCGACCGGCTGATCTTCACGCCCGATCCGCCATTCTGGTTCGGACTCGCCCAGTTCGACAAGGGCGCGCGCGTGATGATGGAATTCACCGACGCGGATTCGCGCGGCTTTTCCGTAGGCGACCGGGTGCGCATGCGCTTTCGCGTCAAGTCGCGTGATCGCGCCCGTGGCTTCCGTACTTATTTCTGGAAGGCGGCGCTGGTCGAGCGCCCAATGCTTGGAGCCCAATGATGGCGAGCGGAATCAAGGACAAGGTCGCGATCGTCGGCATGGGCTGCACGACCTTCGGCGAGCATTGGAACAAAGGCTCGGAGGACCTCATCGTCGCCGCATTCGAGGAGGCGCTGGCCGACGCGAAGATCGCGCGTTCCGACATCCAAGCGGCCTGGATGGGGAATGCGCTCGACGATATCAACGTCGGCAACAGCGCCCTGCCGCTCGCTCATTCGCTGCGCCTAAAGACGATTCCGGTCTCCCGGGTCGAGAACATGTGCGCGACCGGATCGGAGGCATTGCGCGCCGCCGTCTATGCGGTCGCGGCGGGGGCGGTCGATTTCGCGCTGGCGCTCGGGGTCGAGAAGCTCAAGGACACAGGCTACGGTGGCTTGCCGCTCCGCACCAAAGGCCTCGCCAATGACCTCTGGCTCCCCTATGGGTCTGCGCCCGGCTCCTTCGCCCAACTTGCGGGCGCGTATGCGGCGAAGCACCGCCTGAACGGCGACGACCTTAAACGCGCCATGGCGCACGTGAGCTGGAAGAGCCACCAGAACGCGGTCCAGAATCCGCGTGCGCATCTGCGCAAGGCCGTCGACGTCGACACGATCCTGGCAGCCCCGATGATTGCCGATCCGCTCGGACTCTACGATTGTTGCGGCGTATCCGACGGCGCTGCGGCCGCGATTGTCACAACGCCCGACATCGCGCGCGGACTCGGGATCGCAAATCCCGTCACGGTGAAGGCGGTGCAGCTTTCCGCGAGCCACGGCTGGGAGATGCAGTACGGCGCGTGGGATGGCTCTTATGTGCTGAACACGCGCGAGGCGGCGAAGCGCGCCTACGCGGAGGCAGGCGTGGGCGATCCGGCGGCCGAGCTTTCGCTCACCGAAGTGCACGATTGCTTCTCCATCACCGAGCTCGTCACGATGGAGGATCTCGGCCTGTCGGAGGAGGGCCGCGCGCCGCGTGACATCCTCGATGGCCGCTACGACCGCGAGGGGGCGCAACCGTGCCAGATCGATGGCGGGCTCAAATGCTTCGGCCATCCGGTCGGCGCCTCGGGCCTGCGCATGGCCTATGAAGTCTATACCCAACTGCTGGGCCGGGCGGGCGCGCGCCAGCGTGACCGGGTCGACCTCGGCCTCACCCACAATCTCGGAGGCGCTCCTTTCAACAGCGTCGCCGCGGTTTCGATCTTCGGGCGTCTGAACTGAAAGGCGGATCCACGCCGCGCCTGAGCGCGGACAGCTCAACTCATCACCAGCAGGGGAGAAACGCCGATGACGATGCCTGATGCGACCCACTCCATCTCCGCACCGGATGGTGGAACGATACGCGTCTATCGGTGGGAAGGCGCCGCGCCGAAACGCGGGTCCGTTCAGATTGCGCACGGCATGGGTGAGCATGCGCGGCGATATAGCCCAGTGGCGGAGGCATTGGCCGGCGCCGGCTACGACGTTTACGCCAATGACCACCGCGGCCATGGCCCGCTCGCCGCAGAGGCCGGCGCTCTTGGAGACTTCGGTCCAACCGGCTTTCCGGCCCTGGTTTCCGACATGGTCGAGGTCACGCGGATGGCGCGGCGCGAGGGTGGAGACGGAAAGGTTGTCCTGCTTGGCCACAGCATGGGATCCTTTGCCACGCAGCTCTACATTCTCGATCACAGCGACCTCGTGGACGGGGTCGCCTATCCGGCTCGGCGGCGCTCGATCTTCTGGGAGCTGCGGCGATGACGGGGCAGTGGAAACTCGAGGACCTCAACGCGCCCTTCGAGCCAGCGCGCACGCCGTTCTGGCTCAGCCGCGATCCCGCGCAAGTCGACGCCTATATCGGCGATCCGCTGTGCGGGTTTACCGCCGCGGCTTGCGGACGCCTCGGAGCTCAAACGCATCCGCCGCGATCTGCCGATGTTCCGATCTCGACCCCGTGAACGCCAAGCTCGCCTGGTTCCGCCCGCTGGTCGACCGCTATCGGGAGGCTGGACTCACCGATGTGTCGTCGCACGTCTATGGCGGCGCGCGCCACGAGATCCTGAACGAGACCAACCGGGCGGAAGTGCTGGCCGTTCTCCGGACCTGGGTCGACCGCGTCGCGGGCGCCTCGGGCGCCTGAGGTCAAAAGCGCTGAGGAGACCCGGCGCTTCCAAACATCGAGGAGGCCGCGTTTGGGCGGGAAATATTTCGAGGAATTCGAGGTCGGTCAGACTTTCGTGCACGAGGTCCGGCGCACTGTCACGGACATGGACAACATCCTGTTCTCGGCGCTGACCCACAATCCGGCGGCGATTCACATCGACCATGAATATGCGAAGACGACCGAGTTCGGGAAGCCGCTGGTCAATTCGATCTTCACCCTCGGGCTGGTCGTTGGCCTCTCTGTGCAGGACACGACCCTGGGCACGACAGTTGGCAACCTCGGCTGGGAAGAGGTCGCCTTTCCGAAGCCGGTTTTCGCCGGCGACACGATCCGGGCGGAAACGACGGTGGTCGGCCTGCGCGACTCGAAGTCGCGGCCGACGCAGGGAATCGTCACCTTTGAGCACAGGGGGCTGAACCAGCGCCACGAGCTCGTCTGCAACTGCCGGCGCGTCGCGCTGATGCTGAGGAAACCGCAGTGAAGTTTCGTTCCCTCCTATTCGTCCCCGGCGATTCCGAACGCAAGTTCGCCAAGGCGGAGGCGTCCGGCGCGGATGCGCTGATCCTCGATCTCGAGGATTCCGTTGCGCCGCGACAAAAGGAGGAAGCGCGTGCCCATGTCGCGAGGCTTCTTGACAAGCCCGGGGCGCGCGCCTGGTCGTTCTTCGTGCGAGTCAATGCGCTCGACACGGGCCTGACCCTCGACGACCTCGCCGCCGTCGTGAAGCCGGGGCTTGATGGCGTCCTCGTCCCCAAGGCAAACGGAGCGGACGACACCGCCCGCTTCGGCCACTATCTCGACGCCTTCGAGACGAAAGTGGGTATGCCGGTCAGCTCGTTAAAGATGATCGTCGTCGCCACCGAGACAGCCAAGGCGATGTTCGCCCTTCACACCTATGCGCCCGCGCATCCGCGACTGGCCGCGCTCACCTGGGGCGGCGAGGACCTCGCCGCGGCTCTTGGCGCAACGGAGAACCGCAAGGACGGCGGCTGGACCTTCCCCTATCAGGTTGCGCGCGCGCAGTGCCTGTTCGCGGCCGGGGCCGCCGGGGTCACCGCCATCGACACGATCCACGCCGATTTCCGCGACGCGGAAGGGCTTGAGTGCGACTGCCGCCGTTCGCGGCGCGACGGCTTCCTTGGCCGCATGGCGATCCATCCCGACCAGGTGGAAACGATCAACCGCTGCTATACGCCGTCGGAAGCGGAAATCGCTCACGCGCGCCGCATCGTGGAAGCCTTCGGCGCCAATCCTGGGGCCGGGACGCTGGGGCTCGACGGCAAGATGATCGATATCCCGCATTTGAAGGCGGCGCAAAAGACGCTGGCGTCAATCTGAACGGAAGGCGTCAATCATGAATGACCCCAGGCCCCTACCCACCGAGGACGACCGTAGCGCGATACGCGAAGGCGTCCGCGCCGTCGTCTCGAAGTTCGGAGACGACTATTGGCTCGATCGCGACGAGGACGGCGCCTTCCCGCACGAGTTTCACCGCGCGATGGCCGAGGCCGGATGGCTCGGGATAACCATGCCGGAGGACTACGGGGGCGCAGGCCTCGGCGTCACCGAGGCCGCAATCATGATGCATGAGGTCGCCAGTCACGGCGGCGGGATGGCGGCCGCTTCGACCGTGCACATTAACCTGTTCGGTCCGCACCCGATCGTCGTGAACGGCACGCCGGAACAGAAGGCGCGGTGGGTTCCTCGCCTCATCGCCGGGCAGGACCAGTGCGCCTTCGGCTTCACCGAGCCGGACGCAGGTCTCAACACGACTCGCATCAAGACTTTCGCCGAAAAGGTCCCGGGCGGCTACGTCGTGCGCGGCCAGAAAGTCTGGACGTCGACGGCGCAGGTCGCGAGCAAGATCATGTTGCTCACCCGCACCACCCGATACGAGGACTGCAAGCGTCCGACCGACGGCATCACGATCTTCTATACCGACCTCGATCGCGCCAAGATCGACGTGCAACGCATTCGGAAGATGGGCCGCAAGGCAGTCGATTCAAACGCCATCTTCATCGACGGCCTGTTCGTGCCGGAGGAAGACCGCATCGGCGAGGAGGGCAAGGGTTTCTCCTACATCCTCCACAGCCTCAACCCGGAACGTGTCCTGATCGCGGTCGAGGCGATCGGCATCGGACAGGACGCGCTCCGTCGCGCCACGCGCTATGCGAAAGAGCGCGTCGTCTTCGATCGACCGATCGGTCAGAATCAGGGCATCCAGCATCCGCTGGCGGAAAAGTGGATGTATCTCGAAGCTGCGTGGCTCATGGCCATGAGGGCCGCCGAGCTTTACGATACGGGCCGCCCCTGCGGAGCCGAAGCCAACAGTGCGAAGTTCCTCGGCGCCCGCGCGGGCCACGAAGCCGCGTGGCAGGCGGTGATGACGCACGGCGGCTTCGGCTACGCCAAGGAATACCACGTCGAGCGCCTCTATCGAGAGGCGTCACTGACCCGCCTCGCTCCGATCACCGAGCAATTGATCATGTGCTTCATCGCCGAAAAGGTTCTGGAGCTGCCGAAGAGCTATTGAGGAGCACGTGATGGGAATCATGCAGGGCAAGGTCGTCATCGTCACCGGGGCGGGGCGCGGCGTCGGACGGGGCGTCGCGCTCGATCTCGCCCGCGCGGGCGCTGCGGTCGTAGTGAATGATCTCGGCGTCAGCCTTACGGGCGCGGGCGACGAGACGCCGGTCGCCGAACAGGTCGCACAGGAGATCCGGGCTTTCGGCGGGCGCGCCGTCGCCAACGGCGAGTCGGTCGCTTCATGGCAGGGGGGGCGTCGAATCGTCGAGGCGGCGCTCGATTCGTTCGGCCGAATTGACGGTATCGTCAACAACGCCGGCAACCTGCGCGACAGCCTCTTCCATAAGATGACGGAGGAGGAGTTCGACGCCGTCATCGCGGTGCATCTCAAGGGCTCGTTCAACGTCAGTCGCGCCGCCGCGCCGCATTTCAAGAATCAGGGGTCCGGCGCCTATGTCCACATGACCTCGACCTCGGGACTCATCGGCAATTTCGGGCAGGCGAATTATTCCGCCGCGAAGCTCGGCGTCGCGGCCTTGTCGAAATCAATCGCACTCGACATGCAGCGTTTCAATGTGCGCTCGAACGCAGTTGCGCCCTTCGCCTGGACGCGGATGATCGATTCGATTCCGACCAACACGCCCGAGCAGCAAAAGCGCGTCGACGGCCTGAAGAAACTCGTGCCGGAGAAGATCGCGCCTTTCGTCACCGCGCTGCTCAGCGACGCGGGCGCCGGCGTCACGGGTCAGATTTTTGGTGTGCGCAACAACGAGATCTATCTCTTCTCGCAGCCGCGGCCGATCCGCACCGCCCACACCTCGGAGGGCTGGACGCCGGAGACGATTGCCGAGCGCGTCTTCCCGATGTTCGCGAATGACTTTTATCCGCTGCTCCGCTCTGGTGAGGTCTTCACCTGGGACCCGGTCTGAACATGGCCATCCGGGCGGACCTCCTGCTCACGCATGAATTCCCGGACGCGCGCCAGAGTTACACGAAGCGCGACGCCATCCTCTATGCGCTTGGCGCCGGACTCGGCGCCGACCCGACTGATCCCGCCGATCTTCCGTTCCTGCTTGAGGATCGGCTGAGAGTGCTCCCGACTTACGCGGTGACGCTCGGCTCGCCGGGCCTGTGGATCCGCGCGCCCGAATTCGGCGTCGATTTCCCGAAGCTCGTCCACTATGAGCAGGCAACCGCCTTTCACGCGCCCATCCCTCCGGAGGCCGAAGTTATCTCGCGCGCGCGGGTCGCTTCGGTCACCGATCGAGGACCCGGCAGGGGAGCGGTAGTCGTGGTTGAGCGAAAAATATCCGATGCCGCGAAGGGCACGCCCTACTGCACCCTCCGGCAGACGCTGCTGCTGCGGGGCGACGGCGGTTTCGGCGGCGGACCGCCCGCACACTCGCCCTCGATCATCCCAGACCGGGAGCCGGATGCGGTCGCGACTTTCGCGGTCGATCCGCGCGCGGCGCTGATCTATCGGCTGTCGGGGGACTGGAATCCGCTCCACGCCGATCCGGAGGCCGCGAAGCGCGCCGGTTTTGATCGCCCGATCCTGCACGGGCTCGCCTCCTACGCCGTCGCCGGCGTCGCGGTCGCCCGCGCGCTCGGGGCTTCGCCCGCCGCGCTTTCCGCCCTCGCTTGTCGTTTCACCGGAATCGTCTTCCCCGGCGACGTTTTGAGTTTCCGCATTTGGCGCGATGCGTCGGCGGCGACCTTTCAGGCCTTCGTCGGCGACCGCAAGGCGCTCGACCAGGGTTTCGCATCCTTTGGAGGCTTGGATTGAAAGGCGATCCGAAACTAGCCGGCCGGCTGTGGCGGCAGCTCAAACTGCCCGCCATGGCGGGGCAAATGTTCATCGTTTCGACTCCGGAGCTTGTGATCGCCCAATGCCGGATCGCCTGGCTCGCGGCGGACTACGCGACGGCGCGCGAGGCCATTGGAATTGTCGCATGAAGGTTCGCCGCGTCCTGCTCGTCTCGCGCCCGCGCGGCGTCGCGCAGGCGGAGAATTTCGCGATCGAGGAAACGGAGCTTTCGCCTCTGGCCGGGGGGCAGATTCGCGTCCGCAACGCCTTCCTGTCGGTCGAGCCCGCGATGCGCGGATGGATCGCCGACAGGGGCAATTACTCGGTTCCGGTCGAGACAGGCTCGGTCATGCGCTCGCTTGCGGTCGGCGAGGTGGTCGAATCGAACGCCGCCGAGTTTCGCCCGGGGGAAGTCGTCATGGGCTGGTTCGGCTGGCAGGATTACGCCGACGTGGCGCCCTCCGCGGTCGTTCGCCGCGTCAAGGAAGTCGACCTGCCCGTTTCTCTCGCGCTCGGCGTGTTGGGCATCAATGGGGTCACCGCCCTGATCGGGCTGGAGACGATCGGCGATCCCAAGCCTGGAGAAACCGTGCTCGTTTCGACTGCGGCCGGCGCGGTCGGATCAGCAGTCGGGCAGATCGCCAAAATCCTCGGATGCCGGACGGTCGGCGTAGCGGGCGGTGCGGACAAGACCAGGCTCTGCCGAGAAGTTTTTGGCTACGATGTCGCCATCGACTATCGCGCGGCGGGTTTGAGCGAGGCGATCGCCGCGGCCTGCCCGGGTGGCGCGAACGTCTATTTCGACAATACGTCGGGCGCGATCAGCGATGCGGTCTGGCCGCGGCTGGCGGTCGGGGGACGGGTGGTGATTTGCGGAACGGCCTCGATCCCGTCCTGGGATCCGTGGCCGACCGGACCGCGGCTCGAACGCCATCTCCTGGTCAAGCGTGCGCGAGCGCAGGGCTTTGTCGTCTTCGACTACGCGGATCGTTGGGAAACCTCCGTCGCGAGACTCGCCGGCTGGGTGCGTGCGGGGAAGCTCCGCTACGTCGAGGACATTCTCGACGGGATCGAAGCCTGTCCAGACGCGCTGGCGGGACTCTATCGGGGTGAGAATCGCGGCAAAAGGCTGATTCGACTCAGGCGATGAAAAAATTTTCACGCGTCCCGGTAGGCCGGCGCACGCTTCTCGCGAAAGGCCTTGACCGCCTCGCGATGGTCGTCGGTGTCGATCAGGATGACTTGCTGGCGGTCTTCGATCGCTAGCGCCGCTTCGAGGCTGGGCGCGTCGATCTCGGCGTTGATCGCTTCCTTGGTCATGCGCAGTCCCATCGGCGCCGCCTTCAGCATGTCCTCGGCGAGCGCGAGGCCCGCGTCGAGGAGCTTGTCCAGCGGAACGATCTCGCTGACCAGGCCCATGCGGAACGCACGCTCCGCGTTGACGAAACGGCCGGACAGGAGAAACTCGGAGGCGTTGGAGACGCCGACCAGCCGCGGCAATAAGTAGCCCGCGCCCATATCGCAGCCGCCGAGGCCGATTCGGATATAGGCCGCATTCATGCGGACGTCAGGCGCCGCGTATCGTACGTCGGCGGCGAGCGCCAGCGAGAAGCCGCCGCCGCAGGCGGCGTCGTGAATGAGCGCGATGATCGGCTGCGGGCAGAAGCGCATGGCGCGCACGACGCCGGAATAAAGCTTCTGCATGGCCATCTGGCGCTGGGCGCGTCCCGACCCCTGCTCGGCGAAGGCCTCGGTCCCAAGGTCGGCTCCGGCGCAGAAGAGTCGACCCTCGCCGCGCAGAATGACGACTCGCACGTCGAGGCGGGCCTTGAGTCCGTCAAAATAGGCCGTGATCTCGCGCGCCATTTCGGGTGAGAGGGCGTTCAGCTCTTCCGGCCGGTTCAGCGATAGGATTTCGACGGCGCCTCGCCGCTCGAGCTTCAGCGTCGTGTAAGTCATCGGTTTTCCCGTCCATGCTCAAATCGGCGGATGGCCCTGGACTTCCGCATAACGGGCGTATCCCTTGCCGACGCCGTACTCGACGATGCCGTAGCCGACCTCGTCGCCGTCGGTCACTTCGATCACATGGTCGCTGAGGGTGCGCACCAGCTTGCGCGTCTCGGGCTCAGCCAGCGTCCACACATCGTGCTCTGAATAAAACTTGCCCTTGTCGTCCCCGTGCGACCAGCCGTTCAGTCCGCCGTAGAGGCCTCCCTTGAGGAAGTACCGGCCGGGCAAGGCGCGGATCTTGAGCTTCCGCGTCGAGCCGTCCGAAAAACGGGCCTCGAATTCCGCCCTCTCGAGCGTCTGTCCGAGTTGATCCTTCGACCAGGTGATATCGTGCGAGACATCTTCGAGCCGGACGCTCTCCTTCGTTCGGGTTCCGATCGTCCGGACCTCTTCGCCCGAAAGATAGATCTTTTCGCCCGGCGCCCGCTCCTTGAAGAACACATGCAGGCCGCGATCCCTGAACTGCGCGGTTGTCCAGCAATAGAAGAACGGCGGATAAAAGGTCAGCGGCGGATTGGTCTCGTCGGTGCGCATTTCGGCTCGAATCCCCCAGGAATGGTCGCGCTGGCCGAGCCAATCCACCGGCGTGATCTCCCTCCGCTCGCCTGCGATTTCGATCCACCCGCGATAGGCGCCGAGCTGCTGCGCCCGCGCCATATGTTCTGTGACGCGGCCGCCGCGGCGGCGGAAATGCTCACCCTCCTCGTGCGGATTCATTGTCGCCTGGAATTCGAGATCGAAGGCGAGACCCGACTCGTTAGGCTGCAACGTCAGGCGGTGGCGGCGCATGCCTTCGAGAATCTCGATTGTCAGCGGGCCTATGGTCGTCTCCAGCGGGTACGGGCGGAGCCGGCGCGAGACTCGGAAATTATGTTGCTTGCTGCGGAAGGCGACGCCAGCGAAGCCGTCCATCACATTGCGGTTCGGATGCCAGCCGAGGCCGATGTCGAAGATGAAGTCGCCGCCGGGGACCGGATGGCCAGTGTACCATAGCCGCTCCATCCAGGCCGGATCGGAGCTCATGACGTGGTCGAAGGTCGTCGGCAGCTGATGGCCGATGAAGTCGTCCTGCTTGCTCAGCATGAAGGGCTCCGAACCTCAGGTTTTCTCGGCGCCGCCGGACATTTCGACGAACATCGGCTTGGCGCTGGTGGAGATTTCATATTTCGCCTGACGGGCGAGATAGGCGTCGACGATGCTTTCCACGCTCGCCGCTGCCTCGGCCGGCAAGCGCGCGCGATTTGCGGCGAGCCAGTCGATGAGGTCGCAGACGCGCCCATCGCCGGCGTCGCGCATCGCTTCGAGCGTCCCGACCTCCGGCAACGCGGCAGGGGCGTGGATATCGGGCAGGGGAGCGCCCGCAAGATCTGGCGCGAGGGGCGCGAGGTCGCGGCTCACGCCTTCGAGGGCTTTCAGCTGCTCCATCAGGAAGGCGTTCGACCACGAGCATCGGAGCTTCAGGTTGTTCAACATGTAGATGATGCCAAAGGCCTGCCCGCGGGCGTACTCGCCTTCGATGCGCGGAATGACTTCTTTCCGCAGGGTCGCGACCATGCCGTCGATCAGACGGGGGAGGGAATTGTTCATGCAGCCTCATCCAGCGCCCGGCCGATTTGGCGAAAGACCGGCGAAATCTGCGTCGCCATCGCGGGCATGCGCAGGTCGTGGAACAGCCCATTCTCGAAGCAGCGCGCCGCCGCCATATGGGTGAAGGCGAGCTTCAGGAGGGAAAAGACGCGATAGAACCGGAGCGAAGCAGGACCGACCGGGCGCCCGGCCTGCGCCTCGTAGCGGGAGAGAAAATCGGTTTCGCTGGCAAGCCCGCAGACGAGCGGCGTGCCCCCGCGATATTGCGGCAGGAACGCCCAACCGAGATCCTCGATGGGATCCCCAAGATGGACGAGCTCCCAGTCGAGAATCGCGGAAATCCGTCCCTCTCGTTCGAGAAAATTGCCGAGCCGATAGTCGCCATGCACGAGCGACAGGCGCTCCGCGACCGGGGCGTTGCCGCGCAGCCACTGAAGAGCGCGATGCGCCATCGGATGGGGGCGCAAGGCCCAGCGGCGGAAGCGCGCCTCCCAGTCGTCGACCTGTTTTAGGGCGGCGTTCTCGTGGGTCACGCCCTCGCCCCATTTCGCAAGCGGCGTCGCGCGCCAGTCAAAACGGTGCAGCGCCGCCAGCGCGCTGATGAAGTCGGCCGCGAGCGATTCCCGCCGCGCCCCCTGGATCGTCTGGCCCTGCGAGCCCCAGGGCAGCGGGGTGTCGCCCTCGACCTTCTCGCTCAGGAAGAAGGGGGCGCCGAGGATCGCCGGATCGTCGCTCGCGTGATAGACGCGCGGCGCAGGAACTTCGCTCGCCGCGAGCGCGCTGAGGGATTCGAATTCCGGCATTGCGCTATAGGGCGCGAAGAGCCCGTAAGGCGGGCCGACGCGAAGGATGGCTTCGTTCACGCCGGGAAAGCCGGAGAGCGAAACCTCGCAGGTGATCCATGAGAAGCCCGCAGGAAACTTCGTCACCCGTTCGACAGAGACGGTTCGGCCAACGGCCCCGCTGAGATATTGGCCGAGCCTGCCGCGGAGACGCGCGACCGTCTCGAACGCCGGGGCGTCTCCCGACGACCCTCCAGGGGGCTCCCTCACAAATGATCCTCGCTTTGGCCACGCGCCGGCCGTGTCGGCAGCTTTTTGATAAACTAGCACACGATTATCTTCCAGGCAACCGGAATGCTCGCCGAGGCGAAGCCGCAAAAATTAGAAGAAAGATAGGCGGAGCGCCCGGCGATGGGCTGGACAAAGGCTTCCAGATGATGATAAACTATATTACGATATGGCGCGCCGAAGTCTGGGCCGGCCGCGTCCGCCACGGGAGGAACCAATGCAGGAGGATCGATCCACTCGCAGTTTGCGCCACCCCTCTCCTCCTCCCGACTTCAATGCTTGCGGCGCGTTAGCCGGCGGCGGGCTCTCGTCAGATCTGGACAGGTCTCCTCCGACTGGCGCGGCTTCACATTTCGCCCGGTCGCGGGGTCGCTGAGATGGAACTGACCGCATTCGCGTTCGAAGTCTTGGACGGTGTGGCGCACATCACGATGAACCAGCCTGAACGCGGCAACCCGCTCGACGAGCGCTTCGGCGTCGAATTCGACACGCTCGCGACCGAGTGCTCGGTGCGCGAGGACGTCCGCGCCGTGCTCATCGACGCGAAAGGGCGCTTCTTCAGCGTCGGCGGCGACCTCAATGCGTTGACCCGCAGCCGCGAAGAACTGGCGCGCTTCGTCTCGAGCGTCACCTCTAACCTGCATATGGGCATCTCGCGTTTCGCCCGACTCGACGCGCCGGTGGTCATGGCCGTGCATGGTCTAGCGGCGGGCGGCGCGGTGGCGCTGATCGCCGGCGCGGATTTCGTCCTGGCCTCGCCGAACGCCAAATTCTACGCCGCGTTCGCCGGCATCGGGATTATCAGCGACAGCGGCGGCAGCTATTTCCTGCCGCGCCGGATGGGCTCGCGGCGCGCGGCGCAATTCTACATGCTCAACGAAACGCTCGGCGCCGACGAAGCCGCCTCAACGGGTCTCATCAACCGCGTGGTCGAGGCCGACGCGCTCGAGCCGGAAGCCTGGGCGCTCGCCCGCAGGCTGGCGCAAGGCCCGACCCGCGCGTTCGGCGAAGCCAAGAATCTGCTGCTCTCAAGTCCAACCGAGAGCCTTGAGGGGCAACTCGAAAAGGAAGCGCGGGCTATGGCCCGTGTCACCCGCTCCGACGATGCGTGGAACGCTATGTGCGCGGTGCTTGCCAAGCGAAAGCCGAACTTTCAGGCGCGCTAGCGGGGTTGTCGATCACGAACCGCGTCACGAGGTTTTCGCCGATGATTTTCAACGACGACCAACTCGCCATCCGGGATCTTGCCCGCCGCTTCGCGCGCGAGAAGCTGGCGCCTCAGTATCAGGCGCGGGACAAATCAGGCGTGCTCGACCGCTCGCTCATTCGCGAGATGGGCGAACTCGGCCTGATGGGGGTCGATCTGCCGGAGTCTGTCGGCGGGCTTGGCGCGCCCGGGGTCACCGCGGGCGTCATTGCCGAGGAGCTCGCGTATGGGGACTTCAACGTCAGCGCCGTACCGGTCGGCGTGTCGCTGCTCGGCGCGATCATCATGAGCAGCGGCTCGCCGAAACTGGCGGAGCACTGGATTCCTCGGATGATCAGCGGCGAGACATTGATGGGCGTGTGCGTGACGGAGCCCAGCGGCGGCTCCGACGCGAGCGCCATGAAGCTGCGCTGCCGCCGCGACGGCGATTTCTATGTTCTCGAAGGCGAGAAAACCTCGATCACCTTCGCCGATTGTGCTGACGCGTTCATCGTCTTCGCGCGGACAGGGTCCCCGGAAAGCGGCGCCGGAGGGATTACGGCGCTGGTCGTTCCCGCGGATACGCCCGGCGTCGCACGCACCCGCTTCAACGACGTTGGCAGCCACATCATCGGACGCGGCTCGGTCTTTTTCGAAGGCGTTCGCGTGCCGATAGAGAACAGGCTCGGTAAGGAGAATCAGGGCTTTACCCACGTCATGCGCGGGTTCGATTTCAGCCGCGCCCTGATCGCGCTTCAATGCGTGGGTTGCGCCCAGGCTTCGCTCGATGAGGCGTGGGAGTACACGAAGACGCGCACTGCGTTCAACGCGCCGATCGCCTCCTACCAGGGCGTCACGTTTCCGCTGGTCGAAGGCGACAGCCAAATCGCGGCGATCCGGCAGCTCTGCTATCACGCCGTGGCGTTGCGTGACGCTGGCCTTCCTCACACCGCGGAGGCCGCGATGGTAAAGTGGATGGGCCCGAAGACCGCGTTCGACGTCATCCATCAATGCCTGCTGACCTTTGGGCACTACGGATGGTCGATGGACCTGCCGCATCAGCAGCGCATGCGCGACGTGATGGGGCTTGAAATCGGGGACGGCACTGCGGGAATCATGAAGCTGATCGTGGCTCGCGAGCGAGTCGGACGGATCGCGGTGCAGTATGACAAGCGCTAGTCCGACCAACCTCACAAGCGGCGATCCGCAATGAGCGACTTTGCGCTCGATGACGAACGCGCGGCGATACGCGAAACGGCTCGCGCCTTCGCCGACGACAAAATTGCTCCGCACGCAATCGACTGGGACACAAACAAGCACTTTCCGATCGACGTCATCCGGCAAGCCGCTTCATTGGGCATGGGCGGAATCTATGTCCGCGACGACGTCGGCGGATCCGCGCTGACGCGCTTGGACGCAACGCTCATCTTTGAGGCGCTGGCGACCGGCTGTCCCGCGGTGTCGGCCTACATTTCGATTCACAACATGTGCGCTTGGATGATCGACGCGTTCGGAGATGAGAGCCAACGTCGGACGTTCCTGCCTCCTCTCGTAGCGATGGATCGGCTCGCCAGCTACTGTCTCACTGAGCCGGGCGCGGGATCGGATGCGGCAGCGTTGCGAACCCGCGCTGTGCGCGACGGGGATTGCTATGTTCTGAACGGACAGAAGCAATTCATTTCAGGAGCTGGCAATGAGCGCGATTTCTATGTGGTGATGGCGCGCACGGGGGAAGACGGCCCGAAGGGCATTTCGACGTTCCTCGTCGAGGGGGGTTCGAGCGGCCTCAAGTTTGGCGCGAATGAACGCAAGATGGGTTGGAACGCCCAGCCGACACGCGCTGTTATTTTCGAAGATTGTCCTGTGCCGGCGACGAACCTCTTGGGAGAAGAGGGTGCCGGCTTTAAGATCGCGATGGCCGGGTTGGACGGCGGGCGACTCAATATCGGGGCCTGCTCATTGGGCGGCGCTCAGTCCGCTCTTGAGAAAGCGCTTTCCTATATGAAAGAGCGCAGGGCGTTTGGCCGTCGGCTCGACGAGTTTCAGGCGCTCCAGTTTCGTATTGCCGACATGGCTACCGAACTTGAAGCCGCGCGGACGTTGCTATGGCGCGCCGCCTCGGCTCTCGACTCGAAGTCGCCAAACGCGACCACGCTCTGCGCAATGGCCAAGCGCTTCGCGACCGATGTCGGGTCGCAAGTGGCCAACGACGCGCTGCAGATGTTCGGCGGCTATGGGTATCTAACAGAGTACGGCGTCGAGAAAATCGTCCGCGATCTTCGAGTACACCAGATTCTCGAGGGCACGAACGAAATCATGCGCTTGATCGTGGCGCGCGAGATCGTTGGCAGTGGGATGTAGCAAATGTCGAAACTCGGAACGAGGAAAGCAATGCGTTTCAAAGGGAGGCTAGGAATGAGGGCTGTTGGCATTGCTCGTGTGTGCGCTGCGATTGCGGGCGCAATCTCATTGGCCGCGCCGGCGCGCGCCGAGGATACAATCAAGATCGGAGTCATCCTGCCGATTTCAGGCGGAGCGGCCTATGTCGGGCAAGGCATCGGCGACGGTGTCCGTCTCGCGGTCGATCAAATCAATGCTGTCGGCGGAATCAAAGGCAGAAAACTCGAGATTCTGCTGCGCGACGAAATGCTGCGCCCGGACGCGTCTGTCGCCGCCGCTAAGGAGCTGATCACCAAGGATGGCGTTAAATTCATTATCGGCCCGGCGACGTCGGCGACCTCGCTCGCCGTGTCGGAGCTCGCGAAAACGGAGCATATCGTAAATATCTCGCCGTCCGCGAAGACCGAGGCCATTACGGGCTCCAAACTTCATGAGTACATTTTCCAGCTCGCGCCGACAACCGACGTCGACGGAGTTCGCAGTGTCGGCGTCCTGAACAAAATCGGCGCCAAAAGCGTTTGCTTCACCGGTTTTGACTATGCCTACACGCAGGACTGGTTCAAGGCGATCAAGGCGAACATGGGCGCCATCCAGAACGCCGGCGAATTCCTTGTGCCGTTGAATACCACCGACTACAGCACGGTGATCGGGCAGCTGATCGCCAGTTCCTGCGACACCGTCGTCGGAACGATGTACGGGGGCGGCTTCATAGCTTTCGTGAAGCAGGCCGCCCCATTCGGATTGTTCAAGACGAAGAAACTGTTGTGGGGAGCGAATACCGGCGACTATGCCGTCGCGAAGGCGTTGGGGCCGGACTTCCCGGAAGGGGTTTGGGCCGCGGCCTCAGACATCTGGTACTACGAAGGCTCCGACGCCCACGCGAAATATCAGGCGGCGTTGGCGCAGCTCCAGGGACGCAAGGAGACGGACATGTGGCCGATCACGGGCTACAACGCCGTCAATTTCCTCGCTGCCGCGATCGAAAAGGCTGGAAGCGACGATCCCAAAGCCGTGCGTGACGCTTTGGAGGGCCTGACGATTGATTCCCCGCTCGGCCCGCTCACCGTCGACGCCAAAACTCATCGCGCCAATTCGCCGGAGTTCTATGGGCAGGTGAACTCCGTCGCCGGCTCCCCGGTGAAGCGAATGTCGCCGTATGAGCTCGTCAAATGAGCGGCGGGCTCGCGCCCCGGTGAGTACGCGCAGATCACTCGCAAGCGCGACGAAAGACTAGCGTCGTGCTGGCGAATCCAATCGTGTTGTTCATCCAGGTGATGAACGCGCTGTCGCTGGGCATGAGCCTTTTCGTCATCGCGGCGGGGCTCACGCTCATCTTCGGCGTGCTGCGGATCGTGAACTTCGCTCACGGCGCTTTTTACATGGTTGGCGCTTATCTCGCCTACACGGTTGTGCAAACTTTCGGAGACACCAATTTGGGTTTCTTTCTTGGCGTGGCGGGCGCCGGACTTGGCATGGGGTTGATCGCATTCCTCATCGAACGGTTTCTCCTGACAAGGCTCTATGACAAGGACCCGATGCTGCAACTTCTCCTCACCTTCGCGCTGGTGATGATCCTCAGGGACGCGGTGCGAATGGTCTGGGGCTCAGATCAACATAGCATCTCGACGCCGCCGGCTCTGAGCGGCGCGGTGAATCTCGGGTTGACCTACTACCCTACCTATATGCTCTTCCTTCTCGTCCTCGGCCCGATCGTCGCCTTCGCGCTCTGGTTTGGAATAGAGCGGACGCGATGGGGTCGAATTGCTCGTGCCGCACGCCTCGATCGAGAAATGCTTTCTGCGTTGGGCGTCGACGTAAATCTTGTCTACGCCGCAGTTTTTGTCGTGGGCTCGATGTTGGCCGCGATCGGCGGCGCTCTCGCTGCCCCGAGATCTGCCGTCGACCCCGGGATGGACGCACTCGTCATCATCGACTGTTTCATCATCGTAGTGATCGGTGGGCTGGGGAGTCTGATTGGGAGCTTCGTTGGGGCTCTGATTCTGGGTTTCCTGACAATTTTCGGCTCGTTCTACCTTCAGGAATGGGTCATCGTTGCCTCGTATGCGATGATGGTTTTCATTCTGATCCTCCGCCCGTGGGGATTGTTCGGCCAATCCGACGAAGTCCGTCACTGATGACCAGCCGGCCGCAGCTCATCTTTCTCCTCGCCGTCTTTGCAGTGCTCGCGGTCGTCCCTTTTCTCGGCGCCCGCTACCCGGTGGAGCTGGCGACCCAGGTCATGATCTTCAGCCTCTTTGCGTTGAGCCTCAATGTCCTGGCGGGTCAGACCGGGAACCTATCATTTGGTCATGCGGCCTTCCTGTCGATCGGGGGATATGCCTGCGCCTATTTTCTGACCCGGCTCGGGTGGCCCCTGGCTGTTAGCATGGCGGGGGCGGTGATCATGTCGGCCGCAGCGGCGTTGATCATCGGCGCGCTATGCGTTCGGCTGAACGCCATCTACTTTTCGATGCTGACGCTCGCGTTCTCAATGCTCGTTTGGGCCGTTGCGACCAAATGGAGGTCGATCACCGGCGGAGACGACGGATTTGTGGGCGTCGACGTTCCGATTTATCTGACTAACCCCTATTCGTTCTTTTGGTTCACGCTGGCTGTGTGCGCGCTCTCTGTCGTGGCGCTTTGGATCCTGAGCGCGTCGGCAATGGGTCATGCCCTCGTCGCGATTCGTGAAAACCCGACACGAGCCAGCTTTCTCGGCATGAACGTGAAAAGGATGCGGCTTGCGGCTTTTGTCATAGCCGGGGCGTTCGCTGGTCTCGCCGGCTGCCTCCTCGCGATGTACGTTCGCGGGATGTACCCCCAAACGGCCTTCTGGACGCAGTCAGGTCAGGTCATCATCATGGTCCTTCTGGGCGGGATACACTCTTTTATAGGGCCGATCATTGGCGCGGCGGTGCTCTATCTACTGGAAGTCATCACCGAGCAATATACCGAGTACTGGTCCTTCGTAATGGGGCTCATCCTCCTCGCAATCGTCATGGCGTTTCCCGAGGGGCTCGTCGGGATATTCTCCAAGCTGCGGGCGCCCCGGAGGAGTTGAGGCTTGGCGATTCTCGAAATAGTCAACCTTACGAAGAATTTCGGCGCCTTTGTCGCCGTCCGCGGCGTAACGTTGCAGATCGAGGAATTTGCCACTCACGCAATCATCGGTCCCAATGGCGCGGGCAAAACGACGCTGTTCAATCTGATCAGCGGGTTGGCTTCGCCCACGACGGGAGAGGTGTGGTATCGCCAGCAGCGGTTGGCGCGCTTGCAGCCCCATGAGATCGTCAGGGCCGGGATGGCGCGTTCGTTTCAGCGCGTGAACGTTTTTTCGCGAAGGACGGCGTTCGAAAATGTTCAAGTCGCGCTCATCGCGAGCGCTGGCATCAACTACAATTTTCTACGCAACGCAGGATCTCTGTTCCGCGAAGAGGCCCTGGAATTGCTCAGGCTGGTGCGATGCGAGGACGAAGCATTGCGGCGGGCGAGCGAACTGGCGTACGGCAAGCAGAAGCAACTAGAGCTCGCTGTTGCGCTTGCCGCGAAGCCCAAGCTCCTGCTGCTTGATGAGCCGACTGCAGGCATGTCGATTGCCGAAACAAAATCAACCATCGGCTTGATCAAGGATGTCGTGGCGGACCGCGGACTCACGCTGCTCTTCACCGAACACGACATGAACGTCGTGTTTGAAATAGCGTCGGCGATTTCGGTCCTGCACCACGGCGAAATCATCGCCTCCGGGGCGCCTGAGGACGTCCGAAAGAACGACGACGTCAGGCGCGTCTATCTTGGCCAGGATTGACTATGGAGCTTCTCAAGGTCGAGAATCTGTCAGTGTCTTACGGCCTGAGCCGCGTCCTCCACGACGTCTCGCTGGCGGTGAACAGCGGGGAGCTTGTCTCGCTGATTGGTCGAAATGGCGTCGGGAAGTCGACGACCATGAGAGGGATCATGGGGCTACAACCTCCGAGGGGTGGCTCGATCCTCTGGAAGGGAAAACAGATCGTCAGGAGGGCGGCACATCGCAATGCGCGCGATGGCATCGGGTACGTTCCCGAAGATCGGCGAATCTTCAGTGAATTGAGCGTTTGGGAGAATTTGGATGTCGCGCGCTTGCCGGCCCGCGGGGGCCAGACTCCATGGGACGAGGATCGTGTCTTCGCGCTCTTTCCCGATCTTCAGCAGTTCCGTGATCGTGCGGGGGGACTGTTGAGCGGCGGGCAGCAGCAGATGCTGACCATCGGCCGTACCCTGATGGGCAACCCCGAGCTTCTTCTCCTCGATGAGCCATCAGAAGGGGTCGCGCCTTTGGTGGTCAGACAGATCGAGCGAAAGATCCAGGAGTTGAAGCAGGCCGGACTGTCCATCGTGCTCGCGGAGCAGAACCTGGGCTTCGTGCTGGCGCTCAGCGACCGCTGCTACGTTCTCGAAAAGGGAGCAGTAGTGTTTTCGGGAACCGCGCGGGAGCTTGGCCGGAACCAGGATATCCAGGATCGGTATCTCCACGTGTAGATTCGTGGTGCGACCGCTTCCGCCTCGCCGCTTCCATCAAACGTATTCTCTGCCGAACAGCTGACGCGCAATTATCAGCTTCTGAATTTGCGGCGTGCCGTCGGCAATCAGTTGTCCCGCGACATCGCGAAGCCTCTGCTCGACGGCAAAATCCTGCGTGTAGCCATAGTGGCCATGCAACACTAGACAGTCCTGAATGGCCCCCATGCAGATTTCCGGGATGAATCCTTTGCACATCGCGGCTTCCGCGTTGTGAGGGAGGCCCTGGTCGCGCAGCCATAGTGTGCGGTAGCAATGCCAGCGAGCCATGGTGAGGCGCGTGTGCCATTCGGCCACCGGAAATGAAACGCCCTGATTGCGCGTGATCGGTTGACCAAAAGCGATGCGGCTCTTGGTGTATTCGATCGTCTCTTCGAGGGAGATCTGCGCGGCCCCAATGCACATGAGTCCGATAAGCGCCCGCGTGTATTCAAACGTCTGCATGACGCGGGAGAAGGCTCCATTTTCGGGCCCGATCATATTTTCCGAAGGCACTTCCACATCGTCGAGAAAGAGCGATCCACGCACGATGCCTTTTGCCCCCATATCTGAATATCGCGAGCGCGATACGCCAGCGGAGTGGAACGGAACGAGGAAGGCGGACACTCCGCGCGCCCCGGCATTCGGATCGGTCTTCGCGAATACGATGCCGGCGTGCCCGGCCATCAAAAGGGTGATTGCGGATTTCTCGCCACGGATGACGTAGTGGTCGCCCCGACGCTCAGCCTTGGTGCGAATCGCGGCTGCGTCCGACCCGCAATGCGGCTCCGTCAGGCAGACGCAAAGCACTTTCTCGCCCGAAGCCATCCCCGGCAACCATTCGCGCTGCACGGATTGCGACGCGTGCTGGCCAAGAAGGTCGCCGGCAAATGAGCTGTTCAAAATGCCGTAGCAACAGTTGAAGTCGCCCCGGGCGGCTTCCTCAATGGCGAGGCCGGCAGTGACGCAATCGAGGTTCTGCCCGCCATAGGCTTCAGGCACGCGCAGCCCCAGCAGGCCAACTGCGCCCATTTTGCGCCAGATCTCGGCAGGAAATTCGCCCGTCCTGTCCCAGTGAGCATATTTGGGGCGCAATTCCCTTGCGGCGAACTCACGGAGGGAATCGCGCACCAGTTCCTGTTCCGGCGTGAGCGCGAAATCCATGGCTGTGACCTCGGTAAGCCTGCTATTGGAAAGGCAAGTCGTATAGTAGCGTACGACCGTACAACGAAGCTCGGTTCCGCGCAAGCTGCAAAGCATTGATCTCTGCACCAAGGTGATTCTCACTCATGTTCTATCGTGCCGAACGAGCGAGTGGCTTTCTGGGGAAGGATATGTCCAAAAGTCGCCGAAATTCGGGGACATCCCATTCGTCGGGGGATTCGCCCAAAGGCTTCACGGCGTTTTTTTGACTTGACGTAGTGAGTGAGACTTACTATGGTCGCCGGAGATTGGGGACGCGTTCGCCGAGGAGCTCGGGATGGAAGACGTGCTGGACCTGTTTGAGGACGTCGCCGCGGATTCCCTCGGCTACGCTCGGCGGTGGAAAGAGGAAACCGGCGGCCGAGTGATCGGCGTGCTGCCGATGCATTTTCCGGCCGAGCTTGCGCACGCAGCGGGAGCCCTCCCAGTTATCCTGCAGGAGGACGAAGAGCCGATCACGATCGGCCATAAGAGCGTTTTCAATTTTTATTGCGGTTTCAATCGCAGTCTGATCGACCAGGCGTTGCGCGGGAAGTTCTCGGGCCTCGACGCGATCATGTTTGGCGATCACTGCGTCCAGCTGTTGGGCACCGCTGACGTAATTCGCGCCAACATCCCGGGGCTGCCGATCCTTTTCAACCAGCTTTGTTCGATCATCGATGCGGAATGGGCCCTGGCCGAGACGGAGCGGACCTTTCAGCAGCTGTGGAAGGAACTTGAAACGCTCATCGGCCGGAAGATCGATGAAGCGGATGTCCGGGCGTCCATTCGTCTTTTCAATCGCGACCGTGGGCTCATGCGGCGACTCTACGACTTGCGCCGCAATGGGCAGATCGCCTTGAGTGCGCGTCAAATGCAGGCAGTAGTCAAATCGTCGATGGTGATGGACAAGGCGCAGCATTGTGCGCTTCTCGAGAGGTTCCTTACCCAGAAGCGCTCGGAGCCTTCAGCCGTCAGGTCGGTCAGGGTGTTTCTGTCCGGTCACCTGTGTCACGCGCCTAAGCTCGACATTCTCGACCTCATAGAAACATGCGGCGGGCGAGTTGTGGATGACGACTTGTACCACGGCTTCCGCTTCATATTTGCGGACATCGACGAGCAGGCGCCGCCCGTTCGGGCGCTTGCGGATTGGTACTTGAGTCGGAATCGAAAAGTTCCCTGCCCAACGCGAGCGGTCAAGGGAGCGGACTGGGAGCAATACCTCCTGAAAGCGGTCGCCGATTGCCGGGCTGACGGACTTATTGTGCTCATGGCCAAGTTTTGTGAGCCCCACATGTTTTTCTATCCCGAAATCAAGGAAGCCTTTGAACGGCGCGGCGTTCCCCATCTTCTGGTCGAGACGGAGCACGAAGGGGTTGCGCTCGAAGCGCTGAAAACTCGTCTCGAGACTTTCATGGAGATAACCCGGCGCGCTGTCGCCGCGTGACCGATCGTCACGGCAGGTACGGAGGAGAAGTTCATGCTGAATCTTGTTGATCGCCCGGGCCCCAGTCCCATTTTCGGCAACGGAGAGCGGGCCAATAGGCTTCAGAGCACCCGCTTTGGCGGCAAACTCGTCAACGCGTACTGGGAGAGTTTGTTTCGCGCCAAAGAAGAGGGAAAGAAGGTCGTCTGGTACAACGGAACCTATATCCCGCCGTTTTTTCACGCCCACGATCTCGCCTGGGTTCACGGCGAGGCGTGGTCCGCCTATCTTGCGGCCAAGCATGGCGAGATGCCGGCGCAAAAGGCTGGAGAGCAGCGCGGATATGATCGCGAACTCTGCTCGTACGCGAGGACGCATATCGGTCAGGCGCTGATCGATCTCGGGAAACTTAAGGACGGGACGCTCGGAATTGCGCCCGACGATGAGCGCGCGGTCACCATGGCGAAGCTGCCGCCGCCGGACATGATCATCAACGCTTATCCCTATTGCAGTTCGGGACAGCAGTGGGACGACATCACCTATCGGCTGTTTGGCAAGAAGGTGCCAATGTTCACCGTCTCGATCCCCTTGCTATGGGGCGGGCGGCCGGACGCAGGATATCTGCGCGGCGAGGAGTGGGAACAACGCTCTCGCTATGTCGCGGATCAGTTAGTCGCCATGACCCGGTTCCTCGAGGAGCATACCGGACGAAAATACAACTTTGACCGGCTAAGCGAAGTCATGGGCTACGTCAAAAAAGCTGCGCGGCTTCGATTGGAGGCTATGGACCTTTGTACAGCGACTCCCTCGCCGGCGAGCTTTTTCGACTGGATCGTCAGCATTGCTCCGGTGAACTTTCTCCCCGGCGATCAGAACCTGGTCACGTACTTCGAAGGCGTAAAGGCGGAGATCAAAGAGAGGGCGGAGCGGGGCATCGGCGCAGTCAAGGACGAGAAGTACCGGCTCTTCTTCGACGGGATGATGAACTGGAACAAGGTTGGCTGGCTTGCGGACAAATTCGCGGCGGTCAATGCCTGTGTCGTCGCAGGACGTTATACTCACATGTCGTTCTGGCAGGAGCCGGAATTGATCGATCTCGACGAACCTGTCCTGGGCATGGCGCAGAACTACCTGATCTGCCCCAACAATCATGGCGCTCCGATCATGATCGGAGAGATCGAGCGAATTTGCGACAAGTTTGGAATTGGTGGAATGGTGATGCACGCCTCGCGCACCTGTCGAGGCATGACCAATTCCCAGTTCCTCATTGCCGAGTCGGCGAAACGGAACGGGCGGCAGGCTCTGTTCTTCGAGGGCGATGTCGCTGACGAGTCTTTCTATAAGGACGAATTGCTGAACACTCGACTCGAGGCGATGATTGAGTCGATGGAGGCGCAACGGCGCGCGGCCTGAATCGAACCGTGGCTTCGCGTTGGCGCCCGGCGCGCGTGGCCTCGACGGTTGGGTTCCTCTGATGGCCTCGCGACCTAGGCGCTTTGAACATTGGTCGAGGCCGATGGGAGAAGCGCGCGTTGGCGAGTCCGTGAGCCGCGGTTGGCCCTCGACTGAAGCACCTGCGTCCGGGATCAGGGGTCGCTTTCCATCTGCCGCAGGGAGCGAGCAAATCGCCGCTCCCCGGCCCGCATCGCGATTCTGTCTGACGTTAGTTGGACGTCCCGGGCTGTCCTCGAAAAATTCTTGGAAGCGTGGCGGCAGAGCGCGAAACCAGCGTGAATTTCGCCGGCTCCATATGCGAGAGCGCTTGCATTTCGTACGGTAACGTACTATTGTTCGGTCAATCCTTGGGAGGAGGCCGCACGGAGTCATGGGCGAAACGAAGACCTGGAACACGCGGCCTCTCAACGAATGTAGTGTGTTGATCACCGGCGGGACTTCTGGCGTAGGATTGGCGACCGCGGTCCGCTTCGCAGAAGCCGGGAGCCCCGCGATTGGCATTGTTGGCAGGAATCGGGAGCGCGGCGAATCCGCGATGCGGAAGGTTCGTGAGAAAGCCCCACGTTCGCAGGTTCGTTTTTTCCCGGGCGACTGCAATTTGGCAGACCAGGCGACCGTCGTCTGCGAGGCGGCGCAACAGGAATTTGGCCGCCTCGACGTATTGGTCAATTCGACGACTGGCTCCTATGCTCCAAAGCTTCTGCACAAGACCGGTCTCGATGAGATTCAGAGTGTTCTCTTCGAGCAAATCATGGCGCCGTTGCTGACAAGCCGGATCGTCCTTCCCTTCATGACTGCGCAAGGCGGAGGCGCGATCGTCAATGTCGCGTCGGACGCAGCGAAGGTGGCGACGCCCGGCGAGACGGTCCTCTCTGCGGCAATGGCCGGCATCGTGATGTTCTCCCGGACGCTTGCGATAGAGGCCAAGCGAAACGGCATCCGGGTCAATGTCGTGACCCCATCGATTATTGAGGGCACCGCGACCCGCGACAAAGTGATGGGTGACGAATTCGCCGGCAAGCTGTTCGGGAAGGCGATCAAACTTGCGCATCTCGGAGTTGTCAACGCCTACGATATGGCCGACCTGATCGTCTTCCTCGCGAGCCCGCAGGCGGCCAAGATTTCCGGTCAGGCGATAAGTCTGAACGGAGGAATCTCTGCGGCATGAGAGTCCATGAAGCGCCTTGATATCGAAGTGACGTCCGAGAGTTGGGTGGGACAATGAAGCAAGCGACTGCCCTCGCCGCGTCCGCGTCGCGGACGACCTATGATTCGATCTTTCGCCCCAAGCTCTTCGACCAACGGACGATAATCGTTACCGGGGGCGGCAGCGGCATCGGCCGTTGCATCGCGCACGAGCTCGCGTCTCTCGGCGCGAGCGTCATCCTCCTGGGCCGTACGTCCAACAAACTGGACACCGTCGCACGAGAGATTGAAGAGGATGGCGGCCAAGCGATGGCCCATGTCTGTGATATTCGCGACGAGGTCCAAGTGGCAGGGGCTATCGAGGCTGCGCTCGCCTGGCGAGGCGGAATTGACGGGCTCGTCAACAACGCCGGCGGTCAGTATCGCGCCGCCATGCGGACAATTACAACCAAGGGATTTGAGGCTGTTGTCCGCAACAATCTCACCGGAGGGTTCGTCTTCATGCGGGAGGTCTACAATCGCTGGATGGCTGGGCACGGCGGCGCGATCGTCAATATCATCGCCGATATCTGGAACGGCTGGCCAGAATTCGCGCATTCCGGCGCGGCGCGCGGCGGCATGCTGACTTTGACCGAGACCGCGGCTTACGAGTGGGCGTCGTCGGGAGTCCGGGTCAATGCGGTTGCGCCAGGCGGCATCGCGTCCAGCGGATTTGATACCTATACGCCGGAGATGCGCGAGCGACTGTTCGACTACACGCATCGCATCCCCGCTCAGCGTTTCGGGACCGAAGCTGAAGTCTCGGCCGCCGTAGTCTTCCTGCTTTCTCCGGCTGCGGCCTACATCACCGGCTCCTGCCTGCGCGTGGATGGCGGGGCGCCAAACGCGCGGCAAACCGGTCAACTGGAGCCCCACGCGAACAGTTCACCCTTCGAGGGCTTCCATCGCTCGAGCTTACCGGAAGTGCTCAAGCTTCGGCGCTGACCAGGACGATAGTTGTGGAGTGCAATTCTCGCCAGAACCGCGAATCCAGCGGTCCAAATAGGAGGGAACGTTGAGCGCAGCCAGGTTCTCCGTCTCGTACCATCCGGCCGATCCCGGTCCGCCCCTCTGGGAGATGACCGTCGGCGATATGATGGAGAAGATTGCGACCGCATGGCCTGATCGTACGGCCCTGGTCGAGGGAGTTTCGGACCCATCGAAGCGGCGACGGTGGACCTTCCGTCAGTTGGTTGATCAATCGAAGTCGCTTGCGCGAGCTCTGCTGAAGCGGTTCGAGGTTGGCGACAGGATTGGGCTGCTGGCCCCTGAAACGCCCGAGTGGATGCTTTTCCAGCATGCCTTGAGCTACGCTGGACTGATCATCGTGCCGGTCAATCCAACCTATACAGAGCGGGAACTCGAGTTCGTGTTGCAAAACTCTGGAGCCCGGGGCTTGGTCTTCGCCGAGGCGTCACGCAATAGAGCGCTCCGACCCGTGGTTGAGGCGATACGTCCGAAGCTGCCGGAATTGCGGGAGACGATCTCGCTCGATGAGATCGGAGATCTGCTTGCACAATCCGACCCGTCGGTCGCGTTACCTCAGCTTGATCCCAGAGCCACCATGCAAATTCAATACACATCCGGCACAACGGGCCAACCCAAAGGCGCCTGCCTACACCATATGGCGGTGGTCAACACCGCGCGACAGATCGCCGATCGCGCTGACTTTCCAGAGGGCGGAGTCTGGATCAATGCGATGCCGATGTTTCATATCGGCGGGGGCATCGTCAGTCAGATCGGCACGTTCAGTCACGCCGGCACATTTGTGCTCATGCAAGCCTTCGAGCCCGGCCTTTTCCTTGAGCTAATCGAATCGGAGCAGTGTAACAATTCGCTGATCGTACCGACGATGATTCTCGCGCTGCTCAATCATCCCGACATGAAAACGCGCGACGTGTCGAGCTTCAAATCCATTCTTTCCGGAGCATCCAACGTACCCGCCGCTCTGGTCATGCGCGCCAAACAGGAATTCAACTGCAATTTCTGCATCATGTATGGCCAGACTGAGAGCAACGGTCCATTTCTCGAGACTTCGACGAGCGATCCGGTCGAACGGCAGACCGAGACGATCGGTCGCCCGACGCCCCACATTGAGGTGATGATCGCCAACATCGAGACCTCAAAGCCGCAGCCACTCAATACCGTAGGCGAAATCTGGGTTCGTGGCTTCCTCACGATGTCCGGCTATTACGGGATGCCGGAGGCGAGCGCCGCTGCGCTCACAAGCGAAGGCTGGCTGAGGACTGGCGACCTCGGCAGGATGGATGAGGACGGTTACTTTAAGATCACCGGTCGACTGAAGGAGATGATCATCCGCGGGGGCATGAACCTCTATCCCAAGGAAATCGAGGACGTCATCTTCCAGCACCCGAAAGTCGGGCAGATCGCGGTTGTCGGGTTGCCAGACGAGAGCTGGGGCGAAATCGTCGCTGCTGTGGTGCAGCCAAAGGCGTCGGAGACAATTACGGCAGACGAACTCTACGCCTACTGCCGGAAATACCTGTCGCCGCAGAAGACGCCGGAGCGCTGGTTCTTCGTCGATCACTATCCGATGACCGCGACCGGGAAGATCCAAAAGAACAAATTGACCACTTCGATCCAGGAGGGCGAGATTCTTGCCGTGGATTGGCGAAAGCCGTCCGGATCCGGCGCCCGCGCCACCTCGCTGTGAAGGTCGACGCCGGAGTTGCGAGGACACGACCGGTCGCGCTTGTGACGGGCGCGGGCGGAGGACTTGGCGCGGCAATCGCCGTCGCACTTGCGAAGTCGGGTTTCGACCTGGCGCTGAATGATCTTGCTGAAAGCGAATCCCTTCGCAACGTTGTCGCGCGCGCTTCAGATCGCGGCGCCCGAGCCCAAATCTTCGCGCGCGATCTCGCGCAGATCGAAGAACTACCGAACTTCGTTGGATCTGTATGCGATGACTTCGGAGAGGTGGACTGTCTTGTCAACAACGCGGGCGTGTCAGTTCTCTCGCGCGGGGACATTCTGGATGTCGCCCCTACCAGCTTCGACCGCTGCATCGGCGTCAATCTGCGCGCCCAGTTCTTCTTGACGCAAGCGATGGCTCGCAGAATGGCCGCGCAAGCGGCCAACGGCCGACGGCGTTCGATCATCACGGTCACCAGCGTCGCCGTGGACGAGATAGTCGGCGCCGCGCTCGCGGAATACAGCATCTCAAAGGCCGGTCTGTCGCACATGATCAAGCATTTCGCCGTGAGGCTCGCCCCGCTTGGCGTCGAGTGCTACGAACTGCGCCCTGGAATGATGAAAACCAACATGACGGGTTCTTCACGGAAGAAATACGACGACCTTATCGCTTCGGGATTCGTGGCGGCGAATCGCTGGGGGGAAGTCGACGAGATCGCCGAAACGGCGGCCAGTCTTGCGAGCGGCGCCCTTCGCTACACCGTTGGCCAGATCGTAAACGTCGACGGCGGGATGTGGCTCAAGACCTTCTGAACACGCGCGCCGAATCTAGTTGCAGCTCTCGATGGTGCCATTTGAAGAGACGACGTTTCGCGCCTTCACGTGCGGCGCGGCTCCTTCAGATGTGAGCGTGGATTCTTTGCCAAATGTCGCCGACAGGACGCGGCTCGACGGCGGTCGCGAGAGCGGCTTGCGTTCCCTTGCATCCGGGAACACAGGACGCCTGGCTTAGAGTCATCTGACGATCTAGCGGTTCGTCATCCTCGATCGACGCGTCTTGCCTCCTGCATTCAGCTAGATAATCGTCGAGCCCGATCAAGGCGGCGCCCAACGCCCCCGCGATCTGGGGCGCGGCCGGCAGAATGACCGGCATGCCGATCGCTTTCTCAATGTAGTGTACCGCCGCTCTGTTGCGCGCGACGCCGCCGGTCATGACCACGGGCCCCTGCTGTCCGACCCGGGCGACCAGGCCCGCGGTCCTGGTCGCGATCGCCGCATGGACCGCCCCCAATACGTCGGGCTTTGTCCGCCCCTCGGCCAGAAGCGAGATGACTTCGGTTTCAGCGAAGGTCGCGCACATGCTCGAGATTCGCAGTTCGTGGCGCGCGTCAAGCGCGGTCTCGCCCATAAGGTCGAGGTCGATCGACAACGCGCGCGCAAGCACCTCAAGGAATTTTCCGGTGCCGGCGGCGCAACGGTCGTTCATCGCAAATTGGGTCACAAGCCCCTTCGCGTCGACCGCTATGGTCTTGCTGTCCTGACCGCCTATATCGATGATCAGCCGGGCCTCCGGGACCATTGCGACGGCGCCTCGCGCGTGGCAGGTGATTTCGGTATAATTCTTGTCAGCCATGTCGAGCATGCGCCGACCGTAGCCGGTGCTCACGGTGCGCCCCATGTCGTTCTGGCTGAGGCGCGCCTCTTGTAGCGCGCCCTCGACTGAGGCCTTCACGCCTTCACCGCTGACCGCGCCCATATGGGCGACGCAAGATGCGACCATCTCGCTTTTCAGGTTCAGAATTACCGTCTTAGCGGTCGTCGAACCGAAGTCAATTCCCATTACATAGGACTTCATGGCGCGGTCCTCTGTCCCGGAATAGGAGCGCAAGAATAGGTGAGTTGGACTTACTAACGACAAAAGACGGCGAATGTCAAGGTACGCGAGCCACGGCGAGCGCCCTGAATGGCCAGCGGGTCGCGGCGACTCTGCCGATGGCGAGCCTGCCTCACTTCAAATTCTGGGTCGATGCAAGCTCCTGGCGCAATTCTGCGACTCCCGCGCTGAGTTTTCCGATCGACTCCTGCAATTGTGAAGCCACGTCCACGAGGGTGGCGACAGACCCTGATCTGGGCCGCTGACCCAGGCCGTTCGTAATCACGTCGGCAATGGCCGAAGCCGAGTCATCGACGGAAAAGTCTCCCTCGCCCCTCAAATAAGCCCATGTCTGGTGTTCGATGGCGCCGAAGATCATGTCGCGGATGACTTTTGGTGGAACGTCTCCCCTGAGTTCGCCGCGGCGGATCCCCTCGGCCACCACATCCGTCACCATGGCCGCAAATCTACGGTTCTGCTCGTAGGATTTCATTTTGCGGAAGTCCGGATCCGGTCGCAGCTCCAATAGGACAAACCGGGTAAGGGCGGGCTCCTTCTTTATCCCCCACAGGTTTCTCCAGATGACCCTGAAAAGTCTCTCTCGAATCGGCTCATCCGGGTTCGAAGGCGGGTCTTCGGTGAGAAACTCCTCAAACCAGTCCTCGGCTACACGCTGAAGCAATTCGCGTTTCGTGCTGAAGTACTTGTAGATCGTGCCTTCCGAGACCCCACACCGCTGCGCCACTTCAGAGGTCAGAAACTGTTCCGATCCGCGCTCGCGCAACACGACCCGGGCGGTCTGCAAAATAGAAGCAATGCGATGGTCTTTCGGAAGCCGTTTCGCTGACGGGCGGGAAAGCGGGGGGAGTGGCCGTTCCATATTGTTATATTTCAGCACCAGATTGTGGCATTACACCTATCCTTATCGTCTGTAGCAGAACGATCAAAACTGCCGTGCGCTTTTGTTCTCGAGTTTGTTCCTTCGGTGCTATCCTAACTGGTGCGCTGGCTGATGGAAGTTAGCACGGGTCGTGCCGAACATTTGCCCTTTGGCGCGTCCTGTTCCCTTGGTCGGCACCCCTCCTGCGACGAAGGCGTTTACAGGCGCCGGTCGGGGCGCGTAGCCGGGATAGCCCTCGGGATGCTAACCGAGCGCGGGCCGACGTTCGCCGTCGAGACGTTCTGGCGCCACGAATTACTTCAACTTCCAAGTGCCGAGCAGCGGATCATCGCCGAGCGACATCCTGGCAGTCCCGACTAACGCCAGCACACAGATCGCCACGATAGCGAGCCGCGCGAATCTCGTTGCGAGGTGGGTTGAGCCGCCATGGCCGTGATAGTTCCAGCTCATCCGCGCCCTCCCGTATCGCTTGCACGTATCCATCGCTCAACGCCAATTGATACCCTTCGGAGCAGACTGCGGTCCGACGGCTTTCCTACTGACGCCGGTGTGCCGTCATTCATTTAGGAAGGGATACCGCCAGCCTAGAAACTGTATAAAAACGGGTGACGTCACTCAGGCAACCTGCCCGATTTGGACGAGCCGGACTGCTGAGGTAATGGCAGTTGCCACGGGCTTGGCTACGGAGTGATCTATGTTAACCGAGGGCAACAGACCTAAGGAGGCACTAACGAGCAGCGAGCAACCGCCGTTCTAAATAAGATCTCTCTAGAACGGTGGGCGCTAGCCTAATATCCTGAAATTGCTGGCGCGCCCGAAGAGATTCGAACTCCTGACCCCCAGATTCGCAGTTTGTCTGCTGGGCCGTACCGAGGCTTTCCATTTGTGCGCTTGGACCCCTAAGTTGTCGATCACACCTTTGTGTTTTATTGTGTTTTGGCTACTTTAGCGTAGGATAGCAAACTGCGGCTCTCAAACTCGTGAGCCTGCAACCGCCGTTCTAACACCGTTCTAACGTCATGCTGCACTCCCGACTTTCCTTCTCTGATCGAGCGATCGGCGCTTTGCCGTTCGCTGCATCTGGCCAGCATATCGTGCGAGATAAGGATATGGCGGGCTTTTTTCTCCTCGTCGGTACCCGTTCCAAGACCTTCATGATCCAGGGCGATCTTTGGGAGAATGGAAAGCGACGGACCATCCGGGTGAAAGTCGGGGAGGTGGGCAGAATTGCAACCCGAGAGGCGCGAGCGAAAGCGAAGGTGCTCCTCGGGTCAATTGCCAACGGCGTCGATCCGCGGCCTAAGCCGGAGGAGCCATTGAGCCCTACTCCGAACGGGCCCGACCCCACCTTAAGGCAGGCGTGGGAGCGCTACCGGGATGGGCATATGAAGCGGAAAGGGAGAAGCGGCGGCACGATCGAGAATTATAGGGACCATGTCGAACGGCTGATGTCAGATTGGCTCGATATTCCCCTATCCAAGCTTGGGCTCCAGCCGGACTTGGTGAGAGCTCGGCACGAAAAGCTCAGTCAAGAGAACGGAAACTATATTGCAAACGGCTGCATGCGAACGCTGCGCGCGATCTACAATCACGCTCGCAAAGCAGCGAGGGGCCTTCCTCCGGACGACCCCGTCTCAGCGGTTGATTGGAATTTGGAACGCCGGCGAGACACAGCCCTTGGGCTCGCCGATCTCAAGGGTTGGTTCAATGAATTGGCGGCGCTCGAAAACCCGGTGCGGCGAGAATTTCATCTTTTCCTCCTGCTCTCGGGCCATCGCCCGGAGGCGATCAAGGAGTCGCGCAGGGAGGACCTGGATTTTCGCCGACGCTTCCTGCACGTGCCGAAGCCGAAAGGTGGAGAGGCGAGAGCATTCGACATTCCGCGGTCGGCCCATGATTCGCTGCCTGGTCCGCGTTCTGCGCTTTGGGCAGTTGCTCTATCCTTACCAATCAGCGGAATGGGCATTTCCAGCTGATAGCGAGAGCGGACATTTGGCGGAGCACAAGGAGAAGCGTGGTGAGCTGTCAAAGTGGGGCAACGACCTGAGGCAGACGTTTCGGACGATTGCGCAGACCGCCGGTGTGCCAGAACTGGATGTCCACCTGCTGATGAACCATTCAATTCCGGGAGTGAACGCAGGCTACATCACCCGCAACAAGCTGCTGCGCGACCATCTTCGAATTCAGCAGGAGGCGATCTCGCGAAAAATGATCGCGCGGCACGAGGCGCCAACCAGGACGAGCCGCAAGCGACGGCTCTTTGGATTGACATGCCCGCGCGGAGGCTTGTCGCGAGCATGTAAGCTGGTCTCCATCGGAGCGCGCTGAGCTAACTTTGGCTGACTACTGACGCTTCGCGGGGCGGACGTGGCTCGTTGCAAGGCGCTTCTTGAGCGCGCTCAAAAAATTGTCTCAAAGTCCGCCAACCTTGCTCAGACGGTTGCCTGATTCGGTTGGTCGCCCGCAATTGTCCATCGCGCATAGAGCTGGGGGAACATGCTCGACCAACGAAAAAACGACGATTTCTCAAGACCCGGTCGATCATCGCCGATCGTGCTTCAGCATCTTCGATATGCGGTGTCGGCAGCGGAGCACGGCAGCTTTCGGCGCGCCGCCGAGGCGATGCTGCTTCAACAGTCGACGCTCAGCCGCTGCGTTCGGCAGCTCGAGGAATCGATTGGCCTGATTGTTTTCGATCGGTTCAGCGGCGGCGTCCGGCCGACGCAGGCGGGCCAAGAGTTTCTGCGAAACGCTCGATCGATCCTGGAGCAGGTGGAGGCGCTGGCAGCGACTGCGCACAGGACGGGCCGCGGCGAAGCCGGGCGCTTAGGGATCGGCTTTTACACCTCGTTGTCCGCCGGGAACCTTCGCGCGACGCTGACGGAAGTCGCGCAGCGCTTCCCGCAACTGGAGATCGAGCTCGTCGAGAGTTCACGGAAACGGCTCGCCACGGCGCTTCGCAATGGCGCCGTCGACATCGTGATCGTCCCTGGCGATGCGCCGCTACCGGAGAACACAGTGATGGCGCTCTGGAGCGAACGGCTTTTCGCCGCCATTCCCGAAAGTCATCCGTTCGTCGGGAGGCAGGCTGTCCACTGGATCGACCTCAAGGACGAGACAGTGCTGCTCAGCCGACGCGATCCCGGACCGGAGCTTCATGATCTCTTGATTGCAAGGACGGCATCGCCCGGTGACCGGCCGAAGATCGTGCGCCACGATGTCAGCCGCGGGAGTCTCATGAGCCTCGTTGGAGCGGGATTTGGGATCACTTTGCTGACCGAGGCGAGCGCCGGCGCGACTAATGCCGGCGTCATTTATCGCGAGGTGCGAGATGGGGCGGAGCCGGCGCGCATCAGCTATTCCGCGCACTGGCGCGGGGATAACCAAAATCCAGCGCTTGCGAGTTTTCTGAAG
>JAFAHO010000100.1 GCA_019237205.1 Hyphomicrobiales bacterium
CTCGAGCAGATCAAGACCGGCGCGCTGCAGGGCTCCCTCGGCCAGCAGCCGTTCCTGCAGGGCTTCTATCCGGTCATGCAGCTCTATCTCCAGATCGACCGCAACATCGCGGCGGCGAATCTCGACACGCGCGCGCAGCTCGTCACCAAGGACAACGTCGAGAAGGTCGGCAAGCGCTTCGAAAACTAGACTCGCGTTTGATCCGGGATGCGCGGGCCTCAGAGAGGCTTCCCGCGCATCCCCAACCCCGATATGGACTGAGCGTCTGAAGCCATGAGCGCCACACAAGCGGTCACGCGCCCGATCGAGAGCGGGCGCGGCTCGTCGCTCCTGTTCGGCGGATGGGAAGTCGGCCTGCTCGTGATCATGGCCGCGCTCTATCTCGGCGGCCTCTATCTCAACCCCGCATTCTTCGGCTCGACGTCCGCGCTGTTCTCGGTGCTGCGCGATGCGTCGCGCTACGGCGTCATGGCGGTCGGCATGACGTTCGTTCTGGTCAACAAAGAGCTCGACCTTTCCGTCGGCTCGACGTTCGGCCTGACTGCGACGTTCTTCGGCATGCTGTTCGCGCCGAGCTACTTCGACCTCGACGTCACGACCGCCGTCGTCGCCTGTCTCGCCCTTGGCCTCGTCATCGGCCTGACCAACGGCTTTCTCGTCACGGTTCTGGAGGTGCCGGCGTTCATTGCGACCCTGACGACTCTGTTCATCGGCCGCGGCGTGATTCTCGGGCTGACCGGCGGCAAGAACATCGCGTTCGAACTCAAGGCGGACGAATACCCGACGTTCTTCCGCATCGGCGAGATCAACGCGCTCGGCTTCAACAACCAGATCATCGTTTTCCTCGTCATTGCTGCGATCGGCGCCGTCGCTCTCGCCTATACGTCCTATGGCTGGACGACCTATGCGACCGGCGGAAACGAGCAGGCCGCCCGCTATGCCGGCATCAACACCGGCTTCGTTCGCATGCGCTCCTACGTGCTGTCTTCGCTCTGCGCAGTCACCGCCGGACTGATGAATCTTGCGCAAAGCAAGGACGCGGACCCGGCGTTCGGCCTTGGCGCCGAGCTGGTCGTCATCGCCTCCGTGATCGTGGGCGGCACCGCGATCTTCGGCGGCCGCGGGCGCGTGATCGGATCATGCCTCGGCGCGATCCTCGTCGGCCTGATCGACAAGGTGCTGCGCGAAGGGGTGCCGATCACCCGCATCATTCAGGTCGGGGACGAGAAAATGGAGGTCGCCGCGATCTCGCAATTGCCGCCCGGCGCAGTGCCGGCGTTTTTGGGCGTGGTCCTGGTCCTGGCGGTGCTCGTCGAACCCTGGCTGGTGCGTCGGCGCATTCTTGCAAGAGCGTGGGCGCGGCTGCGCGGTCTGCCCCCGCCGGTCACTCCGGATCTCGGAGGCGTTGCGATCTCTGGCGCACAGACGCGCGGCACGGCGTCGCAGGCGCGCGGCCTCGGCAAACGCGGGATTGCGGCGTTCTTCTATCGACGCGACGCAGCCGCCGTCATCCTGGTTGTCGCGCTCTGGCTGTTCGGCTTCTGGGCGAGGCCGGATTTCTGGCAAGGGCTCGACAATTCGTTCTCGATGCTGCTGGCTTTTTCCGAGATCGCCTTGCTTGCGGTCGGCCTCACCTTCGTGATGGCGAACGGCGACATCGATCTCTCCGTCGGGTCGGTGCTGGCGCTTTCGGGCGCCACCGCCGCCGTCATCATGAAGGACACGAGTCTCGGTCCTCTTGCCGCCGGCGTCATCGCAATCGGAGTCGGCGTATTGGCCGGCGCCGTCAACGGCTGGTTGACCGCCTATGTCGGCCTTCCCGCATTCATCGCGACTCTGGGCACGTTCTACTGGGCCCGCGGCATCGGATCGTCGATCGTTTCGGGCACCCAGCTCAATGGCTTTCCCGAATCCTTCAACCTCATCGGCCGCAGCCTGTTCGAATTGCTCGACGCGTTTGGAATCGCGCCGACCCATGGATGGTGGCTCGCCGTCGCCGAGGCTGTCAGCGTGCAGACGATCTTTGTGCTCGTCGTGGCGGCTATTGCCGGAGTCGTGCTCGCGTATACGACGTTTGGGCAGAAGGTGCTCGCTGTCGGCGGCAATGAGCGTGCGGCGACCTTCGCCGGCATCAACACGCGCCGGGTCCGGTTTACCGCGCTCTTGATTTCCGGGACCTGCGCGGCCTTCGCCGGCGTGATCTACGACGCGTTCTACCGCAGCTTCATTCCGACGGCCGGGCAGTTGCGCGAACTCGACGCCATTTCCTCGATCATCATCGGTGGCGGCTCGATCTTCGGCGGCTATGGCACGATGATCGGATCGCTCGCGGGCGCGGGCGTCATCACGCTCATTCGCCAGCTGCTTTCGCTTCAGATCATCCTTCGCGACGGCAGTTCGTTCGTTCTCCCGCAGCAATGGCAGAATGTGTTCATCGGCCTGATCCTGATCATTGCGGTGGTCGGCGACATCTGGCTGCGGCAGAAGAATATTCTGGGCGCATGGTTCGGCGGAATGAGAGCGGGCGAAGAGGCGACCCCCGCGGTCCTGGAGCACAGGGCATGACGACGCCGATTGTAGACATGCGGGGAATTTACAAGAGCTTCGGACCGGTGCAGGCGCTCATCGACGTCAATCTGCGCCTGATGCCGGGCGAAGTGCTCGGGCTGGTCGGCGACAATTCGGCGGGCAAGTCGACGCTCATGAAAATCGTCACCGGCGCCTACCAGCGCGACGCTGGCGATATCTTTATCGACGGAACTCCGGTCCACTTCAAGAGCCCGCACGAGAGCCGCGATCGCGGCATCGAGATGATCTATCAGGACTTCGCGCTCTGCGGAAATCTCGATGTCGGCCAGAACATCTTCCTGGGGCGATGGCCGATGCGGTACGGCATCTTTGTCGATCGGGCGCGGATGCATGGCGACGCCCGCGCGATCCTGAACCGGCTCAAGGTCGACGTGAACTCGGTCTACCAGAAGGTCGAAAGCCTGTCGGGCGGACGCCAGCAGTCGGTGGCGATCGCCCGCGCAATTTCGTTTGCGCCGAAGGTGGTGATTTTCGATGAGCCGACCGCCAATCTGTCGGTGACGGCGACCCATCGGCTGCTCGAGACAATATCGGAATTGAAGGTCCATGGGGTCGCGCAAGTGATCATATCGCACCGGATGACCGACATTTTCGAAGTCGGCGATCGCGTGATGGTGCTCAAGCGCGGTCGTAATGTGGGAGACCGCGCAATCGCCCAGACCACCGAAAAGGAAGTGCTCGAACTGATCGTATCGGGCGTGCCCGAAACGCCGACTGCGCCAGAGGCGGCGCTGTAGGCGCTGCGCGCCAAATCTCGACCAAGTTGGGACGTCATCGCGAGGAGCAGAGCGGCGAAGTAGCCGATCGAAGGGCTGCGGCAGGGGCTTTGGATTGCCCCCCCCCGGGCCTGACCCGGGGGTCGCTCGCAGTGACGAAATTCTAATGCAAGTCCGGCACGACCTTGGCGTAGCTCAGGTCGTAGGTTTTGTTGAGCAGCGGATCGAGGCGAGTCCCCTCGGAGGCGTCGTAGATGCGAGGCCGGCCGGAGCTGGTCCCCGGCTGCGGGGCCTGCTCGACCGTAGAGGTCGCGGCCGCGTTCGAGACCTCGGAGACCCGCCCGGTCCCATATTTGGCCTCTCGCGCCTTCTGATCCGCAAGCATCGCCGGCGATAGGGGAACCGAGGCGACTCCGTCCGGACTGGCGGCCGGCGCGTTGAACTGAGCAAAAGCGTCGCCCTCCGCCGGAGCGTCGTTGACGCCGGCGACGACAGCGCCGAGTTCTTCCATCGATTTCGCGCCCGCAGCGGTCGGCGAAAGCGAGTCCAGCGCAAAGGCCATCGCTTTCCGGCCCGCCCCGATCTGGGCAAGCCGGGCGACGACGGCGGCGGGCGCGGTTTGAGCCGACGCGGGCGCGACAAGCGCGCCGAAAGACGCGGGATCGACCGGATCGGCGGCGCCGTGGATCGCCGGCGCGGACTGCGGCGTCACGTCGGGCGCCAGCCTGTCCTTGGCGTCCTTCTCGATCTGCCGCCAATGGGCGACGTTCTTCTGGTGCTGCTCGAACGTCTCGGCAAAAACGTGGCCGCCGGTTCCGTCGGCGACGAAGTAGAGGTCCCTGCTTCGGACCGGATTGGCGACCGCCTCCAGCGCCGCCTTGCCGGGGTTGGAGATCGGCCCAGGCGGAAGGCCGTCGATGAGATAGGTGTTGTAGGGCGTCGGCCGATTGAGCTCGTCTTTCGTGATCGGGTGGCCGAGCGTGCCCTTGCCGAATACGAGGCCATAGACGATCGTCGGGTCGGACTCGAGCCTCATGTGCTTCTGCAGCCGGTTGACGAACACGCCCGCGACCCTCGGCCGCTCGTCGGCCTTGCCCGTCTCCTTCTCCACGATGGAGGCGAGCGTGACCATCTCGCCCGGGGACTTCACCGGCAGATCCGGCGATCGCCGCCGCCAGATTTCGTCGACGAGCTTGGCCTGCTGCTTCTCCATGCGCATCAAGACAGCCTGCCGGGTGAAGCCGCGCGGGAAGTCATAGGTCTCGGGCAGGATCGACCCCTCGCGCGGGATTTCCTTCAAGTCGCCTGCGAGAAATTCCGCGTCACGCACCCTTTGGACAACTTGCTCGCTCGTCAGCCCCTCAGGGATCGTCAGCGGATGCAGGACCACTTTGCCCGACATCACCGTCGCCTCGACCTGACGGAGGCTGTCGCCGGCCTTGAATTCGTATTCGCCTCGCTTCAGCGCGGCGCGGTTGCCGTCGAATAGCGTCAGGAGGTTGAACCAGATCGCGCTGTCGACGACTCCCGCCCGCTCGAGCTGATCGGCGATGCTGCCGCCGTCATCCTCACGCACGATGTTGACGACCTTATTTTCGGCAAGGGGTCCGGGCTTTCCTGACTCCATCATGAGCCAAGCGACCGCCCCGATCGCCACCACCGCGCCGAGCAGCACGAATGTCAGCAACCCGCTGAGGCTCGAAAGGGGGGTCAAGCGCCGAGGCTTCTTTGGCTCTCTCCGTTTTGGCTCTTTCCGCGGGGGCGGCGGAGCGCTCGCGGACGCCGGCTGGCGGGCGCGGCCGAAGAAGCTCGTGCGCGGCCTTTCCTTGCCCTCGCCCGGATTGCTGTCGCTCATGCGCTCGCCGGTCTCCCGATTTGACGCTGCCGCTGGACATAGGCGGCCGGGCGCGCGCGAGACTGGATGGGTACGTAGGGCCCCGCGAGCGTCCTGGCGGAACTCTATATGACGGCGACTTTTGACGAAACTAGGAAATCGCGCACGGCCGCTCAGGGCGGCGCGCCGAACGCCAGCGACGCGTTGGTGCCGCCGAAACCGAACGAGTTGGAGAGGGCCGCGCGGATCGGTCGTTTGCGCGCGACGTGAGGCGCAAGGTCGATCGGCGTCTCCACCGAAGGGTTGTCGAGATTGAGCGTCGGCGGCGCGACCTGATCGCGGATCGCCAGAATGGAGAATATCGCCTCGACCGCCCCCGCCGCGCCGAGGAGATGGCCGATCGAGGACTTGGTCGACGACATGGTGGTCTTGGCGGCGCTGTTGCCGAGCAACCGCTCGACCGCTTTGAGTTCGATCTCGTCGCCGACCGGCGTCGAGGTGCCATGGGCGTTGACATAGTCGATCTCGGAGGGCGAAAGCCCGGCGCGCTTGAGCGCCGCGCTCATCGAACGAAACGCGCCGTCGCCGTCGGGCGCGGGCGCGGTGACGTGATAGCCGTCGCCCGAGAGGCCGTAGCCGATGAGCTCCGCATAGATGCGAGCGCCGCGCGCCCTGGCGTGCTCGAGTTCCTCCAGCACGACGCAGCCGGCGCCTTCGCCCATCACGAAACCGTCCCGATCGCGATCGTAAGGGCGCGAGGCCTGCTTCGGCCGGTCGTTGAATCCGGTGGAGAGCGCCCGGCAGGCGCAAAAGCCGGCGAGCGAAAGGCGATTGACCGCCGATTCGGCGCCCCCGGCCACCATCACATTGACGTCGCCGAGCGAGATCAGCCGTCCGGCGTCGCCAATCGCATGCGCGCCGGTCGAGCAAGCGGTCACCACCGCGTGGTTCGGCCCCTTGAGATTGTGGGCGATGGAGACCTGGCCGCTGACGAGATTGATCAGCCGGCCGGGAATGAAGAACGGAGAGATCCGCCGCGGCCCCCTCTCGTGCAACGTCACCGAAGCGTCGTAGATGCCTCCGAGCCCGCCGATGCCCGAGCCGATCAGCACGCCGGTTTCAATCTCCTCCTCGTAAGTCCTCGGCTCCCATTGGGCGTCCCGAAGCGCCTGCGTCGCGGCGCTCATCCCGTAGACGATGAAATCGTCGACGTGGCGCTGTTCCTTCGGGTCCATCCAGTCGTTGGGATCGAACGCGTCGGGCGCCGCGCCGCGCGGAACCTGCGCGGCGATCTGGCAGGGAAGGTCGGAGACGTCGAAATTCTCGACGCGGGCGGCTCCGGACTCTCCGGCGATCAGCCGGCGCCATGTCCCATCGACGCCGCAAGCCAAAGGCGTCACCATGCCAAGACCCGTGACGACGACCCGCCTCATCCTCTCCATTCCCGCCTCGACGATGCTCTCCACTTTACCGCGTCTTCCGCGCGGCCCATAACGCAAAGAGGGCCGGACGGAACGCCGGCCCTCGCGCTCACAAGACTTAAATCATGAACAACAGACGGCGCTCCGCCGGAGCCGCAATCCCTCACTTGCTGGCGGAGGCTTTCTCCAGAAACTTGACCGCGTCGCCGACGGTGACGATGGTCTCCGCCTGATCGTCCGGGATTTCGACGCCGAACTCCTCTTCGAAGGCCATCACCAACTCGACGGTGTCGAGCGAATCTGCGCCCAGATCGTCGATGAAGTTGGCGCTGTCGACGACCTTGTCGGGTTCCACGCCGAGATGCTCCACGACGATCTTTTTAACCCGCTCTGCGACATCGCTCATCTCTTCTTTTCCCTCTTGCGCCGGGCTTCCGGCCCGCCGTGTTGACAATCCCAAGGTCGACCCCCGCTGGGGACGCCAACCGCTCTTCGGCCGTCCGCTCCGCTCCTCGCCAGGCGGCTCGAGTTTCTCACGGATTCTGGTGATGCCGACGCACGAAATTCCTCCCGGACGCCCCAGCCGCGCCCGACGACAAACCGGCTCGATAGCATATCTTCACAATCAAGGCGAGAGGCCCGGCGGCGGCTGGACAGCGCAAGGTTGACATGACCCAATCCTTTCAAATCATAGCCATTCCGCCGTTCACATGAAGCGTCTGACCAGTGACGTAGGACGCTTCCAAACTCGCCAGATATACGGCCGCCGCGCCGATTTCGGCGCTCTCGCCCAACCGGCCCATCGGCACCGAGGCGAGGATCGTCTGGCGCTGTTTGTCGCTCAACGCCTCGGTCATCGGGCTCGCGATGAATCCAGGCGCGATGCAGTTGACGGTGATCTCCCGCGAGGCGACCTCCGCCGCGAGCGCCTTCGACATGCCGATCATTCCAGCCTTGGCCGCGGCATAGTTTCCCTGACCCGGATTGCCAGTGACGCCCACGATCGACGCGATGTTGACGATGCGCCCAAACCTGCGCTTCATCATGCCCCTCAGCGCGGCGCGCGACAGGCGGAACGCCGCCGTGAGATTGATAGCCAGAACAGAATCCCACTCGGCGTCCTTCATCCGCACGAAGAGATTGTCACGCGTGACGCCCGCGTTGTTGACGAGGATGTCGAGTGATCCCAGCGCCTGCTCGGCTGCGGGAATGAGCGCCTCGACCGAGGCTGGCTCCGAAAGATCGCACGGCGTCACGTGCGCGCGCTGGCCAAGCTCCGCCGCGAGCGCCTCGAGCGCATCCCGCCGCGTTCCCGAAAGCGCGACGGTCGCGCCTTGCGCGTGCAGGGCGCGCGCGATCGCGCCGCCCAGCCCTCCCGATGCGCCGGTGACGAGCGCGGTCTTTCCGGTCAAATCGAACACGAGCCCAGCCCTTCGATGTCTCTAGCGCTTCGCCGAAGTCTCGAATGCAGCGACGTCGGCCGGCGTCCCGACGGTGATCGCGGTCGCGCTCTCCACGATGCGCTTGATCAGTCCGGCGAGCACCTTGCCCGCGCCGATTTCTATGAAGCGCGTCACGCCTTCGGCGCTCATATAGTCGACGCTCTCGCGCCACCGGACGGTCCCGGTGACCTGCGCGACGAGGGTCTTGCGAATTTCATTCGAGTCGACGACAGCCGACGCCGTCACGTTCGCGACCAGCGGAGGCTTCGGCCTGCCGATCTTGATGTCTTTCAGCGCCGTCTCCATGGCGAGCGCGGCGGGCTGCATCAGCGGACAATGGAAGGGAGCCGACACGGGGAGCAGAATCGCCCGCTTCGCGCCGGCGATCTTCGCGAGCTCCATCGCCCGCTCGACCGCGTTTTTCGTCCCCGAGATCACAACCTGGCCGCCGCCGTTGTCGTTCGCCGCCGCGCAGATCGCGCCGTTGAGATAAAGATCGCTCGCGGCCTGGGTCGCCACGCGCGTCGCGACGCCGAAGTCGAGGCCGAGAATCGCCGCCATCGCGCCCTCGCCGACCGGAACCGCTTTCTGCATGGCCTCTCCGCGCAGCCGCAACAGGCGCGCGGCATCCTCGAGGCTCAGCGAGCCCGCGGCGCAAAGCGCCGAATATTCGCCGAGCGAGTGGCCGGCGACGAAGGCCGCCTGCTTCGCGACACGGAGGCCGGCTTCGCTTTCGAGCGCGCGAAGCGCGGCCATGCTGACGGCCATCAGCGCCGGCTGCGCGTTGGCCGTCAACGTCAGTTCGGCCTCGGGGCCTTCGAACATCAGATGCGACAGTTTTTGCGACAACGCCGCGTCGATGCGTTCGAAGACCTCCCGGGCGGCGGGAAAGGTCCCGGCGAGCGCCTTGCCCATGCCGACGCTTTGCGATCCCTGACCCGGAAACACCAAGGCCGTCGTCATGATCGGGTCCCAGCCCCCCCAAGCGGCGTCTCGCCAAGCCGCGCCATCTGCGAAGGCGCTGCACAGACACGCCCGAAGCCGCGCTGTCAAGCGCCGCGGCATCGACGAGCTAGGGATCGATCAGGCCTCCTGGCCACCGAAGCCGAAGCGAAAGGGATCGGCGGGGTCCTGCATGAGCTTGCTTTCCGCGCAGATGAACGCGCGTCCGCCGATGCGCGGAAGAACGCCTCCGTTCGGGCCGAGCTCGAAGGTCGCCCTGAATCGGCTGCCGATGAGACTTTCCTGAATCCAGACCTCTCCGGGCTCGAGCTTGCCGTCTGCATGAAGGCACGCGAGCTTGGCGCTCGTTCCTGTTCCGCAGGGGGATCGGTCGTAGGCTCCGCCGGGACAAAGAACGAAATTGCGGCTGTTGGCGCCAGCCGATTTCGGCGGAGCGAACATCTCGATGTGATCGATGAGCGCGCCGTCTTTGCCGGTAACGCCCTTGGCGGCGAGCGCGTCGCGAATGGCGGCCGCAGCGCGGGTCAATTCGGCAGCGTTGGCGCGGACGAGGCCGCACGGGGCCATATCGGTCAAGAAGAACCAGTTGCCGCCCCAGGCGATATCCCCGCGGACGGAGCCCAAGCCTGCGACATGGACCTCGGCCGACCGGACGTGCCGATAGCTTTCGACGTTCTCGACCGTCGCCGAACCGTCGTCGGCAAGCTCCACGCCGACGATCCCGACAGGCGTTTCGAAGCGATGGCGCCCGGGGCGAAGCTGGCCCGTATACGCGAGCGTCGCCGCCAGGCCGATCGTCCCGTGGCCGCACATGCCGAGAAACCCGACATTGTTGAAGAAGATGACGCCGGCGGCGCAGGAGGCGTCATATGGCGCGCACAGAAGCGCGCCGACCATCGCGTCGTGGCCACGCGGCTCGTTGACCGCGAAGCGGCGGACATGGTCGAACTCCGCGGCGAAGCGCGCCAGCCGTTCGGGTAGCGGCCCGCCGCCCAACAGCGGGCCGCCATCGACGATCACGCGCGTCGGCTCGCCTTCGGTGTGGGAGTCTATGACATGCATCGCGCTCAGTCCTTCGCTCCGCTCCAGCCGGCGTACCAGGCTCGAAACGTCTCGAGCCGCCTTCTCGCCAGGCGCTCCTGGGACGGGCTCAGCACATCGGACGCGTTGAGGTTAAGCGCATATTCCTTATGCCCCTCGAGCGTCATCAGGCGCTTGAAATAGAGCACGAGATCGGCGCCCTCATCGAAGACCGAAAGCGGCGCGAGAGCGCTCTCGAGCTCCAGCGCCAACCGCCGGGCCTCAACGTCGCTTTTGGCGGCGCGCCGACAAAGTTCGACGAGGCGCAGCACCTCGTGCGGCAGCACGTTGCCGATGCCGGTAATGACGCCGCTCGCGCCGCAGTTCACGACGCCGTGAAACACCTGGGTGTCGACGCCGACCATCAGCGCAATGTCGCCGGACTGCCCGGCGATGTGCTCGGCCGCGTAGCTCAGCGACTCCGCGCCGCCGAATTCCTTGAATCCGACGAGATGCGGGAACTCACGGCGCAGGTCGAAGAACAAATCGGCGCGAGTCTGGAAGCCGTAATACGGGCTGTTATAGATGACCGAAGGCAGATCGACCGCTGCGGCGAGCACGCTGCCGAAATGGCTGCGCTGGGCGGCCGCGGACGAGCCACGCGAGAGGACGCGCGGGATGATCATCAGCCCGCGCGCGCCGGATGTCTTGGCGTGGCGCGCAAGCTCAGCGGCCTGTTCGGTATTCTGGGCGCCCGTGCCGACGACAACCGGCAGGCCGGCGCCGACCAGCCGTTCGACGCCCTGCATCCGCTGTTCGAGGGTGAGCAGCGGCCAGTCGCCCATCGATCCGCAATAGACGAGCGCCGACATTCCGGCGCCGACGAGCTGGCGCGCTGTGCGAACCAGGGCGTCGAAATCGGGGCGGCGGTCGGCGGCGCAGGGGGTCATGAGGGCCGGCATCGTTCCGGAAAAAACTTGCGACCGCATGTCGGGGCTCACTAAGTTCGGGGTTTCGGGGCCATCACCTTCTCATGCCTTGGCCGCCCGTTCTTGACGCAATAGCAGGCCGCCGCTTGAAAATTCGCAAAAAGACGCCGTCCGCCGGCGCTCCGGCCGACGCGGTCCAGGAATTCGCCGCCGCCCTCGGAAACCCGTTCCCGGGAATTGAGCTTTTCGATCGAATCGGCGACATCGTCTTCTTCATCAAGGACCAGGAGGCGCGATATGTCGCGGTCAGTGAAACGCTGGTTCTTCGTTGCAAGGTCGCCGGCAAACGGGCATTGATCGGCCGCACGGCAAGCGAGGTCTTCGCCTCTCCGCTCGGCGACCGTTTCGAGGCGCAGGACCGCCGGGTGCTCGAGGAAGGTCTTTCGATCCGCGGCCGGCTGGAGCTCCATCTCTATCCCGACGGCAGCGAGGGCTGGTGCCTGACCTGGAAAGAGCCGCTGGTTGGCTTCGACGGCGCCATCCGCGGTCTGGCCGGCATCTCGCGCGACGCGCCCGCGCCGTCGCGGCCGGGGCCGGCCTCCGAAGCCCTCTCGGACGCGCTCACCTATATCGACGATCATCTCGACGCGCCGTTGCGCATTCCAGATCTCGCCGCCCGCGCGCGCCTATCCGCGTTCCAGTTCGATCAGAGAATTCGAGGCTTGTTCGGCCTGTCGGCGGGCCAGTATCTATCTCGGTTACGGATCGGCCGCGCCTGTGACCGGCTCCGCCACACCGACGCGTCGCTGAGCGAGCTAGCGCTCGAATGCGGCTACGCGGATCAGGCGGCGTTCACCCGTCAATTCCGCAAATCCGTCGGCCTGACGCCGGGCGCCTACCGCCTCGCGACGGCGTCCAGGCTCGATCCGGCGCCGGCGGGAAGCGGCAGACGGTCGAGCGGGTGAGGAACTATATCTGTTGACGATGCGACGAGTTGGACCTCAATTGCAGCGCCGGACCCTTCGCCGGTGAACGAGGGTCTCCGTCTCCAGGCCGAGAGATGATAGGCACGGACGCCGACCTCGATTCCGATTCGATGAGGGGCGCGGCGGAAAGGATTCCATGGCTGCAGCGCCTGGAAAGGTCTGCGACGCCTGCACGATGTGCTGCTCCGCGCTCGAGATCGCGGAGCTGAAGAAGCCTGCGGGCCCGCTATGCGGAAATTGCCGCCTCGAGGGCGGCTGCCGGATTTACAGCGACCGCCCGCAGGTCTGCCGCGACTTCGAGTGCGAATGGCTGACGCGGCGCGATCTTCCCCGCCAGCTCCGACCCGACCTGGTCGGCACGATCCTGATGGAAGACGCCGACAGCGACGAATACCGGGCGGTCTGCGCCCCGGAACGGCCGATGGCCTGGCGCCACCCGCTGGTTTTTGCGCATCTCCTAAAGCAGGCCAAGTCCGGGCGGACCGTGGTCGCCAAGGCGGGCCTCCAATCCTGGCGGATTTTCGCAAGCGGCGAATGGGCTCCGACGGTCTAGCTGCGAGCCCATCCTTGCGCCATGTTGCCCGGATTCTCGGCAAACGGGACGGGCGTTTGCGGGCCGTGGCGACTTCTCAGGCGCCTTTTGGGCGCCCATGGCGCGATCGGCGGTCCGGTGCTAAGAGCGCCCGCGCGAGGCGGGCGTGGGTCTTTCCGGCCCGTCCGTTGGCGCGGACGGGAGTTTCGCCGCAATGAAAAAGATCGAGGCGATCATAAAACCCTTCAAGCTCGATGAAGTGAAGGAAGCCCTGCAAGAGGCCGGAATTCAGGGAATCACCGTCATCGAGGCCAAGGGGTTCGGCCGTCAGAAGGGGCATACCGAACTCTATCGGGGGGCGGAATACGTGGTCGATTTTCTGCCAAAGGTGAAGATCGAGGTCGTCGTTCCCGACGAGATCCTCGCCGCGGCGATCGAGGCGATCCGCAACGCCGCCCAGACCGGGCGCATCGGCGATGGCAAGATATTTGTATCGCAGATCGACGAAGCCATCCGAATCCGCACCGGAGAGACCGGCGCCGACGCGATTTAGGGGCGTCACGAGCTGATTTAAGGGCTACCCGCCGCTCCCGCGGCGGGCGGGACATGAAGTTCAATCTTGAGGAAAGGCAAACCATGAAGACCGCCAAGGATGTCCTGAAGGCGATCAAGGACAACGACGTCAAATATATCGATCTGCGTTTCACCGACCCGCGGGGCAAATGGCAGCACGTGACTTTCGATCAGACCCTGGTCGACGAGGACGCTTTCGCCGACGGCCTCATGTTCGACGGCTCTTCGATCTCCGGCTGGAGAGCGATCAATGAATCGGACATGACGCTGATGCCCGATCCGGTTTCAGCCTGCATGGACCCGTTCTTCGCCGCTTCGACGATGGTGATGAATTGCGACATTCTCGATCCGGCCAGCGGACAACCCTATAACCGCGATCCCCGCGGCATCGCCAAGAAGGCCGAGGCCTATCTCAAGTCGACCGGAGTCGGCGACACAGCGTTCTTCGGCCCGGAAGCCGAATTCTTCGTATTCGACGACGTCCGCTTCGCCTCCGATGCCTACAACACCGGCTTCCAGCTCGATTCGACGGAATTGCCGACCAACACCGATACGCCCTACGAGGGCGGCAATCTCGGTCACCGGGTGCGCACCAAGGCCGGATATTTCCCGGTGCCGCCGCAGGATTCGGCGCAGGACATGCGCGGCGAGATGCTTGCGGCGATGGCGCAGATGGGCGCAATCGTCGAGAAGCACCACCATGAGGTCGCTTCGGCGCAGCACGAGCTTGGCCTCAAGTTCGGGCCGCTCGTGACGATGGCCGACAACCTGCAGATCTATAAGTACTGCATCCACATGGTCGCCCAGAGTTACGGCAAGACGGCGACCTTCATGCCGAAGCCGGTCTACGGCGACAACGGCTCGGGCATGCACGTCCACCAGTCGATCTGGAAGGCCGGCAAGCCGGTGATGGCGGGCAACAAATACGCCGACCTCAGCCAGGAATGCCTGTGGTACATCGGCGGCGTCATCAAGCACGCCAAGGCGTTGAACGGCTTCACCAACCCGACGACCAACAGCTATAAGCGCCTGGTCCCGGGTTTCGAGGCGCCGGTGCTGCTCGCCTATTCGGTGCGCAACCGCTCGGCCGCATGCCGAATCCCGTGGACGGCCAATCCGAAGGCCAAGCGCGTCGAAGTTCGCTTTCCCGACCCGTGCGCCAATCCGTACCTCGCCTTCTCGGCGATGCTGATGGCCGGTCTCGACGGCATCAAGAACAAGATCGACCCCGGCCCCGCGGTGGACAAGGACCTTTACGACCTGCCGCCGAAAGAGCTCAAGAAGATCCCGACTGTCTGCGGGTCGTTGCGCGAAGCGCTCGGCAACCTCGACAAGGACCGCACGTTCCTCAAGGCCGGCGACGTGTTTACCGACGACTTCATCGACAGCTATATCGAGCTCAAGACGGGCGAGGTCCAGCGCTTCGAGATGACGCCGCACCCGGTCGAGTTCGACATGTACTATTCCTACTGAACCTCCGCGCTCGAACCGAAACAAGGGGCGGCTCTCGGGCCGCCCTTTCTCGTCGGGGCGCGACTCTTCGCCTCGTTGTGGCGCGCGTGCGGCGGTCTATCTTGCAGGGACCGATGATTCGGCGCGCCGCCTGGCGCGCCGTGTGGAGCCGCACGCGATGACAAACCCCTCCCGCCCTCAGTTCTGTCCCGGCGCGGCCGCGGTCCGCAGGCCTCTTATGGCGCTGGCGTTAGGCGTTTCGGCTGCGCTTTCGAGCGGCGCTGCGGCGGCGGCGGCCGACGCCGCTCACGGCGAGCAACTCGCCATGCGCTGGTGCGCGGCGTGCCATATCGTCTCCGCCGACCAGACGCGCGGCGCCGACAATGTGCCGGCCTTCGCCACGATCGCCAAGATTCCGGGCTTCGACGCGGACAAGATCGCGAAGTTCCTGATGGACCCGCACCCGAAGATGCCCGACATGCAGCTCGGCCGCGACGAAGCCAAGGACCTGGCCGCCTATATCGCGAGCCAGGCGAAATAGCATTCCGCCCCCGGCGGGCGC
>JAFAHO010000310.1 GCA_019237205.1 Hyphomicrobiales bacterium
CTACGCCTTGCTCGGCGCCGGTTGGATCGTGCTGAAAAGCGATGGCGAACTGCGCGAGTGGGCGCGGGAGCGCATTCCCTGGCTCGCGCTCACGCTGCTGGTCGTCTTGGTTGTCGCCTTCGACGCGGCGTTTGCAGTTCGAGCGCGGATCGGCGCCGATCTCGGCGGTCGTCTCTGGGGCCTGGTTTTTCCCGGCCTCGGATTGCTGGCGATGGCCGGGATTCTCATCGGGGTGCGCGAGCGGAGCGACGGCATGCCGTTCTTAATGACGGTCGTGTTCTTCATCGCCTCATTCCTCGCGCTCGCTGTCTTGTTCTGGCCCTACATGATTCCCTATCAGGTGACGGTGGCCGACGCGGCGGCGCCGGAGAAGTCGCTATCGTTTCTGTTCTGGGGCGCGGGGGTGTTCGTGCTGCCGGTGATCGTGATCTACACCGCGGCCGTCTATTGGGCGTTCCGCGGCAAGCTGCGTCATGCGTGAGGGCGGTCGAAAGCCGTCCGCGGGGAGACGACAAAGGAGACCGAAATGAGTCGCAGGCTGGAGATCATCATCCTCGTCCTCGTCGCGCTGGGCTGCCTCGCCGCGGGCGCGGGGGCCGCCCTCTATTTCGCCTACCCCGTCCAGGTTGGCACTGTCGCCGCCGCAGCCCGCAGCACTGTTCTGTCCTTCGACGCGCCCCCCGGCACGGTGACGACCGAAGAGAACACAGCATTCAAAGGCGCCGCCACGCCGTCTCAACCGCCCGCCGCGGCGCCGGGCGCAGCCGCCGGGGACTGGCCAAGCTACAACAAGACGCTCACTACGGAGCGGTTCTCGGAGCTCAGCCAGATCAACACCAAGAACGTCGGCAAGCTCAAGGTGCTCTGCACCTACGATACGAAACAATACGCGGCCTTCGAGAGTGGCCTGATCATGGCGGAGGGCGCGCTGATCGGCACGACCGAATTCGATATTTTCTCGCTCGACCCGTCGACGTGCAAACAAAACTGGCGCACGCACGAGGACTATCCTCCGGCCTTTCTCTCCGCCAACCGCGGCGCGGCCTATCTTGACGGACTTTTGTTTCGCGGGACCAACGACGGGCGGGTGCTGGCCTATGATTTCAAGACGGGCAAGAGGGTGTGGGAAACGACGATCGCGGACATAAACAAAGGCGAGACCGTTCCCGCCGCGCCGATCGCCTGGAACGGCCTCGTGTTCATCGGCAACGCCGGGGGCGACTACAAAGGCGGGAAAGGGCGCATGTACGCGCTCGACGCGAAGACCGGCAAGGTCGTCTGGCAGTTCTTTCTCGTCCCCAAGGAAGAAGGCGACGAGGTCCGTGGACCGTTAGGCGCCTCGCCGCTCGATGCCTCGACCTGGAAGAACCCGCCCGGGATACCCATCAGCGGCGGCGGGCTGTGGACATCGTTCACCCTCGACCCCGACGCCGGTCTTTTGTACGTTCCCGTCGGCAATCCCGCGCCCGACTTCGCGATCGACGTGCGCGAGGGCGAGAATTTCTACACCGATTCGGTCGTCGTGCTGGACGCCAAGACTGGCGCTTACAAGACTCATTTCAAGCTCGTGCCCAGGGACTGGCACGACTGGGACGCCTCGAGCACGCCGGCGCTCATCCACACAATGGGCGGCAAGAGACTGATGGCGGAAGCGCCGAAAGACGGCCATCTCTACGGTTTCGATCTCGGCGACAATAAGCTGCTTTACCGCGTCCCGGTCACGAGAATCGACAATGTCGAGGAGCCTTTCTCGCCGGACAAGGACGTCCATTTCTGCCCCGGCGGGGCAGGCGGCGCGGAGTGGAACGGCCCAGCCTACGATCCGCGGACCAATCTGATCTTCATCGGCGAAGTCGAATGGTGCGATACCGTTCGGGTGCAGACCAAGGAAGAAGTTCAGGCGGTTGCGGTCGGGCAACCATGGTTCGGGAACAGGGCGCTCAACCCGTTCGATATCGCGGGCAAGTTCTCTCGCGCCGACGGACACTGGGCCGGATGGCTCCACGCCGTCGACGCCGACACGGGCCAATGGAAGTGGCGACTCAAGTCCGACTACCCGATTGTCGCCGCCGTGACGCCGACCGCCGGAGGCCTCGTGTTCTTCGGCAGCGTCGGGGGGGACTTCTATGCGGTCAACGCCGAGACGGGCGAACGGCTGTGGGCCCAGAAACTCGGCGGCCCGCTCGGCGGCGGCGTTATCACCTATTCGGTGAACGGGGCGCAAAAGGTCGCGGTCGCGACCGGGCTTGTCAACCCGCTCTGGACCATTCCGGTCAGGACCGCGAAGATCGCGATCCTCGGACTTGAAGGAGAAGCGGGGAGCCAATGACAGGCCGCCAGTTCGGCCCTTAGCACGCGGGAGCAGTTCCTGATGCCGACCATGCGCGGCATGGCTACCGGCTGCCGCCGACCGCTCCCTGGCCCTGACCCATGTAGGCAAGCACCTGTTCGAGCGGGGCCGGGGACGCTCGGAAGACGCCCGAATAGGGCGAGCTCAGATCGAGAATCAGATAGACCCCGGTTGCGACCGCGAGCGCGCCGAAGAGGAGCGCAATGAACGACATCGGGCTCGTCTTCGACATCAGCCCGTAGGCGCAAAACAGGACCACCGCCCAGGCGATCACGGTGAACAGGAGCGGATAGGAGACGGGACTCAGGAGCGCAAAGGACATCTGCAACCGCGCTTGGCCGATCGAGTCGATGGCTTGGTTGGCCGAGGCCAGCGCCTGTCTTTGCTCATCGGTCGATGGCGTGAGCGTCTGGAGGTAGCCCTCCTTGTGCCGCAAATTGTTGATTGCGGCGGAAAAGTTCTTCGCGGCGAACTCCGCGTCTTCCTGATCCGCGTTCCAGATCTGATCGAGGGTCTTGGCGAGATCCTGGCGAATCTGCGCGCGTCCCCCCTGCGCCTCCGACCCATAGTCAGTCAGCGCGAGATCGAGTTGCAGAATTCTGGCGGCAAGAGTCTGGACCGCGGCGTTTTGGCTCGAATAGACGCCATAGGCGGTCCAGATGAGGAGGCCCAGGACCAGCGCCAGCAGGAGCGTGAGCAGTCCGGAGACCGCTCCGATCATGTCGCGCGGACCGCCGGTGGTGAAATGCTCCGGAAGGTTGCGCTGAAGAATGAGCCCGATCGCGCCCCCGGCGAAGACGGCGAGCGCGACAAAGACAGCGACCATTTCAGCGTTCATCAAAACTCCTCCCGACCCAGATATCGGGCGCCCGCGGATAGCCCGCCTAAGCGCATCCGGGAGCCGGCCGCCTAAGCCGCGAATGTCTTGGTTGTCGCCCAGGTCGCAACCCCTACAAACATTCGCGAGGCTTCGCGAATCGTCAACGAGGCTTCGCCTTTGCCGCGCTATTCGGCACGCAAAACCGGGGACAACTGGACAAGAGCGGGACCGGCTGGCATCGTCCGCCGTCACGAAACGCCCCTTCCGAAGGAACCGCCAATATGACTACCGCCGCCAGCCCGAGTCCCGCCGTGCGAGCGGAGGTCCCAAACGATCTGGCCGCCTTCTGGCTACCCTTCACGCCGAACCGCGCCTTCAAGAAGCGGCCGCGCCTCATCTCGCGCTCGAAGGACATGCATTACTTCACGCCCGAGGGGCGGGAGATCCTCGATGCGAGCGCGGCGCTCTGGTGCTGCAACGCCGGCCACAATCGCGCGCCGATCGTCGCCGCGATTCAGCGCCAGGCGGCCGAGCTCGATTTCACCCCGACCTTCCAGTTCGCCCATCCGCTGGCGTTCCAGCTTTCCGCGCGCCTCGCCGATCTCGCGCCGGCCGACCTCGATCACGTCTTCTTCTGCAACTCCGGCTCCGAAGCCGCCGACACCGCGCTCAAAATCGCCATCGCCTATCACAACGTGCGCGGTCACGGCTCGCGCCAGCGCCTGATCGGGCGCGAGCGCGGCTATCACGGCGTCGACTTCGGCGGCATCTCGGTCGGCGGCATGGTCAACAACCGGAAATTCTTCGGCATGCTGCTTGCCGGCGTGGATCACCTGCCGGCGACGTACAATCGTGAGCATCAGGCCTTCACCAAGGGCGAGCCGGAGTGGGGCGGCCATTTTGCCGACGCGCTCGAGGGCATCGTCGGCCTGCACGACGCGTCGACCATCGCCGCCGTCATCGTCGAGCCGATGGCGGGCTCGACCGGGGTGTTGCCGCCGCCGAAGGGCTATCTCAAGCGCCTGCGCGAGATCTGCGACAAATACGGCATCCTGCTCATTTTCGACGAAGTGATCACCGGCTTCGGCCGCCTCGGCGCGCCTTTTGCGGCGGAGCGCTACGGCGTCGTCCCGGACATGATCACCTTCGCCAAGGGCGTGACTTCAGGGACAGTGCCGATGGGCGGCGTGATCGTGCGCAAGGGCGTCTACGACGCGTTCATGCACGGGCCCGAGCACGCGATCGAACTCTTCCACGGCTACACCTATTCGGGACATCCGCTCGCCTGCGCCGCGGCGCTGGCTTCTCTCGACGTCTATCGCGACGAGCGGCTGTTCGAGCGCGCCAAGGCGCTCGAGCCGAAATGGTGCGACGCGATCATGACCCTGAAGGGCCTGCCGAATGTTGTCGACATCCGCTGCGTCGGCCTCACCGGCGCGATCGACCTCGCGCCCATCCCGGGCAGCCCGACGCTTCGCGGCTACCATGTGCTCGAGCATTCGTTCCACGAAGCGGGCGTCATGATCCGCATCTCGGGCGACACGATCGAACTGACCCCGCCGCTCATTATCAGTGAAAATCAGATCGACGAGATCATGGAGAAGACCGCGGCGTCGATCAAGGCGGCGGCGTAATCCCCGACACGCTTCGCATCGGCCATTGGTTTTCCGCGGGGCGATGAGAATGAAGGCAAGCAGTGGAGGAAAGTGATGGACTCGAAATGGATGAAATCGGTCGTTTTGGGCGTTTCGCTCGCCGCGGCGCTGGCCTTTGCGCCCGCCGCGCTCGCCAAGGAGTGGAAGACCGTCGTCATCGGCATGGAAGGGGCCTATGAGCCCTGGAACCTGACCGACTCGAGCGGCAAGATCGTCGGCTTCGAGGTCGACCTCGCCAACGACCTCTGCAAGCGCGCGGGCGTCGAGTGCAAGATCATCGCCCAGGACTGGGATGGCATGATCCCGGGCCTGAAAGCGGGCAAGTTCGACGTCATCATGGACGGCATGGCGGTCACCGACGAGCGCAAGAAGGAGATCGACTTCTCGAAGCCGTACGCGGCTTCGCCGGGCTCGTTCCTCGCGCCGAAGGACAGCCCGCTTGCCAAGACGACAGGCGCGGGCACGCTCATCAATCTCGACAAGGATCCCGCCGCCGGCAAAGCGGCGATCAATTCGGTGCAGGCGGCGCTCAAAGGCAAAACGCTCGGCGTGCAGGTCTCGACGACGCACGCCAACTTCGCCAGCCAATATCTCAAGGACATCGCGACGGTTAAGGAATACAAGACCACCGACGACCGCGACCTCGACCTCAAGTCCGGCCGCCTCGACGCGGTGCTCGAGGATTATCCGACCAACGCCGCGACGGCCGAGAAGCCGGACGCCAAGGACCTCGCCATTGTCGGTCCGAGATTCATCGGCGGCGTGTTCGGGGTCGGCGAAGGTATGGGCATCCGCAAGAGCGATGCGGATCTGACGGCCAAGTTCGACAAGGCGCTCGCGGAAGCAATCGCCGACGGGTCGGTCAAGAAATATTCGGAGCAGTGGTTCAAGATCGACATGACCCCCCACTAGCTTGGAAGCGCGCCGCCTCCCTCGAGACGGCGCGCGTTTGGGGGCTTGGTTGATCGACATCGGCATTTTCGGCTTTGGCCCCGGCGGATGGGGGCTGGCGCTCCTCGAGGGCGCAGGGATGACGCTTCTCGTGTCGGCCTGCGGAATCCTGATCGGGGCCGCGATCGGCGCGCTCGTCGCCTGGGCGAGGCTGTCGGCGGCGCGGCTCGCCGGGGCAGCCGGCGAGGCCTACGCGGCGCTCTTTCGCGGCCTGCCCGAGCTTCTCATCGTCTACTTCGTCTATTTCGGCTCATCTGCGCTGTTGACCGGCGCCGCCAACCTGATGGGCTACGAGGGCTTTGTCGGCGTGCCGGCGTTCCTCGCGGGGGCGCTCGCCGTCGGAGTCATCTCCGGCGCCTATCAGGCCGAGGTGTTCCGCGCATCCTATCTCGCGATCGCCAGGGGCGAGTTCGAGGCGGCCGGCAGCGTCGGTATGAACCGGGCTCTGCTTTTCCGCCGCATCATTGCCCCCCAGGTCCTGCGCTTCGCGCTCCCCGGGCTCGGCAACCTGTGGCAGGTGGCGCTGAAGGATTCCTCGCTCATCTCGGTCACCGGCCTTGCGGAGCTCAT
>JAFAHO010000355.1 GCA_019237205.1 Hyphomicrobiales bacterium
CTTCGCGGCGAGCCAATACGCGCTCCTCTCCTCGCTCTACGCGCTGCCTGGCAAGCTCATCGGCGGCCTGTCGGGGGTGATGGTCGATGAGTTCGGATATGTCCGCTTCTTCCTCGCGACCGCGGCAATAGGCATTCCGGTGGTTGCCCTGAGCCTGACGGTGTGGCGGATGCAGGGGCGGGAGGCACAGGACGCGCCGGCGTGAGAGCGCCCAAACGGCCTTCTTGCGGTCGGCGACGAGAAGGAACCCGGTGTATCGCGCCATCGACCGACATGTCTGCGATCAGGTCAGGCGCTTCCTCAACCAGCGCGGCGAACGCGGCGCGAGCGAGTAGTCCCGGAGCGGCATTTTCGGCAGGCTCGGCGTGTAGCGCTTAACCCGCGACAAACCGGCCGCGCCCGACGTGAACCTGACATGAACTCTGTCGGAAAGCCGGATGCGGCAAATCCGTACGTCTGGTTTGATGAGCGGGGAAGGGAAGCGCAGCGATTTTGCCAAGCCTCAACGCCGCCGCGCCCTTCCTCGACTCTACAACAACCGGCTCACTCTGCAACTTCGCGTCACAGCCCGGCTCAATCGCGCGCCCCTGACGATCCAGGCGTCGCCCGGGCGAGATCGGGCCTTCGCTCCCGCGTGATCCGCTCGGCCTCCGCCCGCCGCCACGCCGCGATCTTGGCGTGATCGCCCGACAGCAGCACCTCGGGGATCGTCCGACCTTCCCATTTGCGGGGCCGCGTATAGTGCGGATATTCGAGCAGGCCTTTCTCGAAGCTTTCTTCCTGCGAGGAGGCCTCCTTGCCCATCACGCCGGGGATGAGACGCACGCAGGCGTCGAGGATCGCCAGCGCGCCGATCTCGCCGCCCGACAGCACGTAATCGCCGATCGAGACCTCGATCAGCCCGCGCGCCTCGATGATCCGTTCGTCAACGCCCTCGAAGCGCGGGCAGAGGATGACGAGGCCCGGCCCCGCGACCCATTCGCGCGCCTGCCCCTGCGAAAACGGCTTGCCGCGCGGGCTCATCACGAGGCGCGGGCGCGGGTCGTCCTGCGGCGCCGCAGCGTCGAGGCTCGCGGCGACGATGTCGGCGCGCATCACCATCCCCAGGCCCCCGCCGGCCGGCGTGTCGTCGACCGCGCGATGGCGCCCGATCCCATGCTCGCGGATGTCGCGCGCCTCGAGCGACCACAGGCCCTTAGCCAGCGCCTCTCCCGCCAGCGACTGGCCGAGCGGCCCGGGAAACATGGCGGGAAAGAGGGTCAGTATGGTTGCGGCGAACATGGCGGCGACGCTAGCCCGTCCGCCCGCCCGCTGTCATTCGCCGCTGCGCGTCACACCTGCAGGATCGAATTGAAGTCGTAATTCTGGCCCGGCGGATTTTGCCCGACTCGCAGCGTCTTCTCGTCGGGAAAGAAATTGGGCGGCACCGGCAGATTGTAGGGCGCGGGCACGTTCTGGAACACGCGTCCCGCCAGATCGTATTTCGAGCCGTGGCAAGGGCAGAAGAAGCCGCCCGGCCAGTCCGGCGCCGGATTGGTCGGGTCGGGCTTGGGGTCGAACAGCGGCACGCAGCCAAGATGGGTGCAGACGCCGACCAGCACCAGGAATTCGGGCTTGATCGAGCGGTGCCAGTTCTTGGCGTATTCCGGCTGCTGCCAGTTGTCGGAGTCCGGGTCGCGAAGTTGCGACAGAAGCTTGGGGTCCTGCAGCTGTTTTAGCGCTTCTTGCGAGCGGCGGACGACGAAGACTGGCCGCGCCGCCCACAGCGTCACCACCCGCTGTCCCTCCTGGATTTGCGAGACGTCGATGTCGACCGGCCCGGCCGCCGCGATCGTCGCAGCGTCCGGATTCATCTGGTCGATGAACGGCCAGATGGTGATGGCGGCGCCGACCGCCACGACCGATCCCGTTGCGAGATAAAGCAGATCGCGGCGCGACGGCGGCTCGACCGGCGCGGTATCGGCGGTCGTCTCGGATGGAACGTGCGTCATCGCTTGCCCTCTAGCCTGCGCCCCCATTTAAGCGGTTATGGCGGCGTCGAGCGAATTTATGGCGCGTCTGGCTCCGCGGCAACCTCCCTAGGCGGCTCGACAACGATTCGCCCCGCTTCGAAGTCGATCGTCGGCGCGACAGCCCGGGTGAACGGCATCAGCAGCGTTTCGCCGCCGCCATCGGGCGCAATCTCCAGAATGTCGCCCGCCCCGTAGTTGCTCACATGCGTCACGCGGCCGAGCCGTTCGCCCGTCGCGGTCACCGCATCGAGGCCGACGAGATCGGCGTAATAATATTCGTCCTCGCCCGGCGGCGGCATCCGATCGCGGCCGGCGTAGATCTCGACCCCCGTCAGCGACGCTGCGGCTTCGCGCGTCTCGAAGCCCGTAATTTTGACGACGAGCATGTCGTCCTTCAGGGCGCGCAGGCGCTCGAACGCGAAAACGCTCGAACGTGTCGCATCCGTCAGCGCGCCATAGGCGCCGATCGCCTTGGGATCGCCGGTGAAGGACTTGACGCGGATCTCGCCGCGCACCCCCTGGGGCGCGCCGAACACGCCAACGAGCAAGAGGCGGTCCGGGCGCATGGCGTTCAGCTGTCGTCAGGCGGCCGCGGACGTTGCGGCAGCCTTGGCGGCGGCGGCTTCGGCCGCGGCGGCGCGCTCCTGCGCCTTCTTCCTGGGCTTGGCCTTCTCGGGGTTCATGTGCGTTTCGCGCTTGGCGAGCCCAAGACTGTCGAAGAGGCGCAGCACGCGGTCGGTCGGCTGGGCGCCCTTGCCGAGCCAGGCCTTGGCCTTCTCCTGGTCGAGCACGAGCCGGGTCGCGTCGTCCTTGGCCTTCAGGGGATCGAAGGTTCCGATCTTCTCGACGAAGCGCCCGTCGCGCGGCATGCGGGCGTCGGCGACGACGATCCGGTAGAACGGCCGCTTCTTTGCGCCGCCGCGGGACAGGCGGATCTTCAGGGACATCAGGCTTTCCTTTCAGTGTCGGTGTTGGGTCAGGCTCGGAGTGCATTGGACGGATGTTTGAAGACCCCTTACCCCGGCCCTCTCGCGCAAGCGGGGAGAGGGGGCACACCCTTCTCCCTTGTGGGAAAAGGTGGCGCGAAGCGCTGGATGAGGGTCTTCGCGGTCATTTCTTCCTCCCCCCGAACGGGTTGAAGCCGCCGCCAAGACCGGGCAGCTTCGGCCCGCTGGAGCCGAGGCCGGGAAATTGCGGCGGCAGGTTGAAGGCGCCGGGCGGGGGCGCGGAGGGAATGCCGGGCGCGCCAGGCGGTCCGCCCGGAAGCGCGCCGCCGACCTTCTTCTGCAATTCCTCGATCTGCTCGGGCGTCGGCATCTGCATGCCCCCGCCCATGCCCATCATCTGCCCGAGCTTGCCCACCATGCCGCGCTTGGCGCCCGCGCCGCCCATCATCTTCATCATGTCGGCCATCTGCCGGTGCTGCTTGAGCAGGCGGTTGACCTGCTCGACATTGACGCCCGAGCCCGCCGCGATGCGTTTCTTGCGCGAGGCCTTGAGAATATCGGGGTTGCGCCGCTCGAGTGGGGTCATCGACGAGATGATCGCGCGCTGGCGCTTGACGAATTTGTCGTCGAGATTGGCGGAAGCGAGCTGATCCTTGATCTTGGCGACGCCGGGCAGCATGCCCATAATGCCGCCCATGCCGCCGAGCTTCTCGATCTGCGCAAGCTGCTCGGAGAGATCGTTCAGGTCGAAGACGCCTTTGCGCATCTTCTCGGCCATCTTGGCCGCTTGGGCCGCGTCGATCGATTGCGCCGCTTTCTCGACCAGCGAGACGATGTCGCCCATGCCAAGGATTCGGTCGGCGAGACGGGCGGGATGGAAATCCTCGATCGCGTCCATCTTCTCGCCGACGCCCAAAAGCTTGATCGGCTTTCCGGTGATCGCGCGCATCGAGAGCGCCGCGCCGCCGCGCCCGTCGCCGTCCATACGCGTCAGGACGATGCCGGTGAGGCCGACCCGCTGGTTGAACTCCCGCGCGAGATTGACCGCGTCCTGGCCCGTCAGCGCGTCGGCGACGAGCAGCACCTCGTGCGGGCGGGCGGCGTCCCGGATCTCCACCATCTCCGTCATCAGCGGCTCGTCGATATGGGTACGGCCGGCGGTGTCGAGCAGCACGACGTCGTAGCCCTGGAGGCGCGCGGCGGATTCGGCGCGTTTTGCGATATCGACCGGGTCCTGGCCCGGAATGATCGGCAGCGTGTCGACGCCGACTTGGCTCCCGAGCACCGCGAGCTGCTCCTGCGCGGCCGGCCGCTTCACGTCGAGCGAGGCCATCAGCACCTTGCGCCTGTCGCGCTCGGCGAGGCGCTTGGCGATCTTGGCTGCGGTGGTGGTCTTGCCCGCGCCCTGGAGGCCGACCAGCATGATCGCGACCGGCGCCGGCGCGTTGAGGTCGATCGTCTGGGATTCGCCCCCGAGCGTCTCGATCAGCGCGTCGTGGACGATTTTGACCACCAACTGGCCGGGCTTGACTGACTTGACGACGGCCGCGCCGACGGCCTTGGTGCGGGCGCGATCGACGAATGAGCGCACGACTTCGAGCGCCACGTCCGCCTCGAGCAGCGCGCGCCGCACCTCGCGCATCGCGGCGTTGACGTCCTCCTCCGAGAGGGCGCCGCGGCCAGTCAGCTTATCCAAAATGCCGGAGAGCTTTTCGGACAGGCTCTCGAACATGAAACGCTCCCTTGAGGCAGTCGGCAGTCGGAATATGGGGCGTCCCATCCGCCCGTCTACCGCCGACTGCCGGTCAAGCAACGCCAATCGCGCCCGGGGGCGCGACGCGCTGCCGGACGGGGACCGCCGATCTCAAAGGCTCGGACGGCTTGATCGACGAGGCAAGAACCTGACGAAGGCCGCGCTCTTAAGCGCGCGGGGCGAGGATGTCAAACATGAGTGCGCGTCCCCGCGAGCCCGCATGCCCTCCGTCGTGCGCTTACGCGCTCACTGCAACCTCGGGATGAAAACGGATCGCCGCCCAGACGCCGACCACGATGAAAGCCAGCAGCACCGAGGCCTGGGTCACGACGGACGGCGGCTCCGTTTGCGTCGACGCCAACGCACTGACGAAGGGACCGGCACGCCCAAAGCTGCTGACGGACGGCGCGCATACGAGCACGAGCGCAAATCAAGCGCCCGGGCGACCCGGACGCTTGATCTGGCGCGATGGGCAGAGCACCTAGTCTTCGATCTCGATGGACTTCTTTGACCGGCGCCGGCCGAGGAAGCCTGAGCCCGCGACGCCGGCCAGCACCAGCGCCCAGGCCGCCGGTTCCGAAACCGAAGAAGTCAAGAGCCCGGCCACCCCGGCGCCGGCAACTGCCATAATCAGGACGTGCTTCATTCGGCAGCACTCCATCCGGTGCAATGGCGTTCCGAAACCCCTCGGCCGCCTTCTTGACTGGATAACCCTGACGATAGCACCAATGACGCGGCGCACCAAGAGTTCAATTATGGTAATTTAGCGGCGAAACACGACAATTTATTGACATCAGCGCGCACGCGTCATTTGATGTTGGATTGGTCTGTTCTTATTGATGTTGACAGTCGCTAACAAGAGGCGCTGCGGCAGCGTTAAGTTGTACTTACACTGTAAACCGCGATGGCGTTGCCTTCGAAAATGATTTTCAGGACGCTGGAGCGCCAAATTGGGTCACTCCCGAGCCGAGCCGACAATCCGATCTCCGACTTGGCCGCGCCGTAAGAGCGCAGTTTGTCGGTCACCAGCGCACCGGGCGCGAAGCCTTGATTCTTGAGCAGCTTGAGCATCAGTTTCGCGGCTGCAGCCTTGTCGCGCCGTCGTTGCACCAGGAGATCGAGGATCTCGCCTTCATCGTCGACCGCGCGCCAGAGCCAGAACCGCCGGCCCGCAATCGTCACGGCCATCTCGTCGAGATGCCACCGCGCCGTCGGCCGCGGGCGTCGCTGCTCGTGCGCCCTCAATTCCTGGCGAGCGGTCCACGCCGTGTGCACGAAATTTTCAGGTATTCTCCATCCCGAGGCGCGATCGCGGTCTTCGCGAACATTTCCTGAGCTTCCAGGCCGCACATGATTTCGTTGCGCGCTTCGGGCCCGAGCACGACATCGATCGCGCTGCGCGTGTCACAGTCGCCGGGCGGCGTCGAGGCCGCGCACAAAAGTATGTAAACGACAAAAGGGCTCATCATCTGTCTCGCACGCAGCGGATTGGTCCCATCCCGACCGCATCTCGCCGCTTAGCGATGCGATCGACCCGCCGGCTGTTTCCTCAAAAGACACAGATAAGGTGAGCAAATCCCATGCCAGCCGGCGCATCCGCATTGGAACTGCAGCGTTTTTTCGTCGAAGTTGACACATGTTGACCACCCCCGCTTGCCCCAATTCGCCAGATGGCCGACTTTTCCACAGCAAATCGGCGACTTCTGTCATTTCATGCGCTCTTGGTCGACGCCGCCGGACCGCCAAGTAGTTCGTCCGAGCCCCCGGACCGTGGAGAGATTTTGCTTGTGTCGCTTGGTCCGTTACGGCGAGAAGACGTCACGAACGCGCAGTCGGGGGTCGGTTTGGGCAAGGGCCGGACACCCATGCGCTCGTCACGGGCCGATCATTCGCCTTGCCTAAGACGCGTGATCGTACAATTGGTCCGCCGGCATGTAGTTCTTCGCCAAATACGCCATACCACGAGTCCAGAATTATTCCGCGTCACCGCGAAAGTATACGGTGTGGACGAATGTCAATGCCTTGGCCGCGACGTCGACTATATAGGCATTGATATTGAGAATCAGATCCAAGACCTTCTCGACGACGATTCACGCGGCGAAGTCTCCGCCGAGTTGCTTGTCAAAGTCGAACTCTCGCAACCGCTGCAGTTGCCGATCTCCAGACCGGCCGCAATTTTCGCCGCAACATGGCGGATATTGGAAGCGCATATTGGAACAAGCGTATATCGGGCCACGCTTCGAGCTTAAGGCGCGGTCCGAGTGACCGGCACGAGCTTCAGTCCGATCCACGCAGGGCCTCGATCCGCGCCGCGATCGTGCGCCCCTCCTCGTCGTCCCCGCTTTTCAACGCGACGGCGCACAGAGACAGCCTGCTGGGCTCTATTCTTTGGCCGTTCATATTGCTAAGGCGCCGCTTCGAGCATCGGTTCTATTCGCCTGCGCCATCCCGCGGGGAAGTCGCCTCCGCGGGACACCAAAATCAGGGAGGAGAATTTGAGACTTGTGAGTTCATTGATGATTGCGGTTGCGGCGCTCGCTGCTTCGGCACGCGCCGCCACCGCGCAGGACGTGGCGGCCGGCGAAAAAGTCTTCGCGAAGTGCAAGGCCTGCCATCAGGTCGGCGAGACCGCCAAAAACTTCGTCGGCCCCGTTCTCAATGGCGTGGTGGGTCGACCGGCCGGGTCCTATCCAGGCTACAACTATTCCGAAGCCAACAAGACCTCCGGCATTACTTGGGACGAAGCGAGCCTCAAGGTCTATCTGAAGAACCCAAAAGAAAAGTTGCCCGGGACCAAGATGGTTTTTCCCGGCCTGTCATCTGACGACGACGTCGCTAATGTCATCGCCTATCTCAAGCAGTTCGGTCCCGATGGTAAGAAGCTCTGATCTCGGCCAGGCGAGGGGGACTCAGATCGCTTCCAGATCCGCCCCTGGTGGGCCCGCTCTTCGTGCGGGGCGGTCGCGATGATAACGTCGGCGATGCCCCCGCGGGGTCTGTGAGGGCTGAGAGATCGGCGGCGCGTACACCGCCGCGCCGCGGATTTGCGCCCTCCCGCTATCGATCGTATCCCCGCCAGCCGCTCGAGATCAGGGTCGCGGCCGCTGCCGGCGCGTGCAACAGTCATGATCGATGGCCTGGCGCGGCCATAAGGATAGCCAATCATGCGCTTGACAAGTATGCTGTCATTTCTGGTGGCCGCCGGCGTCTATGCCGCGAGCGCGGCCGAAGCCTTCGCTGGGAGCGGGCCGCCTAGCGACTATCCGACATCCGCGCGCGCCGAATATGTCTTCGCCTGCATGAAGACCAACGGCGATACGCGAGAGGCGCTCGCGCAGTGCTCGTGTTCGATCGACGTCATCGCATCACTGCTTCCTTATGACGCTTACGTGGCAGGCGAGACGGTGGCGTCGATGAACCAAGAGCTCGGACAAATCGGAGCCATGTTCCGAGGCGCCAAGGTCGCGCGCGACGCCCTCGCGCAACTCAGGCGCGCTCAGGCAGAGGCCGAAGTGCGCTGTTTCTAGAGCTTTGTCGACTCCCGCTGGATCCTCATCTCCGAACAGACCCAATCATCCAATCGACGCGTCTTTCTATACTACGCGACAACGCGCCGTCGCACGTAGCGGGCCCGCTGAATTTGTCGCCCGGTTGAGACGGCCACGCCCGTCTCACTGACGATGAAGCCGACATTGGCAATGTCGCTCGTTCTCCTGGCTCATCATGGCGATCGCGCTCGCGCGGCCGAAGACGCCGCTGGCGATCCCTTTGGATGGGCAGGCTGTCTAGCGCCTCCGCCCTGGCGACGCCGGCTCCTACAAACGCCAGACTGACGACAAAGCGTGTTTGCGGGAAAGCGCACGGTTGCAGCGAGGTAAACGGGCACCCATTGCAGGCTGTAAGAGACAGTGACTGTTCTACAGGCTGTAAGAGGCAAAGGCTATCTTAGAGTCCTGCAAGAGGCAGTGGCTACCGTTTACAATGTAAAAGGCAGCGCTATCTTGGAAAAGGCAATGGCTGTCTTACAGAATGCAGGTGGCAGAAGCTGCGTAACAAACTGTAAAAGGTAACCGCTAGATTAACACCGTAAATGTCATGCTACCTTGCAATTGCATAGGCAATGGCTATGACGTTATAGGGATACACAACTTAAATTCCACTTGCGCTCACAATTTGGTCGAGATATGTTTTCTTCGGTTTCGGCGGAGGAGTGCGGGGACGGGTTCCTCGGCACAATATTCGGAGGCAGGCGGGATTCTCTCCAAAGGGCCTATTCGTCTCCCTCTGTTGTAACGCTGTCGACGCCATCTGAAGCAAAATTGCTCCTGCAAAGCGCGGAATAACGCGGCAAGTTTTGTTCGGCTAGAGAAGCATACTTGGGAGGAATCGATGCGCAGACTCTTGCTTGCAAGCTGCTTTGGCGTCTCGGCCTTGTTCACAGCCGGCTACGCCACCGCTAACGAAGAACTGATCAAGTTATCGTCGGACGCCAAGCAATGGGTGTTGCCGACGGGCAACTACGCGAATACCCGCTATTCCGAGCTGAAACAGATCAACGCGGACAATGTTCACAAGCTCGCGCCGGTCTGGACTTTCTCTACTGGCGTTCTGCGGGGACACGAGGGCGCGCCGCTGGTTATTGGCGACGTAATGTATGTACACGCGCCATTCCCGAACACTGTCTTCGCGCTGGACCTCAACAACGACGGCAAGATTCTCTGGAAATACGAGCCGGAGCAGGATCCGAACGTCATCGGAGTGATGTGCTGCGACACGGTCAATCGCGGCCTCGCGTATGGCGACGGCAAGATCTTCCTGCATCAGGCGGACACGACGCTCGTCGCGCTCGACGCCAACACGGGCAAGCTCGTATGGTCGGTCAAGGACGGCGATCCGTCCAAGGCCCAGACCGGCACCAACGCGCCAATGGTCATTAAGGACAAGGTGTTAATTGGCGTTTCGGGCGGCGAGTACGGCGTCCGCGCGTGGATCTCGGCTTACGACATCAAAACCGGCAAGCTTGTCTGGCGCGGCTATTCCATGGGTCCCGACTCCGACATGTTGATCGATCCGGAGAAGACGACAAGCCTCGGCAGGCCGGTCGGAAAGGACTCCAGTATCAGCACGTGGCAGGGCGATCAGTGGAAGATCGGTGGCGGCACGACCTGGGGCTGGTATTCCTATGATCCGGACCTCAACCTTGTGTACTACGGCACGGGCAACCCATCAACCTGGAACCCCAAGCAGCGGCCCGGCGAAAACAAGTGGTCGATGACTATTTTTGCGCGGGACGCCGATACCGGCATGGCCAAATGGGTCTATCAGATGACGCCCCACGACGAGTGGGATTATGACGGCGTCAACGAGATGATCCTGACCGACCAGAAGATCGATGGCCAGGATCGCAAGCTGCTGACGCATTTCGATCGCAACGGCTTCGGCTACACGCTCGATCGCGTCACAGGCGAATTGATCGTTGCGAACAAATTCGATCCGAAGGTGAACTGGGCCACCGGCATCAATACGGACAAGGCTTCGCCTGACTATGGAAAGCCGATCCGGGTCAAGGCGATGTCGACCGAAGCCAACGGCGAGGACGTCAACTCGAAGGGCGTCTGCCCGGCGGCGTTGGGCTCCAAGGACGAGCAGCCGGCGGCCTATTCGCCGCAAACTGAGCTCTTCTACGTGCCGACCAACCACGTCTGCATGGATTACGAGCCGTTCAAGGTCAGCTACACCGCGGGTCAGCCCTACGTCGGCGCCACGCTGTCGATGTACCCGCCCGCGGGTGACAGCAACATGGGCAACTTCCTTGCATGGGACGGCAAGACCGGCAAGATCGTCTGGACGGATCCCGAGCGGTTCTCGGTCTGGTCGGGCGCTCTGGCGACCGCGGGCGGCGTCGTCTTCTATGGCACGTTGGAAGGTTATATGAAGGCGGTCGACGCCAAGACGGGGAAGGAACTTTACAAGTTCAAGACTCCGTCCGGCATTATCGGCAACGTAATGACCTATGAGCACGGCGGGCGCCAGTATGTAGCTGTTTTGTCTGGGGTCGGCGGCTGGGCGGGCATCGGCCTCGCGGCCGGTCTGCTGCAGCCGGAGGCCGCGGCCGCTTGGCACAATGCCGTGACAGGTCAGAAGAACCTTCCGGAACAGTCCAAGATCGTCGACACCGCCGGTCTTGGCGCAGTCGGCGGATACGCGGCGCTGTCGAACTACACCGCCCTCGGCGGCACGCTGACTGTATTCGCGCTACCGAGCGACTGAGCGGCCGAGTAACTCGATGAGGGGGAAGGGGCCCGGCGCATGCGGGCACAGCACGCGCCGGGCCCCTTGCTATTGCGCCCGGGTCTGAGAAACGAACGATGTCCAAATCGAAATTCGCGCTCGCGTCTGCGCTTGCGCTGACGTTCACTCCAACTACGCCGCTCGGCGCCCGCGCCGAACCGCCGGGAGATCCAACCGCGGTCACCGACGACAGCGGCAAATGGCGCGACAAGAATGGCGATCCGACCTACAAAGTGTCCGCGGACGGGACCGTGGACTGGTACACCTATTCTGGTTTCCGCCGATATCATTCGGATTGCCATGTATGCCACGGCCCTGATGGGGAGGGCTCGTCATATGCGCCTGCGCTTGCGGACAAGCTCAAGACGATCGCCTACGCCGAATTTTACGGAATCGTCGTCAGCGGCAAGAAGGACCTTGGCGCTGGCAACGAGAAGGTCATGCCGGCCTTTGCCGAGAACAAGAATGTGATGTGCTATCTCGACGACATCTATATCTATCTGCGAGCGCGCGCTCAGGATGCGATCCCGCGCGGACGTCCGCCCAAACATGCGGACAAGCCCGCCGCGTTCGACGAGGCCGAAACGAAATGCATGGGCGAATGATCGAATGGCGAGCGGCACAAAATTGATCGTCGTCGCAACGCTCGCGCTGATCGGCGTCGCCCTTGCGGGCGTAGCAGGCGCCCAGGACGCCGACGCGGAAGATTCGATCGAGTTGATCGACCCGCACGTCTTTCGCGCTTGCGCCGATCCGCGCAATCTTCCTTTCTCCAACGAGGCAGGCGAGGGCTTCGAGAACAAGATCGCCGAGCTATTCGCGGGCGAGCTTGGCAAGTCGGCCGCCTACGCGTTCTATCCTAGCGCGACCGGCTTCATTCGCAACACGCTCAACGCGCATCGTTGTGACGTTGTCTTGGGAATCGCTCAAGGCGACGACCTCGTTCAACCGACCAATCCCTATTATCGAACCAGTTACGCCGCAGCGTATCGCACGGGCGGCCCGCTGGAGGGGCTGGACTCCCTGAGCGACCCTCGCCTGATGACCGCGAAGATCGGGATCGTCGCGGGAACGCCGCCCGCGACCTATCTCGCTGAAAACGGGCTGCTCGGCCGGATCAAGTCGTATCCGCTCGGCGTCGACACGCGATACGATTCGTCGACCCATGACATGATGGACGACTTGGACCGTGGCGAGATTGACGTTGCGTTGCTCTGGGGTCCGATCGCGGGCTATTATGCATTAAAAGCCAAGACGGCAACGACGGTCGCCCCGCTCCTGAAGGAACACGACGGCCCCCAGATGGTCTATCGGATTGTCATGGGCGTGCGCCATTCCGATCAGAATTGGAAACGCGCGCTTAACAAGTTGATCTCCGAAAATCAAAGCAAAATTCAAGCGATCTTGAGATCCTTCGGCGTGCCGTTGCTCGACGAGAGCGACAAGCCGATCACACCCTGATTTTCCCGAGCGCGCGAACTGTAATCCCCCTGATTTGTGGAGCGTTCGCGCGCCTCGCCGCGCTGGCGACGAAGCCCGCCAAAACTCAACGAAACTTGCGCGTCTCAACGCGGAACGCGCGGCGAATAGGATTGGGCGCGTGCGCCGCGGCGCACAAGTCGCTAAAGAGCCGCTTGCACGGCGCGCGCGATTGCTCCGATGCGCTGTTCAATGAGCGTCGGGGTCTCGCAGACGTAAGCGATTGTCTGGCGGCGATCGTCGAAGACGCGTACGTCCCATCGCAACCGCTCCTGGATGTCGGCGCCGGGCGGCGTCTGACCCTGGTTCTGGTCCGCTGACTTTTGAACGGCCTCGTTCTCCGCGCGGATACGAACGGCCATGGCGCGCTGTTTGCGACCAAAACGTTCCAGGCCATCGATAATTTGGGACCGTTGTTGCGACAAATCCTGAAACGCGGCGGCGAAAGCTCGCAGCAGCTTCGCGTCCGCGTCGGCCCCCGCCTTCGCCTTGAAGTCCGCAATCGCCGACTCCACGTCGGCGATCGGAATTCGCCGCTGCGTCATTTTCGCCGCCAGATCCGCAATGTCGCTTTCATCTCGCCAGCTCTGCGAGTTCAGATCGAGTTCAGGTCCCAACCAGACCGCGGCGAGCGAATAGGTCGCCACCTTGATCTGATGACAAGGCCAATCCGGATCGGCCGTCGCGACAGACTGTGCGATTGCGTGCGACGCCAATAAGCCCATGATCGCAATCGCGAGGACGGCGCGGAACGCAGCATGCATATGCGTTTCCTCTTGACCCGATCATAGGATTCCCCTTGCGCCCAATCAAGCCGCCTCGCGTCGCAGATGCGCGTTCAACTCATCGGTTTGGCCTGACAAAAGGGGCGCACGGCGGGACGAATGGCGCCCGCGTAGTTCGGGGGCAGATGCAATGACTCGCATGCGGGCCAGCGCGGTCAACTCGGCGGAAACGGGCATCGTGCTGCGGCTCGGCGCCGGCCCGTCACCGCGCATCGTAACGACCTGTCATGCCGCTCGTTCGCCAACGCCGTGCGCTCCAGCTTCATGCCTTCGCCTGCAATCTCGGTAACCTGCCTGCGCACGCTCGGCACGCTCGATCCGATCAAAGCGAGCCTCAAGAAAAAGTTGATCAAGATCGGCGCGAAGGTTGTGAGCCACGGCGGCCATGTCGCGCCCAATTGACCGAGGCCGCTGTTCCGAGAAATCTGTTCCCGACATTTTTCGGTTTATCGCGGAACTGTGGTCGCCGCCGGGCACGTCAACAGCGAAACGAAGCTCAGCCTGCCACGCGCTCCACGTCTCGACGACAGAAAGTTCGGCAGCCCTCTCCGAGTGACCGCGAGCCGGCACGCCTGCAAACATATCTGCACCCCACAGCGATGTCTTAGCGGCTTTTCAGTCTTGTCAAAGTCTTGCGACAGGCGCAATCTCAGTCCGAGACGGAGGCCGTCATCTTGCGAATGTCGGCTAACGCAGCGCCCGAAAGTCGGCGACGCTCGGCGCAAGCTGGCGCTCTTTTTCTGGGGAGGGCCAAGGGATGAAGACGAAGGCCGCGGTCGCCATCGCCGCCGGAAGGCCGCTCGAGATCAGCGAAGTCGATCTAGACGGGCCTCGCGACGGCGAAGTCCTCGTCGAGATCAAAGCGACGGGCATTTGCCATACCGATGAGTTCACTCTCTCCGGCGCCGATCCGGAGGGACTCTTTCCGGCCATTCTCGGCCACGAGGGCGCGGGTGTGGTAGTCGACGTGGGGCGTGGAGTGACGAGCGTCAGCAAAGGCGACCACGTCATCCCCCTCTACACACCCGAATGCCGCCAGTGCCCGTCTTGTCTGTCGCGCAAGACCAATCTCTGCACGGCGATCCGCGCCACCCAGGGGCAGGGCGTGATGCCCGACGGCACATCGCGCTTCTCCCACGACGGCGACAAGATCTTCCACTATATGGGCTGTTCGACCTTCTCGAACTTCACGGTCCTGCCGGAGATCGCGGTCGCGAAAGTCGATCCCGCCGCGCCTTTCGACAAGATCTGCTACGTCGGCTGCGGCGTGACGACGGGCGTCGGCGCGGTGCTCAATACGGCGAAGGTCGAGGCGGGCGCGACGGCGATCGTCTTCGGCCTCGGCGGCATCGGTCTCAACGTCATCCAGGGCCTGAGGCTCGCCGGCGCAGACATGATCGTCGGCGTCGACATCAACGACGACAAGAAGGCCTGGGGCGAGCGCTTTGGCATGACTCATTTCGTCAATCCGAGGGAGGCCGGCAAGGACCTTGTCCCTCATCTCGTCAACATGACCAAACGCGGCGCCGATCAGATCGGCGGCGCTGACTACACGTTCGACTGCACCGGCAACGTCGCGGTCATGCGTCAGGCGCTGGAAGCCTGCCATCGGGGCTGGGGCCAGTCGATCATCATCGGCGTCGCCGGCGCAGGGCAGGAAATCTCGACCCGCCCGTTCCAGCTCGTCACTGGTCGGGTGTGGAAGGGCACCGCCTTCGGCGGCGCGCGCGGCCGCACCGACGTGCCCAAAATCGTCGACTGGTACATGGCCGGGAAGATTCAGATCGATCCCATGATCACCCACACGCTGAAGCTCAAGGAGATCAACAAGGGGTTTGAGCTGATGCACGAGGGAAAGTCGATCAGAAGCGTCGTGGTTTATTGATCAGAACACTAGGAGGAAACGGTGCCGGAATCGGAAAAACTTCATCCCACAATTGATGCAGGCGTTAAGCCGACCGACCCGAACTTCGCCGGCGGGACATTGGTCTGTCTCTGCGCGACGAGGCCCGTTAAAGTTCGAATCGAGGGCCAAGTCGCTCACAATCACGCTTGCGGATGCACGAAATGCTGGAAGCCGCAGGGCGCCGTCCTTTCCGTGGTCGCGGTCGCGCCGCATGACAAAGTGACGGTGGTTGAGAACGGCGACAAGCTGAAGGTCGTTGATCCAAGCGCTCTCATACAACGCCATGCCTGCGTCGAGTGCGGCGTTCACATGTACGGGCCGGTCGAGCGCGATCATCCGTTCAAAGGGCTGGACTTCGTTCACCCCGAGCGCTTTCAGGAGTCCGGCTGGGCGGCGCCGGGCTTTGCGGCTTTCGTTTCCTCGGTGATCGAGGCGGGCGTCGATCCGAGTCGAATGGAGGGGATCCGTGCGCGCTTGCGAGACTTGAAGCTCGAGCCCTACGATTGCTTGTCGCCAGCGCTGATGGACTATATTGCGACCTGGACCGCACAGCGGTCAGGCGCCTTAAAAGCCTGAATCGAAGGCTGTGGCTCGTCGCTCCGAAAGAGATCCGGTTTCGAAAGTCCGGAAGATTATCCAGGCAATCGCGGGATCGGGGGCTCGAACCGGCAGACGCGCAAGCCCCACCCTTTGGTCATGGTCATGAAGCGCTGTGGAAAGCGGGCCGCGGATCCGCGAACGTTGCGTCAATGAGTCGCACGACGAGCGGCGACGTCGATCAGGCCTTCTGGCCCCCTGCGCCGGGATACGCACACCGCCAGCGCGCGACTCGGCTCGCCGGATGTTCCCCGGACCAGGCGGCGACATATGGCGGCGCCTGCATCATGCACTGCATCAGCGACCCCTGCGAAACAAACCGTAGTCGTTGTTCTTGGCATTGGTCTGGCGCGCTGAGCGCGCACACCGTGAGTATCAGCTCAATCATCGCCCACCTGTCTTCAAGCGAGGACTCGTATCGTCGCCTCCGAAAATATGACAATTATCCTGGCGGCGACAATATCGGCAACACCGCGTCGAGGCTCGCTGAATCACGCCATTGGCCAGCGTGTAAGTATCCCCGTGAAAGCCGGGGGCTTTAGGATGTGAACCGCTCAAAGCGGTAGGACGGGTCGCTGACGCGGCCCCATGAGGTTGGAGCCGCCTGAAAGCGGCTTGGTCAGCGCCAGAGGTTCAATTGTTCGAGCCTCCGATCCTCTTGGTTGCGGATGTAAGCTCGGATGGCCTGTTCGTCGCGGCCGACCGTGTTCACGAGCACGCAGGGCTCGGCTCCTGGTTTGAATTCGGATCGGGCGTCGACCGGGAAAGCTCCCGGAGGATTCGGGAATTGACGCCCTGGACGGGGGACCGCCTACGCCAATTACACCGATATCGATGCGCGCCTCCTATCAGGTCAGCAAGCGATTGCAGGTTTATGGCCTCGTCCAGAACATATTCAATCAACACGATGAGACCTACGGCGGCCTGTTCGATACCGGCGCGCCGCCCCATGCCGCGCCCTTTCTGACCGACCCGCGCAGGCTGGGACCCGCAACGCGGTCCGCGATCTATGACGGGTTGAAATACAAAATGTGACGCGCAAGAAGACGAGCGACGGGAGCGAAACGAGGAGGTTGTCATGAAGCTTATCAAACGGCGAACCCTGCTGCTGGCGTCGGCTTGGACGTTCGCTCTCTCGCCCTCGCTCGCGGCGTCAGTGTTCAGCGGGATCGACACGGACAGTGACGGAACGATCGACCTGAATGAAGCGAAGACGGCAGCCAGCTCGGTTTTCGACAAGCTCGATACGAATCACGATGGAACGCTCGATCGCCCCGAGCTTAGAGGCCGTGTTCCCGATCAAGATTGGGCGATCGCCGATCCTGACGGCGACAAAACGCTGACTAAGGACGAATACCTCAATTACGTCGAATTCGCCTTCAAACGCGCTGACAAGGATGGCGATGGAACGGTGGACGCGAAGGAAGCGCGCACGCATGCGGGCCGCCTGCTCATGCGTCTGTTGCGCGAGCGCTGACCTCTACGATGCACCGCGCAAAAAGACGCGCTCAAGGGAGAGAAACGAGGCGGATGGCATGGAAGGATTGGATCTATCTCCGGTCGGGCTCTTTTTCGAAGCTGGCCTCGTGGGCAAGGCCGTCATGGCTGTGCTCTTCGTCGCTTCGCTCTGGTGCTGGGCGCTCATCATCGAGGGCGTGATCTCGGTTGCGCGCGTTCGCCGCGCCGTTCGCACGGCCCGCACTGGCGGCGCTTTCGCAGAGTCGCTATCCACCGTCACGGTCGCCGGCGATGGGCCACATGCCCCTTTTCGAGCCCGGCGGAACACTCAAGGAACTCGCAGCCCGCGCGCCTGCGCGCCGCATCCTCATCCACATAAACAACTCGAACCCGATCCTCATCGAAGGATCGCCCGAAGAGGCAAGAGTGAAGGCGGCGGGGTTGGACATCGCGTTCGATGGAATGGAGGTTTGCCCGTGAACATACGTGCGCCGTCGGAACCCTCAGCCCCGAGGGGTTGGAAGCCGCTCTGCGTGCGATCGGCCGCGAGCGTTTTCACGACCTGCATCCGTTCCGCGACATGCTTCAGGACGGCAAACTCAACAAGGGCCAGGGTCCAGGCCCGGGCGCTTGTCTGCGGCGCCATTCCGCCCGGCGCGGTCCGGCCCGGCTGAACCGATGACCGACATGGATTCGCGATCGCGGCCGCGCCTGCCGCGCGGAGTTAAGCTCCGCCACGACGACGTGCGTGGGCGCTGGACGCTGCTCGCGCCCGAGCGCATTTTCGCGGTGGACGCGACGGCCGCGACGGTGCTGCAACTCTGCGACGGCGAACGCGATCTCGCCGCAATCGTGGCCGAACTCGCCCAGCGCTACAATGCGCCGGAAGCCGTGATCGAAAAGGACGTCGTCGCCATGCTCGCCGACCTCAAGGCCAAGAGGGTGCTGGAAACATGACCGCTCACGCCCCGCCTTCCCCCGCCCCGCCGATCGGCGTGCTCGTCGAGCTGACGCATCGCTGTCCGCTCGGCTGCCCGTACTGCTCGAATCCCGTTTCGCTGGAGCGTCCCGCCGCCGAACTCGGAACGCAGACTTGGACGCGCATCTTCACCGAGGCGGCGGCGCTCGGCGCGCTGCATGTCCATCTCTCCGGCGGCGAGCCGACGGCGCGGCGCGACATCGCCGAAATCGTCCGCGGAGCCGCGCAGGCTGGGCTCTACACCAACCTCATCACCTCGGGCGTGGGGCTGAGCGAGAAGCGCTGGAGCGCCATCGTCGAGGCGGGCCTCGACCATGCGCAGCTCTCCTTCCAGGGCGCTGACAAGGCGACCAACGACCGCCTCGCCCACTACGACAGTGCATGGGAGAGGAAGCGCGCCTTCGCGGCGATGGTGACGAACGCCGGGCTGCCGCTAACGATCAACGCGGTCATCAGCCGCGGCAACCTGCATCAGGTCGGCGCCTTCATTGATCTCGCGGTCGAACTCGGAGCGCGCCGGCTCGAAGTCGCTCACACCCAGTACTACGGCTGGGCGCTCGCAAACCGCGCCGCACTGATGCCGCCAAGGAAAGAAGTCGAAGAGTCGATCGCCCTAGTGGAAGGGGCTCGGACGCGGCTCAAGGGTCGGCTGGTCATCGACATGGTGATCCCCGATTATTACGCGCGCTATCCCAAGCCTTGCGCCGGCGGCTGGGGGAGGATGGCGATCAATGTATCGCCCTCGGGCAAGGCCCTGCCCTGCCATGCGGCGGAATCGATTCCGGGCCTCGAGTTCTGGAACGTGCGCGAGCGCTCGCTTGCCGAGATATGGCGTGACAATCCGGCCTTCCAAGCCTTCCGCGGCACGGATTGGATGCAGGAGCCCTGCCGCTCGTGCGAGCGGCGCGAAATCGACTGGGGCGGGTGCCGCTGCCAGGCGCTGGCGCTTGTCGGCGCCGCCGCCGCGACCGACCCCGCCTGTCACAAATCGCCCCATCACGCCCGCATCGCCGCCACCGCCGCCGCCGAGGCAGAAGCCGACGCCAGCGCGATCCGCTGGCGGTCGTACAAGGACAAGGTCGAGGCCTGAAGACGATGCAGAAGCTGCCGGATTCGACCGCCGATCACCTTGACGCCGGTCTGTGTCGCTGCAGAGCCCGAGCTCGTCCTGCGGGGCGGCGAGCAGCTGTTGCCGATTGCAGCAGAGAGGAGAAATGCCGACGCGCGTCGTCCTTTGCGCTGGAGCCGCCCTGATTCCTGGACGGCTGGGGAAGCAAGGCGGCGGAATTGCGATGGACGCCTGGCGAGTTGTTCGCCGCCTGGCCGGCGAGCGCGTAGAAGCCATCGCGGCGGATGATTTCGGTTGAGCAGCGGGCGGACGATCGCCCGAAAACAGCTAAAGGAACAGCACCGATGAGCAAACGGCCTCGGGGAAGGCCGTTTGCTCGGGGCCGATCCGGCAATCCTGGCGGCAGGCCGAAGCGGCCTAAGAGGATCGAAGCGCGGCGGACAGTTGCCGACGTAAAGGCCGCCGCGCGTGCGCTGACGCAAGACGCGATCGATGCCCTGAGGGCCGTCACGACTGATCCGCAAGGAGCCGCCGGCGGCCGGCGTCAGCGCGGCCCTCGATCGCGGCCATGGAAGGCCCGGCCAAGCGGTCGAGCTTAGCGGCAGGGACGGAGGGCGGATTGAGACCGCGGACGTGTCGGCCCGTGAGGTTATCGAGGGCCGACTGGCAGCGATCGCGGCGCGGCTCATCGCGCGGCGAGACTTAGATCGCAGCGGACCGCTCCTCGGAGGAAGTTTATTTGACGATCCTTCGCGCGCCATGATATCTTCCTCTCCTCTGGACCCCGGCGGGAAACGTATGACGGCTCTCCGCCGCACGCAAAATAAGGAACGAGATCATGACATGGTCGACTCCTGAGGTTCGTGAAATCTGCGTGGGCATGGAAGTGACGAGCTACCTGTCCGCGGAAATGTGACAGGGGCGCCGCCCGGCGTTGTGGGAGCGGCCGGCGTCGCGTCGATCTTGCTATTTGAGTCACCCATCCGGACGTCGAAGTCTTCCGTTCCTACCCGGCCTGTGGCGCGCGTAGCTCAGCGGGGTAGCGCCCGGCTCATGTCATTGTCCCGGAATCTTGCCGGCGGAAATCTCGATTGCGGATAGTACGCCGCGAGGTCCTCGATGTCGGTTTGCGAAAGGTCCTTGATCACGATCGACATCATTTCGTTAGTTCGGACTCCCGCCTGGACCGCGCCGAGCTGCTCAATCAGATAGCGCTCGTTCGAGATTCGACGCCTCGGCGATCTTGCTTACGCCGTCGAAGCCGTGACAGACAGCGCATTCGCCCGCCTTCGCGCGTCTTGCCTTGACGTCACCGGCGTCGGCTTGGCTTTGAGGGCAGACGACGCAAAGTGCGAACCGCGCCGCGAGCGCGGCTACTCCCGCGAAGGCGCGAATTCGTCGGGACCTCTGACAGGGAAAGCCAAGGACAAAAAAGTCAATGACAAAAGGGCGGCCCCGGCTCGCGCCGCAGCCGCCCGTTCGCGGCATGTTCGAGCGATTGCTTGCTGCTGGCCGCCGTCCGACGTTCGGGAGGCGCAACCGAAGCTGTCTCGGAAGCTGAGATCGAACGAGCTCTGGCCGAACTTGGCTGGCTCGGCCTCTACTTGGAGCCGACCAGCTCGAGCGCAGCCGCCGCGCTTACGAGACTTCTGGAAGGTGACATTCGACCAGATGAAATCACTGTTCTTGTGCTGACCGGCCCCGGCCTGAAGCCGACACGCCCGACTAGCCTATACTTGCTCACTGTCGGTCAAATTTCTGTTCTGACCGAGTGTGAACCTGCGGCCGTCCAGTCTGCGTCCGCTTGGATACCGTCGCGAGGTTGAGTTGTTTGACAGCATCGAGAGGGATCATGTTCCGCTACGAATGAGCAGAAACTTCCCGCCACGTGTTGTGTCTAAATGTCGCGAATTCAGCTAAAAAGACCCAAGCATGTCGAAAGGTGAGCGGCGCGGCGAGGCAGACGCGCCTATTCCGGCCGGACTCGCGGAAAGCCGTGTTGCAGGATACGGAGGGGCGAGATGGCAAGTCGGTTGACCGAAAAACCCGAAGGCAAAGAGTCCTCAGACTTGGCCTGTCCGGGCATTCCCGACCAGCAAGCGTGCGACTTCGCGACGATTCTGTTTTCGCGCACGGATCCTGAAGATCTCGTCCTGCTCGATCCTGAAGCCCGCGCCGAAATTGCCAGGTCGGCTCTCGCTGCGCTCTCTGCTTCGCGCCCCCGTGGCAGGGCTCTGGTGACTCTGCGCGACGTCAAGTTCGGCCCCGGGAGCGGTGACAAAATTACCGTCGTCGAGGCCGCTAACGACAACATCCCTTTCTTGCTCGATTCCACGCTCGCCGAAATTGCCGAACTCGGACTTACGCTCCGGCTCGTCGCTCATCCGATTTTGAGCGTTGATCGTGATCCGTCCGGCGCTTTCGTCGCGCTGCGTGGGGAGGCGCATGGCCCGGCCCAGGTGGGCGGGCGGCGCGAAAGCTTTATTCATTTGCATCTCGAGCCGATTGAAGATGCGGCGCTCCGCACCAGACTGCGCGAGGGGCTCGAACGCGTCTACGCCGATGTGCGGGCCGCGGTATCGGATTTTCCATCGATGCGGGCTCGCGTCTTCGAAGCCGTCCAGGCCGCCAAGATCGCGCCTCCGCCTCTCCCCGCTCAGGACGTCGCCGAGGCCATCGCGCTCGTCGAATGGATGCTCGCTGACAACTTCACTTTTCTGGGGGTGCGCGAATATCGATTTGTCGATGACGACCCCTCGGCCGATCTCGTCGGCGTCAACGGGCAGGGGTTGCTTCGCGATCCCGAGCTCAGGGTGCTGCGTCAGGGTCGCGAATTCCTCACAGTCACGCCAGAGGTCCGGGCTTTCCTCGCCGAACGGACGCCGATCATCGTCACCAAGGCCAACATCAAGTCGCGCGTTCACCGGCGAGTGTACATGGACTATGTCGGCCTCAAGCTCTTCTCGCAGGACGGGCAGCTTCAGGGGGAGCTCCGAATTGTTGGTTTGTTCACCGCGAACGCCTATGACAGCCCGGTCGCGGCCGTTCCTTTCCTGCGCCGAAAAGCCGAGGCGGTGCTTAGTCATGCGGCGCTCGATCCCTCTAGTTATATGGGTCGGGCCCTCAAAAATATACTTGAGACCTATCCGAGAGACGAGCTCTTCCAGATCGACATCGATACGCTGAAGGCCTTCGCCTCAGACATCTTGACGCTGTCTGAGCGACCAAGGATCCGCGCCTTGGCGCGGCGCGATCGCTTCAATCGCTTTGTTTCGATCTTGGTGTATATCCCAAAGGACCGCTACGATTCTGCGATCCGACAACGGGTCGGGATGTTCCTAGCCCAGACCTACGCCGGCCGCTTCTCGGCCTCGTACCCGGCCTATCCCGACGGCCCCCTCGCACGTACGCATTTTATCATTGGCCGAGACGTCGGCGAGACCCCGGATGTGCCTCGCTTCGTCCTTGAGTCCGGCATAGCCGCTATTGTCCGCACTTGGGCCGACGAGTTGCGTGCCGCCGCCGCTAGCGGTTCTTCCGATCATCCTGGCGTCACTGTGGAACGATACCTCGACGCCTTTGGACCCGGCTATCGCGCGGCCTATGGCGCACCGACGGCTTTAGCCGATATCGCAATAATTGAGGGGTTGGAGGTCGAGGGCGGCCGCGCTGTGCGGGTCGCGCCGCGCGAGGGCTCGGTCAATCTTGCCTCGCTGAAGCTCTACACCCGCAGTGTCCCTTTGTCGCTCTCTCAGCGTGTGCCGATCCTCGAGAATTTCGGCTTCGAAGTCGTTGATGAAGCCAGCTTTGGGATCGCGCCTCTAGGCGCCGAGCCGGTCTTTCTTCACGATATGACGATCCGATTCGCAAGTAGCGGCGAGCTCGACGTCGAGGCGCTGGCGCCGCGGCTCGAAGAGGCTCTCATCGCACTGGGCAATGGCGAAAGCGAGAGCGACAGTTTCGACGCGCTCGTAACAGTGGCCGGGCTCGCCTGGCGCGACGTCGCGTTGATGCGGGGTCTGGCCCGCTACCTTCAGCAGGCGACAATTCGCTATACCCAAGGTTATATGGCTCAGGCGCTAGCGCGACACCCGGAGATTGCCGCGGCGCTCGTTAGGTTGTTCTTCGCGCGCTTTGATCCCGACACGATCGAGACCCGCCGAAGCGAAATGGAGACCACGGCGCGCCTCGCGATCGCCAAGAAAATGAACGAGGTCACGAGTCTCGATGATGATCGGATCCTGACGCGCTTTCCCAATTTGATTGACGCGATGGTGCGCACCAATTTCTTCCAGAAGGAGCGCGACGGAAAGCGTCGCGAAACCATCGCCTTCAAGTTCGAGAGCGGAAAGATCGATGGCTTGCCGTTACCGCATCCTCTATTCGAGACATTTGTCTACTCGCCTCGACTCGAGGGCGTGCATCTGCGCTTTGGACGCGTAGCGCGTGGTGGAATTCGCTGGTCGGACCGGCCGCAGGACTTTCGCACCGAGGTGCTTGGCCTCGTAAAGGCCCAGCAAGTGAAAAACGCCGTGATCGTCCCAGTCGGCGCCAAGGGGGGCTTCTTCCCGAAGCTCCTGCCGCTCGCCTCACAACGCGACGCGTGGCTTGCCGAGGGTGCCGAGAGTTACAAGCTGTTCATCTCGACGCTGCTCGACCTTACCGACAACGTCGCCGGCGACGGGATCGTGCATCCGCCAAAGACTTTGGCGCACGACGCCGATGATCCCTATCTCGTAGTTGCTGCGGACAAGGGTACTGCGACCTTTTCGGATACCGCAAACTCCATCTCAGAAGCCAAGCATCATTGGCTCGGAGACGCTTTCGCGTCCGGCGGCAGCCAAGGCTACGACCATAAGAAGATGGGGATCACCGCGCGCGGCGCTTGGGAAGCGGTGAAACGCCATTTTCGCGAGATCGATATCGATTTCCAGAGTACGCCATTCACGGTTTGCGGGGTCGGCGACATGTCAGGCGACGTGTTTGGCAACGGCATGCTGCTGTCGCCCATGATCAAACTGGTCGCCGCTTTCGATCATCGAGATATTTTCCTCGATCCGGCGCCCGACCCGGGGCGCGCGCTCGCTGAGCGCCGGCGACTTTTCGCTTTGCCGCGTTCGACCTGGCGGGACTACGATGTGGCTAACATTTCGAAGGGCGGCGGCGTATTCTCGCGGTCGGCGAAAGTGATCCCGCTCTCCGCCGAGACGCGTCGACTGCTTGATCTCGACAAACCCGAGGCGACTCCGTTCGAGGTGCTGAACGCTATTCTCAAGGCGCGCACGGATCTTCTCTGGTTTGGCGGCATTGGCACTTATATCCGTTCGACCGAGGAGAGCGACGCGGAAGTCGGCGACCGCGTCAACGACGCAATCCGGATCACGGGAGCGCAGATCCGCGCGAAAGTGATAGGCGAGGGCGCCAATCTCGGCGTCACGCAACGCGGACGCATCGAAGCGGCAAGAGCGGGCGTGCGTCTCAACACTGACGCGATCGACAATTCGGCGGGAGTCAACACATCCGACGTTGAGGTGAACGTCAAAATCGCGCTGGCGAGCGCCATCCGCGAAAATCGCCTCTCCATGGAGGCGCGCAACGCCCTTCTGCCCGAGATGACTGACGATGTCGCGGCGCTAGTGCTTCGGAACAACTACCGGCAGACCTTGGCGCTGTCCCTTGCGGAGGGTCGTAGAGCCGAGGACGTCCCCTTCGCGCAAAGCTTCATGCACATATTGGAGGCGGACGGACGGCTCGATCGCTCTGTCGAATTTCTCCCTAGCGACGAAATTCTCGACGACCGGGCGAAACGAGGGGACGGACTAACGCGACCGGAGCTCGCAGTCCTTTTGGCCTATGCAAAGCTGGCGCTGGCCGATCAGATCCGTGCGAGCGACGTCCCCGACGATCCCTACTTCGAAAGAGAGTTGACGGCTTATTTCCCGGTGGCGATGCGCGAGCGTTTTGACAACGATATCGCGGCTCATCGGCTGCGGCGTGAGATTATTGCCACTCAATTGTCCAACGCGGTCATCAATCAGGCCGGACCGACCGTTGCGGCTCGTCTGGCCAGCGAGACGGGAGTCGACCCTGCCCTAATGACCCGCGCCTATGCGGCGGTGCGCGATTCCTTCGGCCTTCTTGATCTCAATGCGGCGATCGACGCACTCGACGGCAAGATCGCTGGCGCGACGCAACTCGGCCTGTATCGAACAGTCCAGGACATCGCTCTGGCGCAACTTGCCTGGTTCATACGCAATGCCCAGCTAGCCTGTGGCTCTCTGACTGAGACGATCGCAGCCTTTAGGGCGGGTATCGGCGCTGTAGCGTCGAACTTGGATCAATGTTTGAGGCCAGCGGCGGCCCTTGCGCGCGCAGCCCGCGCCGAAGAGTTAGTCAGCGCGGGTATTCCAACGCCCCTCTCGCGGTCAATCGCCGATCTCGCAGCTTTGTCGAGCGCCCCTGACATCGTATTGAATGCGCAGAAGACCGGCAAACCAGTGCGCGCGATCGCTCGAGCGCATTTCGGCAGCGACGACGCGCTTGGCATCGGCCCGCTCGTTGCGGCAGCCGCGCAGATGCCGCTGGCGGACGCCTACGACCGCCTCGCGCGCGACCGAGCAGTCGCCATCATCGGCGCCGCTCACCGCGGGATCACGGCCAAAATTGTGGGGCTATATGCGGTGGATGGCGTGGACTTCTGGATCGCCGCCGACAGTTCAGTTGGGCGAGCGCGCGAGCGGCTCAACGCAATCGCTAACTCGCCGGCGTCAATTGCAAAGCTGACAGTGGCAGCCGGACTGCTTGACGATCTAGCGCGATAGAGCGGCTTCGGCCGCTTGCCTTCCTCAAGGCTGATGGGAAGAGTCGTCGTCGACTTGTCCGCAATCAGCGCCTTTGAGACATCGCGGGGTTTTCGGATAGGGAGGATTTCTGGATCATCATAGCAGCAAGGAGCGAAGATGAGAGAGAAATCCGGGCCGGAGAAACAACTGGCGGAAGAAGCAGACGCGCGACGCGTCGCCACTTTTCGGCCGAGGAGAAGATCCGCGTCGTGTTGGAAGGGCTGCGCGGCGAGGAAAGCATTGCCGAACTCTGTCGCCGCGAGGGCATCGCCTCGTCGATGGCACTATGGCTGGTCAAAGGAATTCCTGGAGGCCGGCAAACGGCGGCTCGCGGGCGACACCGCACCGGTGCCCCCGTCGCGCTATCAATCCTACGGCCTGCGCTATGAACTCGGACGCCCGACCGAGTGGGCAAGGACTTCCGCAAGCGCATTTCGCGCCGCTCGCTTCGGAGCCGATTGCTTTCCATCTTCATGGAGGTCGTCATGGCCATCGAGCTCGCGCAAGCCGGACTGAATCTCTTCGTCGCCGCCTCTCTCGGCGCGGCGATCGGGCTCGAACGCCAGTGGCGCCAGCATCTAGCTGGCTTGCGAACCAATACGCTGGTCGCACTCGGGGCGGCGATTTTCATCACCTATTCGCGCGCCACCTCGGATAACGAAGGGGCGGCGCGGATCGCGGCCCAGGTCGTATCCGGCATCGGCTTTCTCGGTGCCGGCGTGATCTTCAAGGAGGGCCTCAATGTGCGCGGCCTCAACACCGCCGCGACCCTCTGGTGCTCGGCCGCGGTGGGGCTGCTGGCCGGCGAGGGACTGGCGCTCCTTGGCCTCACGGCGGCGGTTCTAGTGATCGGCGCCAATACGGCGCTGAGGCCGATCGTCCGCGCGATCAACCGGCAGCCGATCGAAATGGGCGAGGAGGAGGAGCATTATGTCATCTCGATCGAATGCCGCACGGCGCGCGCCTCCGACCTCCGCGCTGAGCTCGTCCGGTTGGTCGCGAGCGTGCCGGACCTTCAGTTCACGGAACTGGACAGCGCTTTCATTGGGGACACTGGCTGGGTTGACCTGACGGCGACGGTCGCCTCGCACAAGCGGCGGGAGCTGGCGCTCGAGGCGATAGTCGGGCGCTTCGCCGATACGGAAGGGGTCATCCGCGCCTCTTGGCGGCTGAACCCGCCGTCCTCTTGAGCGAATGCCAGCGCCCGCCTGGCTAACCCAAGACGTCAAGTCTTCGACTATTGACGGATTACCTTGAGGCGGCGCGAATGCGAACCGGGGTTGCTTGGTCCTGGCGCGAATCGGAACGTCCGCTGCTGGTCACCATCCCGTCATTCGCCGCGAAGAGGGCGAATGACCGGAATCCGCCCATTTGCGGGGCCAAGTGTTAGATTTTGAGCACTGGCGCTGCCTTCGCCTTGGGTCGCGCTACTGTTCGATCAGGAAGCCAGCATGGCGGCGATTGACTTCGGGTTGAACGGCCGTCCCCGCTCGTTCAAGAAACCCTGAGCGGCCAGTTCGGCGGATATTGATCGTTTCCGGGCGCGGCGAGGAGAAGCTGCCACAGCCGGCACCCGACTCGCGCTGGACCTTCGGCAGCCAGAGCGTCGCCGCCGGCTCGCTGCATTGCGATGTCTGGATCGGGCCGGCGGCAGAGCTCGCGCGGCCAGGGGGCGAATCGCAATCTATCCCGTGAGCGGCTGGCGGCGATACCGGACACATCCGAACCGCTGCAATTCACGCAGTCGGTATGCGCTGGTGGTTTCCATCACCGCAGACGACGCGGAAGTTGAGCTCTCCACGGAGATTTGCGAACCTGATCGGCCGCCTCGGAATCGAGACAACAATTTCGACCTGACTATAGGTCGTCTCTCGTCACGCGGAGCGCCGCCTCGCCCCCGGATTTCCGGCACAGCGAACCCGTCACTGCTTCCCGAGTGATTCGCGCAACGATCAAGCCGCGCCGGTGGCGATCAACTCAACCAACATTCCCGGCTTTGCCATCCGGCCCTGACCGGAGGAGCGCGCCGGCGCATGCGCTTTTGGCACCCACACGTCCCACACTTTGTTGACCTCGTCAAAGCCTCTGACGTCGTCGAGCAACACCTGGACGCGCAGGATGCGTGTTGTCCGTTCCCGCCTTCGCCAGCAGCGAATCGATCTTGTCGAGCACTTCCCGCATTTGATCTTCGGCGGACCGTCCCGGCGTCCCGACCTGTCCGGTGAGATAGACCGTGCCGTTGTGAATCACGCCATGACGGACGCGCGTGTCGACGTCGAGGCGTCTGATATCGGACATGTTTCGCTCGCCCAATCCGGTTGCGGGGCCGGACGGATCGGGTTTCCTTGCAGGTATTGCGCGTACGGGGCCTGAACGAGCCAACCGGCGTCCACCGGCAGCGTCACTCCGGTGATCGAGGCGGCGCGGTCCGAACACAAGAACATGGCGGCCTCCGCCACGTCGCGCGGCTCCACGAATCGTCGCAGCGCCGTCGTCGCCTTGATCGCGTCCGAGTTACGTTCGCCTTTCGCGATTCGGGCCTTTAGGCCGTCCGACAGCGTGTACCCCGGCGCGACCGCATTCACTCTTACGCCTCGAGGGCCAAGTTCGGCCGCGAGAATCTCCGTCGAAGCCAGAACCGCGTGCTTGCCGGGGGTGTAGGCGGGCAGAGAGAGAGGCGCGAAGGAGGCGAGCGAGCCGACGTTGAGAATGGCGCCCCCGCCGGCGGTGGCCATGACACGGCCGAAGACCTGGCAACCGAGCAGGGTGCCCCGATAGTTCACCCGCCACAACGCCTCGTCTTCGTCGAGATTCTGATCGAGCACGCGCTGCCCGCTTTGAAGAATGCCGGCGCAGTTGACCACGGCTTGCCGATTTTCTTCATTTTGCCCGCCCCCCAAAACCCTAATGGTTGGCGCCCGACGAATGGGAGGTCCGGGTGAAAACTGCACTGGTCACGGGTGCGACGAGTGGCATTGGTCAAGCGGTCGCCATCGCTCTCGCGACGGCCGGCTACCAGGTTTACGCGATCGGTCGAAGCGAGGCCGCTCTCAACGCGCTTCGTGCGGCGAAATCGGGCATCGTTCCGATCGCTCTGGATCTGACCGACCGAGAAGCGGTCGAGGCCGCCTTATCGGACCTGCAAATCGACGTGCTCGTCAACAACGCCGACATCATGCCGCCCTTGGGCAACTTCGTCAGGTCGGGACTGGAATGCGGGGTCGCGAAGCCTTTCAGGAAGTCGACTATCGCGCCGTCTTCAAGACGCTGTCGAAATGGGTCGTCGAGATCGACGACGCGGCCCGGATTCCTGAGCTCGTCGCGCGCGCCTGGACGACGGCTTCGACGGGCCGGCCCGGCCCCGTCGTCGTGGCGCTCCCCGAAGACATGCTGATGGCCGTCACGAATGTCGCTCCCTTGTCGGGCCTCAGCCGGATCTTCGAGCCGGCGCCGCTTCCCGCGGCGCTTGCGGCTTGCGAGACGCTGCTTTCGAGCGCGCGCCGGCCGCTCATCCTTCTGGGCGGCGCAAACTGGACGGAAGAGGGACGCGCCGCGCTGCAGGCCTTCGCCGAAGAGTCCGACATCCCCGCGGTTGCGGCGTTCCGGTATCAGGATCAGTTCGACGACGCGTCCCCCGTGTTTGCGGGCGAGGCCGGTGTGGGCATGCCGGCTCACGTCAAGGCGCTGATCAGGGACGCCGACGTCATCCTTGCGCTCAACGTGCGCTTCGGCGAGATGACGACCGACGGCTACTCGCTATTGTCTGTGCCCGCACCGGCGCAGAAGCTGATCCACGTTCACGGTTCCGATCTTGAGATCGGCAAAATCTATGCGCCGACGCTTGGCGTCCACGCGGGGCCGAACGCCTTCGCCAAGGCCCTCAAACCGGTTCGCGGCGACTGGGCGAACTGGCGCTCGGATGCGCGCTCCTCCTATGTGGCGTCCTTCTCGGCGCCAGCGCAACCGGGGCCCGTCGACATGGTCGCCGTGACGGCATGGCTGCGGGACAATCTTCCCGCCGATGTCATCCTCACCAACGGCGCCGGCAATTTCACGGTCTGGCCCAACAAATTCTTCCGCTTCGGACCGAAGGCGCGCCTGCTCGCCCCCCAATCCGGCGCGATGGGCTACGGACTGCCGGCGGCGATCGCGGCGAAGATCGCCTTTCCGCAGCGCACGGTGGTTTGCTTTGCGGGCGACGGCGATTTTCAGATGAATTGCCCAGAGCTCGGCACGGCGATGCAAGCCGGCGCGCAGCCGATCGTGCTGATCCTCAACAACGGAATTTACGGCACCATCAGGGCCCATCAGGAGCGCAACTATCCGGCGCGCGTTTCAGGCACGGTCCTCGAAAATCCCGACTTTGTCGGCTTGGCGCGCGCCTACGGCTTTCATGCCGAGCGCGTCGAGAAGACCGCCGACTTCGCTTCGGCTTTCGGCCGTGCGCGCGCTTCCGACGCGTAGCCTTCCCGAGCTTTCGGATTGCTGAACGTCGTGCCGGGAAGGACATGAACGGCTCCCATCATTGTGCCGATTAGCCTTTCAATGTGACCGCCATAACGTGGCGTCGCCGGCGGGCGGTAGACAAGCTTGACGCCATACTCGCGGCACGCCGTCTTCAAAGCTCTCGAATGAAACTCCGCGCCGTTGTTGTAATGCAGGACCGAAGGCAGTCCCGCGACCGGCCACACCTGTTCGATACCGCGTTCCTGTAGCCACAAGGTCTTGTCGTAGACGGCGTGCAATAGGCAGAGACCCACCGAGGCGCTGCTCGGCGCATCGAGCGACAAGTGAAAGCCGGCGAGCATTCGCGTGCAAATGTCGACGGCGATCGTCAAGAACGGGCGGCCGATCGGCAATCGCGTTTGTTCGTCGACGACGATCGTATCGACGACCGTGTGATCGATTCGGCAGTTCGGCATGGAAGCTGCCGACGCTCGGGGTCACCTCGGCCTCCAATGAAACTTCGCCCCGTCTTCTTGCGGCGCCTAGCTAGAGCATCGAGTTCGTCGACGCGACGTTGAATCGTACTGCGATGGCGCGGTGGGAGGCCCTCGATCCGACAGGCCTCGTGCACGCGTTGGATCAGGGCGCGCATCTTCGGCTTTTCTTTCTTCAGCCAGAAGCGGTCGATTTGTTTCGCGATGAGACGCTCGGTTTTGATATCCAGGCGTTTGGCGCCGTCCGGCGTCCCGCGCCCGGTTGGAATCAGACTCGAGGCTTTTCGCGACGCGCGAAACCGCGCGATCATGCGGTAAACGGTCGATCGGTCGATACGAAACTAGCGGCGCACGGCTTCGACGACCGCTTTAGTGACCGTCCAATCGTTCGCTTTCAGCAAGCCCCGCAGGAAAATGTCCCTACATTCGGCTTCAAGCCAGCGAGGATCGTTAGGGTCGTCGAGGAGACGTGGCATGTGCTCATGGTGCGGTCGACGAGGTGGTCGAGCAATCCCAATTGAAACCGAAAGAACTCCGCTCCAGTCTCAAATGAAACCGAAAATGCGATGGGACTCATTTTCCGTAAGGCCTTGATTCTTCGAAACCCGCCAGTCCGACGTTGAAACCGAAATCGACACCAGCTTTCAGGCAGACGAAGATAAGCGGGCAAGCACCATCACGAGTCCGGCGACAACGCTCCGGGCTTGACGCGACCTTGTGGAAGCCACGCGGCCCAAAAGTGACGTCCTATCAACCAGTCAATCCGTTACAACGGTTGAGGGCTGCTTGATTACGCTTCCGTCCGATGCGCGGAGGGACACCGCGAACGGAATGCCGGCGCGCACGCTCTGCGACACGGTGCAGAACTCCTCGAACTGCGCCAGCGCGCGGTCGAGGTGGGGAATGTCTTCGGCCTTTGCTCCCAGCGCGATCTCCACGTCGATATGAGTGACCCTCAAGCGGTTGTCCGCGTTGCGGCCGGTGGCGCAGGTCGCCGTTGCGCGCATGTGTCCGGGATCGCCCTTGAACTTGCCGATGGCGAAGAGGAGGCTCCCGCAGAGGCAGTTGGCCACCGCTGCAGCGAGAAGGCGCTCCGGCGACGGCCCCGCGCCGTCGCCAAGCGGCGGCGGCTCGTCGGCCAGCATGCTCGAAATGCTTTCGCCGAAATCAACCAGGAATCTGTACTTCTCTTGGCGCGTGATCTTGATGCAGATCGTCTCGCTCAT
>JAFAHO010000118.1 GCA_019237205.1 Hyphomicrobiales bacterium
GTTGCTGCCGGCAGGCACGTCGCGCGTAAGCCAGACATTGCCGCCGATCGACGAGCCCTTGCCAATCGTTATGCGGCCCAAGATTGTTGCGCCGGAGTAGATCACGACCTCGTCCTCGACGATCGGATGGCGAGGATAGTTCTTCGCGAGGGCGCCCGACGCGTCGGACTCGAAGCGCTTCGCGCCCAGAGTGACGTGCTGATAGAGGCGCACGTTGCGGCCAATCACAGCCGTCTCGCCGACCACGACGCCGGTCCCGTGGTCGATGAAGAAACCTTCGCCGATCTCGGCGCCGGGGTGGATGTCGATGCCTGTCTCCGAATGCGCGTGCTCGGCGATGATGCGGGCGATCATAGTGACGCCCAGCTGGTAGAACTCATGCGCGAGCCGGTGGCGAGCGATGGCGGCGAAGCCGGGAAAGCAGAAGACGATCTCGTCGATGCTCTTGGCCGAAGGATCGCCCTCGAATGCGGCTCGAAGATCCGTGTCGAGGAGCGCGCGCACCCCGGGCAGGGCGGCGGCGAACCGCCTCACGAGATCCGCCGCACGCGGCGCCGATCCAAATCGGGCTTCGCCCCGCCATTCCCGCACCAGCGCAAGCTCGAGCTGGATCTGGCGCTTGAGGGCGCTGAGCGCCGAATCGAGCGTCCGCACCACGAAAGCGTCGACGTCCCTCGGGCTGAGTTCGGCAAGGCCGAAATGGCGCGGATAGAGCGCGGCGACGAGACCGTCTACGGCTCCGACGATGAGCTCGCGCGACGGCATCGGCGGAGGCGCGCCCCGATAGCGGCGCCGCTGCGAGGCCGTCCGGAGGCTGCGAAGCCGGACAGCGACGTCGGCAAGGTCGATCTCGTCGACCGCCGCGGCGCGCGCTTCGCTCAAATTGGTCACGCCGCCAGCCCCCGCGCGTCGAACAGCCCCTCGAACAGGGCCGAGCTCAGGTAGCGCTCGCCCGAATCAGGCAGGATCACGACGATCGTTTTGCCGGCGTTGCCCGGACGCTTGGCAAGGCGCGCCGCAACGGCGACCGCCGCGCCGCTCGAGATGCCGGAGAGAATGCCCTCTTCGCTCGTCAGGCGGCGGGCGTAGAGGATCGCCTCCTCGTTGCTCACCTGCTCAATGTCGTCGACGAGTTCGAGATCGAGGACGTCGGGGACGAAGCCCGCGCCGATGCCCTGGATCTTGTGCGGCCCAGGCTTCAGCGGGTCGCCCGCGCGCTTCTGGGTAAGGACCGGACTCGCGCTGGGCTCGACGGCGATCGAGCGGATCGGTTTGCCCTTGGTCGCCTTGAGGAAGCGCGAAACGCCGGTGATCGTGCCGCCGGTGCCGACGCCGGAGACGAAAATGTCGATCGCGCCCTCCGTGTCGTCCCAGATTTCCGGGCCGGTGGTCTTCTGGTGGATCGCCGGATTGGCGGGGTTCTTGAACTGCTGCAGGAGGACGTAACGGGTCGGGTCGGAAGCGGCGATCTCCTCGGCTTTGGCGACGGCCCCGCTCATGCCGCGCGGCCCCTCGGTCAGGACCAGTTTCGCGCCGTAAGCGATGAGGAGCTTGCGCCGTTCGAGGCTCATTGTCTCAGGCATCGTCAGGCTGATCGGAATGCCGCGCGCCGCGGCGACGAAGGCAAGCGCGATGCCGGTGTTGCCGCTCGTGGGTTCGACGATCTCCTTGCCCGGTGCGAGGAGGCCGCGCTCCTCGGCGTCCCAGATCATCGCCGCGCCGATGCGGCACTTGACCGAATAGGCGGGATTGCGCCCCTCGATCTTGGCGAGCACGGTCGCGGGCGCGCCTTCGGTCACCCGGTTCAGGCGGACGAGCCGAGTGCGGCCGATCGAAAGCGAATTATCGGCAAACCAGCGCGGCATGCGGGACTCCTTCAATGATAATGTCTATATATTTACTAGATATCAGAGCGGCGCGCAATAGGTCGTCCCAACTCCCACTGGATGATGGAAGTGCTGGACATTTGGCGCGAACAGGGGTTTGTGTCCCAGTGGCAAGACGGGTCGCGTCGCCAAGGCGGCCATTGAAGGCGCAACGTGCTCACGAACAAAGGAAAATACGGTCTCAAAGCGATGGTGCATCTCGCCGGACTTGACCCGGGCGCGCTTGCCCAGGTTTCGGATATCGCGGAGAGCAATTCGATCTCGAAAAAATTCCTCGATCACATCCTGACCGAGCTGCGCCATGCCGGGCTCGTCTATTCGAAGAAGGGCAAAGGCGGCGGCTATGCCCTCGCTCGCTCCGCGCATGAGATCCAAGTCAGCGCGATCGTGCGCGCCCTGGATGGCCCGCTCGCGCCGATCCCCTGCGCCTCGATGACAGCTTTCAGGCCTTGTGACGATTGTGCTGATCTCAGCACCTGCCCCGTGCGCCTCATCATGACCGAGGCGCGCAACGCAATCGCCAATGTACTCGACAACTGCACTCTCGCTGAGTTGTACGCAATGCCAAAGTCAGAGAAGCTCATCGCAGGGATTCGTGACCATAAATCGAACGTTGGTCGCGAACCGCGCCCGAGACGGGCAGCCCTCCCGAATCAGCGCTAGCGAAAAACGTTGGAAAGCCATTCGCTCGCTTTTGTGGATGTTCACCACTCGGAAAGGTCCCCTATCCGGCTTCAGCCGGTCGGCTGCCTGACGATTCTGAGATAGGGCTCGGGTGCCTTCCATCCGGAGGGGAAGATCGTCTTTGTCTCCTCGTCGCTCACCGAGCCGGCGATGATGACGTCGTCGCCTGCTTCCAGTTTGCGGGTGTGGCGATCTTGTGCTTGGCGCTGAGCTGCAGCGAACCGATGACGCGCAGGATCTCGTCGAAGTTGCGGCCCGTCGTCATCGGATAGGTCAGCATCACTGATCCGCTTGTCGGGACCGACCACGAAGACCGAGCGGACCGTCTGGTTGAGCGCGGGCGGGCGGCCCTCCGACATTCCGGGCTCCTCGGCCGGCAGCATGTTGTAAAGCTTCGAGACATTGAGGTCCCAGTGGGCAATGATCGGATAGTCGACCTTGGCCCCTTGCGTCTCCTCGATGTCGCCGAGCCAGCGCTCGTGACTGTCGACCGGATCGACGCTGAGCCCGATCAGCCTGGCGTTGCGCTAGGTGAATTCTGGCTCGATCTTGGCCATGTAGCCGAGCTCGGTCGTGCAGACCGGCGTGAAATCCTTCGGGTGGGAGAACAGGATCGCCCAGTGTTCGCCGATCCACTCGTGGAAGTTGATTCTTCCCTTCGTCGTTTCGGCGATGAAGTTGGCCCCGACATCGTTGATTCGAAGAGCCATGGAGCCCTCCTTCTGCCTCTCTCTGCTTGCCTGCGTAAGATCAAGCAGCCACGGTCACGGCGCGCTCGACGGGTACAGGGTTGCGGAAGAGGTCAAGGACCCGGCAATGCGCGTCGACCGTCTGCGCGAGCTCGTCGTAGCGTGCTTCGCTTTCCGGGCCAGCAAGCGTAACGCGGATACGGACAGCGTTGAAGCCGGCGCGGACTCGATCATCGAGGCCGAAGAAACCGCGGAGATCGATGTCTCCGTCGATGTCGATTTTGACCCCTATCGCTTGCTGAATGATCTCGGGCGGGAATCGATACCCGCTGTAGCCGATCTTGTTCATCCGCGTGGGGCTACCCGGCCACCGAGTACGCCGCAAGCCCGGAGCGACGTGGCAATGCCCTTGGGCGAGATTGTCGCGGCTGGCGAAACCGCCGTCGGCGGCGGCCTGTCGGGGAGCCTCGCCATAGAAGGCGACATGGCGCTTCAGCATCGGCAAGAAGCGTTCGCTGTCGGCCGGATTGCCGGCCCCCGGACTTGATCCGGGGGTCGAGGATCAAGCCGCTGCGGCCGGCGGTCAGGTTGAGCTTATGGCCGTATTGAACCTGGCGCCCGCCTTTGACGATGATGTCGGCGTGCGGCTCGAACAGGCTGACGATCTTCTCGTTGGCGCCGACCGTCTCGCCATGAAGGACGCGACGCTCGGTCTGAGCGATGATGCGCTCGATCAGCGGACGATAGCAGC
>JAFAHO010000184.1 GCA_019237205.1 Hyphomicrobiales bacterium
CGCTCTCGGCGTTTCGCTTGCGAGTGACTGCGGCTTTTCTGGCCGCCGCCGATCGGCTGGCCGCTGGTCTTGCCGCAGATGCGGCGCCGCCCCTCCTGCCTCCCTTGTGGGCGGCGGGGCGGCCGGTGGCCTTCCCTCGTCCCGACCCACCTTTCTTCTTGCCGCCGCCGTCGTCCTTGTTGACGGTGGCCCAGGCTCGTCGTTCGGCCTCTTTCGCCGGAACGCCGCGAGTCTCATAGCTTTCCGCAATGTGGTCGGCTTTGCGCTCTTGCTTATCCGTGTATTTCGATTTGTCGCCGCGTGGCATGTCCGCCTCCTCCGCTCTGGCGACCACAACCCGGAAACAAGGTGAAAGGTTCCAAGCGGTTGGTCCGCGTTCCGCCGATTAAGGTTCGACGCTGGAACATTCGTAGCGGCGCCGACGTTGTCTTGGCGGGACCCAGAGGGGCTTGCACTGAGTTCGCAATGTCTGACGTGCTCGCATTGCAATTCGAAGTTATTCGGATGATAGCGGCGTCGCTGATCGCCGTCGCGATCGTTCTGCTCTGGGTTGTCGTTATGACCAGACAATGAGTCAGCTCTAGAGCTTCGGTTGGGGACTTTGCAGACGCTGTCTTGGAAAAGATCCTAGCGGGCGGCGGGTTTCCGCCTCCGCTCGTGCTCTCCCTTCTCAATTACTCGGGCAAGGATGGTTTTTCGCGCGGCGTTTCATGACCCACAGCCAATTTCTCGCCGAATTCCTTCGACATACGCTCCTCCTATATTGAGGGTGGAACGAGTTGCCGTCTCTCGGGTTCAGTTGAATGCCGCTGCCGCTCGTCGGCGGGTCCCGCATCCAGGAGAACTCGTCGATGAGGATCGCCCAAATTGCGCCGTTGTTCGAGAGCTGCCCCCCCAAACTCTACGGCGGCACCGAACGGATCGTTTCTTACTTGACCGAGGAGTTGGTCCGACAGGGACATGACGTGACGCTGTTCGCCAGCGGGGACTCGTGTACTGCCGCTCGCCTGGAGCGGTGCTGCAAAGTTGCGCTGCGGCTGGATCCCTCTGTCAGGGACCCTATCGCGTACCACGTGATCATGCTCGACAAGGTCCGGACCCTCGCCGGCGAGTTTGACATCCTGCACTTCCACATCGACGTTCTGCACTATCCCGTAATCCGGGAGTTCGCCGAACAAACGGTTACGACTTTGCATGGCCGGCTCGACCTGCCCGAGCTTTGGCAACTTTACTCGACCTTCTCTGACGTGCCGCTCGTATCGATCTCGAGCGATCAGCGAAAACCCATGCCCCCGGTCAACTGGGTTGGGACGATCTATCATGGTCTTCCCAGGGATCTCCTCCGGTTCAATGCCTCGCCGAGGGGCGGCTATCTCGCATTCCTGGGGCGAATTTCGCCCGAGAAGCGCCCCGATCGGGCAATTGAAATTGCCTCGCGCACGGGCGCCAAGTTGAAGATTGCCGCCAAAATTGACAGAGCGGACCAAGCCTATTGGAGCGACGTTATACGGCCGATGATTGAGGCGTTCCCAAACGTCGAATTTGTCGGGGAGATCGGCGAGCACGAAAAAGCAGATTTCCTGGGAAACGCAGACGCCTTGCTTTTCCCCATCGACTGGCCTGAACCGTTTGGCCTGGTCATGATTGAGGCGATGGCCTGCGGGACCCCGGTGATCGCCATTCGGCGCGGGGCAACGCCGGAGATCGTCGACGACGGCGTAACAGGTTTTCTGGTCCGCGATGTTGCCGAAGCCGTCGCGGCAGTGCAGCGCGTTGGCGCGCTCAGTCGCGTCAAAGCCCGGGAGACATTCGAAAGGCGATTCACCATGGAACGCGTCGCAGCGGATTACATGCAGATCTATCGCAGACTTTCGCACGCCGGAACCTTTGTCCAGCTTGGTCAGCGCGCCCGAGAAATTAGCCTAGCTGCTGCAGCCAACCGGGTCGGCGAACCGTTTCTGCGAAGGCTTGGCGCACGCACGGCGCCGACGCCGACTCATCTGCAACCCGCGGTCCGCCTGCAAGCGGAAATCAAGGAACAAGTCTCGCATCGAAACGCAAGCGGCTTACAGGAGAATTGAGCTCTGCGGCGAGCCGGGTCCAAGCTCAGTTGATTGTGAGCACCCTGATGGATCCCTTCCTGTCCAGAACATCGACCACGACATGTCTGTCGGAACGCCGAAGAGCAACATCGGCCGATCCGTCTCCAACCGACAGGCCGCGCAGCACGATTTCATCGAGAAACTGCGGAAGAAGGGGCTGTCGAAATATGATGTGGCCGGCGCCGGCGTCGAAAGTTAGGCCGAGACAGGACTGGATGAGATGAAGGGGAGCAGCCGCGGCCCACGCCTGAGGAATGCAGGCGACAGGATAAAATGTGGGTCCTCTTGTCTGCTGACGCGGAAACCCGCAAAATAGTTCGGGCAGACGCCTCAGGGCGACATAGTTTGAGGCGCAAAAGAGGCTTTCAAGAATTCGCGCCGCCTCGCGCCGAAAACCGTACCGTGCGAAGCCCGCGGCGATGAGCGCATTGTCGTGGGGCCAGACCGAACCGTTATGATAGCTCATCGGATTGTAGCGCGCTTCCGTTGAAGCGACGGTCCGGATACCCCACCCGCAGAAGGATGAGTTCCCCATGAGCGAGCGGACGACCGCCCTCGCTCGCTCCGGGTAAGCCACGCCGGCGAAGAGCGCATGACCGGCGTTAGAGGCCAGAACCCGACAAGGCCGCTTGTCGCCGCCAAGCGCCAGCACATAGGAGCCGAGCGCCTCGTCAAAGAAGCGCTCGTCGAACGTGCGACGAATTGCTTCAGCCTTCTTCCCAAACATCACCGCTCGAACGGGGTCGCCGAGTCGCCGCGCAATTTCCTCTGCGGTTCGCCAAGCCGCATACACATAGGCCTGGACCTCGACCACGGCGATCGGACCTTGCGCCAGCGTTCCATCGGCCTGGAAAATCGCGTCGCGACTGTCCTTCCAACCTTGGTTGACCAGCCCCTGACCCATCCTCCTTCCATATTCGACGAAGCCATCGCCGTCGCGGTCACCATATCGATCAATCCATTCGAGCGCTGCCTCGACATGGGGCCAGAGTCGACGAACTGTCTCGAGATCGTTGGTGCGATCGAGATAGGCGCCTGCCAGCATGACAAAAAGCGGCGTCGCATCGGCGCTGCCGTAGTAGCGGCGGAACGGCACCTCGCCGAGGCGGGCCATCTCGCCGTGACGCGCTTCATGAAGAATCTTGCCTGGCTCGGCGTCGGCGCTGACGTCGACGGCGGTGGCCTGAGTGGCCGCCAGGTGCGCCAGCACCCCGCGCGCAATGGCGGGATCGAGCCATAGCGTTTCCAAGGCCGTGACAATGCCATCGCGCCCAAATACCGTACTGTACCAAGGGATGCCAGCATAGGGATAAGGCCCCTCCGGCAACTGGGTCATCAGCATATTGAGATCGGCGATGCTTCGGTGAACGGTCTCATTGAAGATTTGGTTTGAGGTCTCAATCGACGCGACGCGCGGGGGACGGGCGCGCATGGCGCGCCGAGCATCGCGCAGCGCGATAAAGAACGCTCGATGCGGCTGCACAACCCTTTCCTCGTCGCAGCAGTCGATTTCAACGAAAAGCGCGCGACCCCCGCGCGGGGCGAGATCCAGAACGTAGGTGGCCTGATCGGCCGCAAGCCGCGCCGGCGCAGGATCGAACCGGAGCGTCGTCGAGCGGCGTCGCTTGTCGAGCCCGGTGTAACTTAGGGTCGTTTGACTCTTGCCGATTTCGGGCGAGTGGGTCTCCCCTCGCCGCTCTCTGTGCTTTCCTCGAACCTCAAACAAGTCGGCGAAGTCGGCCGCATAAAGGATTCCGATCTCGATGCGACGGGGCCCATCGCCGAAATTGTGAACGCTCAGCCGTTCGAAGCAACGCGCATTCCAAAGAAATCGCGAGCGCCTGAGGTGGATGAGATCGTGTTCAGTCCTGATCTCCTTCGCCTTGTCATAGAGATCCGGATTTGTGAGATCACAGGTCAGGGTGGCGTTATCGTCCCTCAAAGTCGAGCTGAGCAACAGAGGACGTGCGCCATCGATCACGACCGAGAAATGCGAGAGATGGCGGGTATCGCGATAGTAAAGGCCTTGTGCGCTTCCGGGGCCGGACAGTGCGTCGCCGTTATTGTCGAAAACGCCGAAAGAATCACCATGCTTCAGGTTCAGCAGCCGTGCATCCTGGAGCGAAGCCTGGGCGGAAATAGCGAAAGGCTCGTGCTGTTCCGCCGCGGCGATTCGGTCCAAGCCTAATGGAGAGAAGGAGGTGTCCGTTTCCTGCATCTTTGCGGATATCTATGTTCGGTCCCAAATTCATGCAAACACGGTTGCATTCGGCCGTGGGCAAAGCCTGGGCGGGCTTTGCCCTAACTCTAGTCGGTCTCTCGCGGCGCTTGTCGGGCGAAACAGGATCAAAAAAGCGGCGATCCGCCCGGCGCAACGTCCCTGGCGCCACGATCGATTTCCTGGTGCGCGAGTTTGCCTAACGCAAATGTCGCGGCCGGGAGGGTTCATCAACCCGAAGGTGCTCGGCGATCTTTGTGAAGCGTCGAGGCGATTGGAGACCGGTCATTCATGCGGGAGCCAAATCAATAAATAGATCCGGGCTCAACCGTAAGAAAGCTCGGGCGCCCTTTGGGCGAACCCCATATTCCAATTCTGTGCTCAGCGATCGCGCCATCGCGCCGACGATTTTCCCGCCCAGGCCCGCCACTCCCGGTTCGTCGCCGATCAGACCGACGCCGTCGTCTTCGACGGCCAAGACCAGGCCTCCAGCCGGATTTCGCTCGAGCTGCAAGCGCACCTCGCCTCCCCCGTCAGGATAGGCGTACTTGACCGCGTTGGTGATCAATTCGGTGACAATCATGCCAATCGCCACGGCCCTGTCGGTCGTCGTCCGCGCATTCACGGCAGCGACCGTGAGGACGGCTGTCTGATTGGCGGCGATGGATTGACGAAGCTCGTCGACCAACGCGGTCAGATAGGCAGCCAAATCGACGGTTCGAACATCTTCGGCAGAATAGAGCGCGCGATGAAGGTTGGCGATTGCGGCGATGCGAGCCTGGGTTTCCGCAAGCACCGACTTGGCGCTCGCCTCCGGAACCGCAGCGGCCTGCATCCGCACCAGCGACGCGACCAGCGCCAGACTGTTGGCGACCCGATGATTGACTTCATCCAGGAGCGCGACCGCGCGGTCGCGCTCCTCGCGAACTTCGCTTTCCGCTTGCTCCTTCTCGCGGCGCAGCTTCGCCCGTTCCAGGGATTGCTCGAGCGCGGCGACGAGCTGCACCTCAAAATCCGGAACGACCGTCTTGACCACAAAGTCGACCGCGCCCAGTTTCAGCGCCTCGACGGCAACGGATAGCTCGGACGAGGCAGTAACATAGACGACTGGCGGCGATTCTTGCGCGTTTCTCAGGGTTCGCAGGAAATCCATCCCTGATGACGGCCCAAGATCATGATCGAGAATGATGGCATCGACTCCGCCACGTTTCACTCTCTCCAAGCCGGTGGAGGTATCTGCAGCATGCTCGACGACGTAGCCGCGTCGCGAGAACAGTTTCTGCACCAGCCGGACCAGAACGACATCGTCGTCAATGCAGAGGATGACGCCATTTCCTTCGGCGTCGGCGATGCGACTCATTCGGCGACCTCGGGGCGAGGCTGGCGCCTGCATGACCGCGAAGAAGAGGCCCAGCTGACGAACCGCGTTGGCGAAGCCGTCATAGTCAACCGGCTTGATGATGTACACGCTGGCGCCCAAATCATAGCAGCGGTGAATTCCTGACTATCATCGGTTGTCGTCAGAACAACGACCGGGAGCGCCGCGTGTGTGGGTTCGCTTTCAATCGTTTCAGAAATCTCGACACCGCCCATGTCCGGAGGGTTGAGATCGAGAAGGATCAGCAAGCTGCGGTCAGACCTAACCGTCGGCGCCCAACAGGTACTCTAGCGCGGCAAAGCCAGTTCGAAAAGGCACAATCTTGTTGTTCACTCGCTGTGCGGCGGATGTTTCTTTCGATCGACCGTGCATGTCCCTCGCACGCCGAGCGCGGCGAGCAGAAGGCCGACTGCGTTTCACGAGACTGCGCCATGCGGACGTCCACCTGAGCCTATGCTTTATGGGGGTTCGCTGCAGGTCGTGGCAAGACGGCGTCGGACACACGTCGGACACCGCGCGGCGCCGCTTCAACAGTCACCCGGATTTTGAACAACAGCGGCCCTCCGCGCTGGTTTGATCGATCAAAGCCGAGACACGCCATGAACAATGTCTCGCAATCGATGCACAGGCGGCGTCCTCGTCGCCGCGCTGGGGGCGCCGCGGTGTGTGTTCTCCAAGGCGTCTGTCACTGACGCCTCGCGGTGCCGGTTACGATTTCCTCTCCGCGGAACCTCGCCACAGTCGCACAGCGCCCAAACCCGAAGCCGGCTTGCTCGGCCGCGGCTGGTCGGGAGCAAGTTCCGCGCGGCGTCGCCCCCGCCTTCTCGCAGTTTTGTCGAAATCGCCCGCTCCGACGTCCGGACAGATTCAAAGTGACGCCGAGTCGCGTTCGTCGGCCGAACAAAAGCCAGCGTTGGCGGCGCGGTGCAGTTGACAGGTTGAGCGCGTCAGCGTGCGCCGGCGTCGGCGGCCACAGTAGGACGACCGGCTCGGCGGTCAAAGAAGAGCGCCTGGCTGATCGTCGCCCGCACCGTGTCCGCCTGGAAGGGCTTCGTTATCAGAAACGCCGGCTCTGGCTTTTCTCCGGTCAGCAAGCGCTCCGGATAAGCCGTGATGAAAATGACCGGCATGTTGATCGAGGTCAGGATTTCATTGACCGCGGCCAAGCCGGAACTGCCGTCAGCGAGATGGATGTCTGCGAGCACCAACCCCGGCTCGTGAAGGCGTGCGCTCGCGATGGCCTCTTTGTGGGTTCGTGCGATCCCAGTGACTCTGTGGCCTAGCTCCTGGACCATCGTTTCGATGTCCAGAGCGATGATCGGCTCGTCTTCGATAATGAGAATGTCGGTCGCAACCTGTTGCGCGATCTCTCGCCCCGCCTGGGTAATGAGGTCGTTCACCGCGTCCGGCGGCCTGTCGAGTATGGCGGCGATTTCCTTCACTGAGAAGCCTTCGACGGTTCGCAACAGAAAGGTCTGTCGCGGCAAGGGGGTAATCGCTTCGAGGTTGCGCTCGGCTGCATCTTTCGGGTCGGGGTCAAAACTGTTGGACAACGCCGGTGGGACGGCTGAGCTCCACAACTTCAGAAACACCTTATAAAGCCCTTGCCGCGGAGGCAGGTCTGATGGGAAGGCGCCTGGATCGGCGTTGAGCGCCTCCAACGTTGCGACAACATGGGCGTCGCCACTTCTCTGCGAGCCGGAGACGAGGCGCGCGAATCTGCGCAGCGCAGGCAATTCCTGCGAAACTTGTCGGGCAATCGACATTCGGCTCCTCCCGAACGTTAGCAGATTAAGCAACAGTCGGAGGAGCCATTTGGCAAGCACTTTATTTTTCGCGGATTTGGGAACAATTCAAATCCGCCCTCGTTGGTCGAATTCGGTGCGTGAACCCCACCGTGGAGGTGCTGCAATGCGGGCGCCCGCGCAGGCCCGCGCCGCAGGCCTTTGAACGAGTTACGCGGCTTAGGCGATGGGCGCAGCAGATCCAGAAAGACCGATCCGCAGCTGGATTTTGCGCAAATATTTCAATTTCCTCCCTTCCGCTCGCGGTCAACCTACCCGAGCCGCGCGGTGTGTGGTTCGATCGTCACGTAGCGTCGCAAACGGCGTCGGCAACTCGATTGTTCCGTAATGAGATTTCTCTCCGCGTTTCGGCACATCAAGACCCGTCTGCTGGCGCTGGTCGCACTCATAATCGTCCCGGTCGCCCTCATTACGATCCTGCTGGCGGCGGCCATTAATCAAGCCTCATCCGGCGCTATCGAAAGCCAGTGGCGGCGATCGACCGGCGAGTACGCCGTCAGAACCCAAATCTGGATGAAGGGCGCGGCGCGAACATTGTCCGCATCTGCGGCAAGTGTGACAAGCCTGCATGATGACAGCGGGTGCCGCACGATCCTGCATGAGATCCTCGCGGTCAACGACGGCCACAAGGCGATCCGCGTCGACTTCGACGAACGCTCCTGCGTCGAGGCCCTTGATTCTGATTTCTCGAATTTCGTTGGCGTAGTCAGCGAGAAATTGCGCGCAATACCCAGAGTTGAGCTCACACCGGGCATGTGGCTTGCGGCGGGGGTGTTTCCCAATCATGGCCAAAACTTTCTTGCGATCCAAGTCGACTCTCCTGCAATGACGGGGAAGCGATGGGTTGCGACCGCGCTCGTTGACCCGACCTTGCTCGCACGAGTTTTCGAACCCAATACGGGCAAAGGCGACATCGTCGCGCTTGTGCAGCGTGGCCAAAAGGTTGTCGCGGAAACTGGCGCAAGTCCATCCGACGTCGGCTGGCTTCCGGCAATTGAGCAGCCAGTCGGCCTCGACTACCACGTCGCCTCGGCGCCTTCCCGAACGGGGGCGACGTTCAACTTCGCGACGCAACCAGCACTCGGATCGGACTTTTATATCCTCAGTCGTTTTGACAATTCCGCGCGGCAGGCGGCCTGGCTACGCTCTCTCATACTAGCGCTCGCGCCGCTCATCATGTTGGCGACGCTCTATTTCGCATACTCCCGCGCAATTCAATCGGAGCTGGTGCGTTGGATCGACGGGATCAAAGCGGCAATGAGGGCGCGCAAACTCGGACGCGGGACGCCGTTGGCTCCCGAAGACGACGAAATGCCGACCGAATTGCGCGAGCTCTCTGCGGCCTTCAACGAGATGGCGCGGGAATCGGCAATCCGCGAACAGTCGCTCGCGTCATCGCTGGCAGAAAACGAGTTCCTGCTACGAGAGCTACATCACCGCGTGAAGACCAGCCTGCAGATCATCCAGAGCTATTTGGCGCTGACACGACGATTGGATCGCGCCACGGCGGATCAGAGCCGCGTCAACGCGATGGAGGCGCGCGTTGGGGTTCTTTCCATCGCATATGGCAAAGCGTTCTCGGAGGGGCGCATGCGCGACGTGCGGATTCGCCAATTCGCGGCGCAGATCGTCGACCGCCTTTCGCAGTCCTTCTCCCGTCCTGGCCTCCAGCTCGAGCTCAAGGCAGATGTCCATTCCGCCTTGATGATTGATCGAGCTATTCCGCTCGGGCTCGCGCTGGTCGAATGCGTCTTGGCGGGGCTCGAAGCCGAAGACGCGCATCTGGTGGTCGTGCGGATCGGCGATCTGGATGACTTGCGGGTTGAATTGCGCGTTTCCACCGACGGCCTCTTGGCCGCTGACAGCCCGAACGCAAAACTGATGGCGGGCCTGGCGTTGCAGCTCGACGCGACCGTCGAGAGCCCGGACGTCGAAACGATCATTCGTTGGCGGTTTCAGGCCGGTCCGCTGCCGGTCCTCACCGCAATTGACGAAGCTGCGCAATAATGCGCGCGGCCAGGCTCAAGCCGGATCGCCGCCCGGTCAACCAGCGGCGCGGGCTTCTTTGTCATCCTCATTGCCGTTGGTCGGGTACACTCCGCGCAATACCTCCTCGAAATGACCGCGAACGAGAGCGTTGCAGTCGCACGAGCGCGCTTCCAGTTCCGTGCGACATGCGACGAGAACGCGGCCGCGCCGCGTTTTCAGCACCCCATCCTCCCGCAGTTTGCGCATCACACGGCTGACGTAACTCCGGCCGACGCCCAGCAGGCCGCCCAGTTGCTCCTGGGTCAGCGAAACCTCGTCGCTGCCGATTCGATCAAGCGCTGCCAGCATCCATTTCGCGGCGCGCTGCTCGATTGAGTGCGTGGCATTGCACGCCGTGGACTGAAAGACTTGCGCCAGGAGACAGTCCGCATAACGGGCGAACAGGTTATTCAGGGTGGGTGAGCCCTTCTTCAAACTCTCGAGCTGTGACGAGTTGATCTTCAGGAACTGTCCTTCGAACTGGACCAGCGCCCGGGCATATGCGGGCAGTCTGCCCTGGCTTACAATGCCGCCAATTGCGCCTTCCCGACCGATCAGGGCGGTTTCGACGCCCCGTCCGTCGGCGAGGATCACCCGATACGAGGCGAGCGCTTGGCCGCAGGGAAAGTAGGCGTAGTTCACAGTGTCCCCGGGTTCGTACAGGATATCCCCGGCCGGATGCTGCGCGCGACCAAGGTTTGGCAACAAGAGTTCGAAATCATTCGGCTTCAACGCGCGCAGGAGATTGTTGTCCTCCGCCATCGCCCGGATCCCGTGTCGGCCAGACTCGACGTCGCGCAACCCCGCCTCCTCGTCCAGTTCGATATATCAACACCGGCGCGGGCGTTATGTTCACTTGTGAGCAGAAGGTTTTCGCCGCAACGTTACAAAGGCGCATAGCGGCCGGCCCCGGAATTGGGGATGACGACAGCCATGAGATAGAGTCGCTGCAAGCCGCGCAAGGACGCATGGCAATGGCATTCGGGAAAGTCGGTTTCGCCGACGGCGCCTTCGAGACCTGCCTTGCACAGGCGACATGGGCATGCCCGGCTCTTTCCGGCCGGCTGCGCGCCATGGCGGGAAGCCTTTTGGCCCTCATATCGGGGGCAGGCGCGTGGGGCGTTTTCGCTGCCACCCACGCAACTTTGGGCTGGTTGCTTTCCGCGCTCGTTGCGGTCGCCTATGTGATTGCGGTCGGCGGTCTGCAAGCGTTGCTGGTTGATCGTTTCTCCGCGGCCTATCTGCGAGCGACAGCGGAAAGAGATCAGGCGTTGCGATTAAGAGCAGAAAGCGAAACGATGCTCGCGGAGATTCAGCACCGCATTGCCAATAATCTGGCCGCAATTTCGGCGATGCTAAGCGTCCAAGGACGCCAGCTCGACGACGGCGTCGCTCGCCGTGCAATCGAAGAAGCCGCCGGGCGCGTCCGAGTCGTCAGCGAACTGAATCGCACCTTCGATCGCGTCACGTCGAATCATGGGCGGATCGATGACGCTTTCGTTGGCGGCCTTGTTGCAAATTGCATCGCTGCCGCTGGCGCGGAGGGTCGCGTCCGATATGAGATGTCAATCGACCCAATCGACTTGCCCAGGCGCAATCTCCTGTTGGTGGCGTTGATCCTCAACGAATGCGTCAACAACGCGCTGGAACACGGATTCCGCGGCGGGGATAGCGGCACAATAGCGATTCGCTTCGAGGCATTCCGCGAAGAGCGAGGCAAACATCGCCTGACGGTCGCCGACGACGGCGTCGGGCCGCCCGCCGGATTTGACTCGACCGAGGCGCACAGCCCCGGCTTGACGTTCGTAAATTCCTTCGCCCTTCAACTCGGCGGATCATTTCGCCTCGAAAGCGGAGGGCGCGGCGCGCGATCGGTCCTCATATTCTAACACCGCCTCTTGGTTCGTGAGAAAGCCGTGCGCAGAGGCCCCCTCGCGCTCAAGGATAGCGTGGGTCTTTCCGCAACAATCCCTCGAGGGCGGCCGTCAGTGCGATCTGGATCGCTGAGGCGATCAGGGGCCTGACCTCGCCTCCGCCGGTGACCTGATCAACAACATCGTCCAGCTTTCTTTCGAGCTCGTCGGCTAGTCCTTCGGCGCCAGCAGCTATTCGTGCTTGAGCGACTCGCACAAGTTCCCGCCGCTTGAGGGCGGCGCGTTCCCGAAATACTCGGCTCGCCGAATCGACAAGCGACTCCGACGATTCCCTCAAGGGCGACGCGAGACTCGCGACGCCGCCGCGCCTTGAGCGATTTCGGATGGCCGCCAACGCCCACAAGGCAATACCAAATCCGGCGATGGCTGTCGGGATTGGATAGCGCTTGGTGGCGAATTCAAAGGATGCCGCCCAGCTCGCATCGCTCAGTCCCAGGCCCGCCGCCGCTTCGGACGCGAGGCTCGGCGGCGTGAGCCTCGAACGCAACTCTCTAATCGTCTCGTCAATTTCTTTTCGCACTCGGTTGGCTTCCGCCTCGTAGTCGCTCGAGGTTGGAACGTTCGCGCTCACGGCCCCCCTCCCAATAGCGTCGAGATTTGCGAGATGCTCTTCACGGGCAGAAGCCTTGACGGCTTCAGGCTCCGGACGCCGAAGCGCAGCGCCAGTAAACCGACGATGGTCGCCACCAACGCGACGACCAGGAATGCAAGATCGAGCGGAACCCCGAAGCGGGCGATAAACAGGCTTGCGGCGACGAAGATGAGACCGAGACCAATCGGAAGCAGGATCAGTGCAACCGCCAAGGCACTCAGGCCCGGTGAGATCGAACTGCTCCGCTCGACCACCTCAGCGCGCGCGAGCGACAGCTCAACCACCAGCAACTCCCGAGCCTCATGGACAAGGTCAAGGAGCAGCTCGACAGTCGACCGCACCGCCTTAGCTCATTTTGCCGATCAGCAGGCCGATCAGGCCCGCGATTGCAACGGCCCCCCACGGATTTTTCTTTATCCGGGCTTCGACATCGCCCTCGACAGCGGCGAGTTTGTCCTGCGCAACCGCGGTAGATTGAGCCAAACTGTCTCCCGCTGCTCCCATTGCGCTGACCACCTGATCGCGCCCCGAGGAAACCCGCCTTTGCGCGAGATCGGCGACCATCTGCGTCAGCCTAGACATTTCATCGCGCAGAGCGGAAAAATCGATCGCCGAAACAGCGTCGACGCTTCGATTGACGGCATCCTTGGCGCTCCCCAAGGCTGACTGCGCCTCGCCGGCTGCGTCATCCTGGATACCTTGGGCAGTCGTTCTTGGGTCGTTGATCGCCTGCCCGAAAACTTTCTCACCCTGACCCATTGCAGAGCGAAGCGAGCCTTCAACGTTGTCTTTGTTCATTTGATCCCCCGGTAGCTGTCTCCAGAAGCGTGAAATCAACGCAGGAGGCGGAAATTGGTTCCAAGGGGATTTTTCTACGCGTCCAGCCTGGCCGGCTGGCCATCGTGGGAACGTTCGTCGTTGGTCTGCGTTTCGACGAGAGGGTTCGGAAACCCGCCAAACCGACACAGGGAGTTCAAGCGATGGACTGGAATCGAGTTGAAGGAAACTGGAAGCAGGTCAAGGGCAAGGTCAAGGAGCAGTGGGGCAATCTCACGGATGACGACCTGACCGCTATCGCCGGCAAGCGCGACCAATTGGAAGGCAAGATCCAGGAACGCTACGGGATCGCGAGAGACCAAGCGCGCACACAGATCGACGAGTGGGCGAGGCGTCAGAACCTTTAATAAGAGACAGCGCGCCAGCCGCTCGATCGGGCGGCAATCTGCCGCCGCCGCACACCAAGACAGCGCGGCGGTCGCCGGTCTTGTTTGCAGGTCAAGCACCCGCAGTTCAGCAGGTGCACAGTCCAACGGGCGACCTGCAGCGCCGCCAATCCGACAGGTTCCGGTGACATTCCCTCCATGAAGCTGGCAAGGCTGACGGCGGGTCGGAACCAATTCCAAAATGCGGCGTTATTGGAGCGCCCGTGCGAACGCCGGGGCCAAGCCAGAGGCAAATATGCGTCTTATTATCCTCATCATCCTGATCCTCCTCGTGATCGGCGCTTTGCCCACCTGGCCTTACAGTGCCGGTTGGGGCTACTACCCGGTTGGCGGACTGGGAACAGTCCTGATCATTCTTCTCATTCTCGCGCTGCTTGGCGTCATCTAGGTTCCGCGGGCGCCCGATTCAGTGTTCGTCCTCCGTGTAAAGCCGTTCCTTCAAGATTAGCGCCACGATTAGAATTGGCGATGACAGGAACGCCCCCATCGGTCCCCACAACCACGTCCAGAACGCCAGCGACAGGAGCACGGCGAGAGCGTTGAGTTCGAGCTGGCGCCCGATGATCGTCGGAGTCACGAACTGCCCCTCCACAACGATAAGCAGCGTAAAGCCCGCTGCGGGGAGCAGCCCCTGAGCAAAAGTCGGCGCCGTTACGACTCCGGCCAAAACGAGGACGACGAATGTCGCAATCGGTCCGACAACCGGAATAAAGTTCAGTGTCGCGGCCAATGCGCCGAAGCCAATCGCGTGGGGCATTCCGGTCAGCGCACAGATGACGCCGGTAATCGCGCCGACGGTAACGTTGATGAGCGTTACGGTCAGCAGGTAGCTCGCCAGCCCGGCCTCGATCTCGTTGAGGATCTTCAGCACCGTCAATCGCGAATCTCGGCTCGCAAATGTCATGACCAGTCCGCGCCGCAAGTCCGGCCATTTTGCGATGAACAAGAGGAGCACGACGAGAAAGAACAGAAACCCTGTGATGGGTGGCAACAGAATGCCGATCGTCGGGGGAACCCATCCGAGGTTGGGCAGAGGCAATTCGACGGAGCCGCTTGTCGGATCGCCTCCGGCAGCTGAGATGAGGCGATGCCAGAAGCCGATAAGGCCATCGAACGCGTGCAATTTTTCATTCAGGGACGCGGCGAGGGCCGGCAGACCGGTCGTCAGCTCCGACACGCGCGGGAAGATGAGCGCGATGACTAGCGCGATGAGCAGGGCCACGCCGCATACGATCAACAGCGCCGCGACCGTCCGCGGCACGCGAAGCGCCTCAAGTTTTTGCGCCAGAGGCGACAACATGACGCCGACGACGAACGCCGCCACGATCGGCAGCATCAGGTCTCGCGCGAGATAGAGCGCGCACACGGCAGCAAGCGCCGCAAGCGTGGCCAGCGACCACGCCGAGATTCTTCTTAGGCGATCTCTCGGGTGCAGATCCCCGATATCCTCCGCTTGGGCGACGGGTCGCGGGCGCCGGCCTTCGCGCAACACTCTATCCCCCTTGGCGCTAACGCCGCGATGCGCGTTCGATGGATATGCTATTTGCCGCGTTCGGCCGAATCGGCCCCGGCGCCTGATCCGGACCCGGCGAGCGATGGGCGGCCTGACGCGCTTTGACGACGGTCGCCCAGCCCCATGAGCTCGCCGAGCTTCGTTCGAGCTCGGCTGACACGGCTCTTGATCGTGCCGATCTCCACCCCGCAAATGATAGCAGCTTCCTCGTAGGACAGCCCGCTAGCCCCAACCATCGTCAAGACTTCGCGCTGTTTGGCCGGAAGTTTGGCGAGCGCCTTGCGAAAATCCGCGAGGTCGAGGTGGCTCTCCTGATCTCCGGAAACGGCGATCCCTCGGGTGAAAACCCCATCGCTGTCCTGCACCTCACGAGCGCGCTTGCGGTATTGGGAATAGTAGACGTTGCGCAGAATGGTGAACAGCCATGCGCGCAGGCTTGTTCCGCGCTGAAATTTTTCCGAGTTGCTCCACGCTCGCAGCAACGCCTCCTGGACGAGGTCATCGGCCAGGGTGACGGAACCGCAGAGTGAAACCGCAAACGCGCGCAGTCCCGGAATCTGAGCAACGAGATCGTCCTTGAAGCTGCCCTGGCTCATTGTCCCCTTTGCAACTTCGCAGATTGCTCGCGGGCTTCCAGGCGGTCCAGCAACTCCATGAACTTATCGGGAACGGGCGCTCGAACGAGATCGTCGTAGTGTGCCTTCAGAGCCCTTCCGATGGCTTCCTGCGATCTGGCATCCAGGCCGCGAACTACGCTGGCGCGAGACTTTCCTGGCACAGTCGATTCCCTTGTCTGGGCCTTTTTGCCTTCGGGACGATCCGGGTCGTGAAGTTCTTTGCTAGCCATCAGCCGGTCCAAGATTTCGTGCGGGCAAGTATTCTACCGGCATCGTTGTAGCGAAATCTCCCACAAGCGTCGAGTTTGAACTATGTCGCAGGCGTCAATGGGGACGCCTCGTCAACCCGAAGAGCATGGACAAGGCGAACGCGACCAGCGCCACCACGAACACCAGCTTGGCGGCCGCCATCGCCGTGCCGGCGACGCCGCCAAAACCAAGAGCCGCCGCGATCAACGCGACAATGAGAAAGGCAACCGCCCAGCCGAACATGATCGGTCTCCTTCGCTGTTCGCCGTTGGTTTTCGAAACGCGCGACCTGTCAATCGGTTCCCATCCCGTCAAGCTCATCGCGAGTTCGCGCCTGATCAGGACGCCCCCCATTCGCTGGATTCGGCAGCTGATCGGGGCCCGCGACGTCTGGGCACGGCCTGGCGGGCGGCCGACCTCGGCCTGAGGCCAATCCGATCGTTCCCGCCCCCGCCGCGACAGCGGCGGCCTGGCTCGCCGGCGGAATCGTACGAGGCGCGATTCTCGGCAATGCAAACAACGGATGGGTGCTAGGCAACCGTCGTTCCCGCGACCGTTGTAACGTCCCGTCGCGCCGACGCCCGGCGCCGGTCGCTACTTCACCGTCGCGCCAGGGAGGACGGCCGCCTGCGCGGTGTGGACGTCCGCGACACTTACTGACGTCTGGCTCAGAGCCGGCCTCAGACTGTCAGTCGGAACGCGGCGCGGCAGAGATACCGGGCGTTGCTCCGCCGGCCCTGCGAGGAGCGCGCGAATTCCATTAAGGAGCCGGAGGCCCTGGGAATTCTCATTGAGGGTCGACAGGTAAACGTCAGCCCAGTTCTTGATGTCGTTCTCGATGAGATATTCGAGCATAGGCGCATGCCGGGCCCGTCGCTCCTCCACCGTCATTTCCAACGCCAGTTTCAATGCCGCCGCTACCCCGTCTACCTCATGCGGGTTGATCAGCAGCGCGCGGTCGAGCTCTCTCGCGGCCCCGGCGAATTCGGATAATATCAGGACGCCTGGATCGCCAGGATCTTGCGCGGCTACATATTCCTTCGCAACCAGGTTCATTCCATCGCGAAAGGGCGTGACCATCGCGACGTCGGCCGAGCGATAGAATCCCGCGAGCGCGGTCCGCGAGTAGGACTTGTTGACATAGCGGATCGGCGTCCAGGCGGCGTCGCCGAACCGTCCGTTGATCTTGCCGATCAAAGTCGTCACCTCGGCTTCAATGTCGGAATATTCCTTGATCTCCGAGCGACTCTTCGGCGTGATTTGCAGCAGCGTGACCTTTGAATGCCAGTCCGGGTTGTTTTCAAGAAAGCGATCAAAGGCCTTGATCCGTTGCGGGATGCCCTTGGAATAGTCGAGCCGATCGACGCCAAGGATGAGACGACATCCGTTGAGGCTTTCCTTGACTTGCGCGACGAGCGGCGACCGCGCTGCATTGCGAGCCAGCCTGGCGTAAACCGCTGTCTCGATACTGACCGGGAATGCGCCCACACGGACCCGAAGCCCATCCATTTCATAGACGCCGCCACGAAGCTGCCTCGCCCCTTGCGCGATCAGATAGCGTCCGAAATTGTTGCAGTCGTTATCCGTCTGAAATCCGACGAGATCGTAATAGGCAAGGCTTCCGAGTATTTCCCTATGCGAGGGCAGCGCCTGCAAAATGTCGGGCGGAGCAAATGGAATATGCAGAAAAAACCCGATCTTGTTCTTACAACCCCTGGCCCGCAATTCGCGGCCCAGCGGCATGAGGTGGTAGTCGTGCACCCAAATGATGTCGTCTTCCCGAACGAACGCACTCAGCTTATCGGCAAATAGCCGGTTGACGCGCATATACCCTGTCGCGTCGGCGCGCGAATATTCCTGCAAATCGACACGATAGTGGAGAATTGGCCATAGCACGCGATTGGCTAGACCATTGTAATACTCTTGAAAATCGTGGGTCGAAAGATCGATCAGCGCATACGTTATCTTATTCATCTCGATTGTTTGCACTTGTGGGTCCGGCTGATCGTTAATCTTGCCGCTCCAGCCGAACCAGAGCCCGTTTCGATTCTTCAGTACGGCCTTGACCGCGACCGCCAAGCCGCCCGCCACCGGCGCGCGCGGCGATTCAGGAACGGCGACCCGATTGGAGACAACTATGATGCGCGCGCTCATGCTTCCCTCCAATTCGACGCGAGTTGCGTTGCTGTATCGAGTATGCCGTTCTTGGAACAGGTTTTGGCCCAGTTGCCGATGAGGGTCAGGCCGAGACGGCGCCGGGTCATCCGCCCTCTCCAATGGCCGCGAGAGCCGCGAGCCAGTCGCGCACGGATTGGGGCGTTTCGAAGAAGCCGATAGCTCCCGGTCTTGGTCGACCAACGCAATATGCGCGGCCGCCACAGGCGGTAACGGTCGCAAATCCGGACTCGTCGGTAGTGTCGTCGCCTATGAATATCGGCATTCGACCGCGAAACGGCTCGCGCGTCAGAAACTGGGCTATCGCGCTGCCTTTGTCGAAGGTCGGTCGCTTCAATTCGAAGGCAAAATGAGCGTCTTCTATCTCGAGGCCCTGCCAAGGCTCGGCGGCGATCAAGCGCGCAAGGACGTCGCGCAAATCCGAAGCAATCTTGGGGTTCAAGCGATAGTGGACGGCGATGCTGAAGCCCTTGTTTTCAATGAGGATCCCGGAAAATCGGCGGAGCGCAAGACTCAGCGCGATCCTGAAGGAGCTAGGCAACTCGGTGGCGGCGGACGCAGTCCGTATCGGCTCGCCCGGTTCGATGCGAATTTGGGCGCCATGAACTCCGCTCGCGCGCAAGCGCAACGGCGCGAACAGCCGGTCGATTTCATCGATCGTGCGTCCGCTGACGAGCGCCAGGGCGCCTTGGAGCTTGCGCACCGCGCGCGCAAGAGTTCCCACGAGCCCCTCGGGCACCAGAACCGCATCAGGCCGCTCGGCAAGATCCAGAAGCGTGCCGTCAACGTCGAGGAAAAGAGCCGCGTTTTGACTATCGACCATCCGCAGCGCCTCATCCGCGCGTAAGGAGGCGTCGCGCTGCGCCTCGGGGGTAGCTGCCAGCTGCGTCATGCCAAGACGGTCCGGTTCGATCCGACCGAGGTTCGCCAATGCGGTTTATTGCTAGCCCGCTCGAGACCTCTGCAGTTGCTGCCGAAGCCTTCGCTCCCGGTGAGCTCAAAACGGCGCCAGCGCAAACCCAAATCCACTCGAGGGCCTCATCCGCAACGATCTACTGGAAAACAACGATCTACTGGAAAACAAAGCGCTCCGACACTTCGGTCAAGAACGCGCGACATCGGAAGAGGTTCCGACATACCCCGCTAAACCCGCTTTGCGGCGTATAATCTGGATGGGCGCGGGCAGTTTGATTTAAGTCTGGCCAGCCTGCTTATCAACAAGTCGGCCATCAGGCATTGCACTGAGGATTTCGTATTCCTCGGCGGTTCGGCTGTGTTGACGCACGGCCGCGATGGATCTTACCTTACCATCACGGCAAACGGCTGGGGCAAGCCGACGCCGTTATCCGCGACCACGCTGCGCGGACGCTCGTCGAACGGGAACGCCTGCGGATCGCGAACGATGGCGCGCCCCATCGCCACGCGCTGGCGCTATCCGCCCGAAAGCTGACGCGGATAACGACTGAGGAGCGGCACGACGCCCAGGATCTCGGCCGCGCGGCGCACCCGCGACTCGACCTCGCCCTCGGCGCGCCGCGCAGCTTGAGCGCAAAGCCCATGTTTTCGGCGACCGTCTTGTGCGGATAGAGCGCGTAATTTTGGGACACCATCGCGGTGTCGCGATCCTTCGGCGCCAGCCGGTCCACCACCCGGTTGCCGATCTTGATGGCCCCCGGAGGTGATGCTCTCAAGCCCCGCGATCACCGACACGCCGTGTATGACTTCGTGGCCGCAGTAGGCCTTGCGGATATCGACTACGTCGATTGACGCCATTTTGCCTCTCCGCCGAATTCGCATTCCCTCGCAGTTGAACGCGCCGTTTTGTCCCCTGGCTGGCCGCCCTCGTCAATCCGGCCCAGTATCGAACGGCGCCTCGCCCCGCCTGGCTCTGACCAACAGAATGGCCTCGATCTCTACCATGATGCGGTTGGGCAGCGAACCCATGCCAACGGCCGAACGCGCATGGCGCCCCGCGTCGCCGAGCACCTCGACCATGAGGTCGGAGCAGCCGTTGATGACCTTGGGATGGTCCTCGAAGTCCGGCTCGGCGTTGACCATTCCGAGCAGCTTGATCACCGCCTCGATGCGCGAAAGCTCGCCGATCGCGGCCCTGGCGACCGCGAGCAGTTGCAGCCCGGTGAGGCGCGCCGCTTCGTAGCCTTGCTCGACCGAGGCGTCCTTGCCGAGACGCCCGACCATCAAACTGCCGTCCGGGCGCTTCGGCCCCTGCCCGGAAAGGAAGAGGAGATTGCCCGCCAAACGATAGGGCACGTAGTTGGCCATCGGCGCGGGGACGGCGGGAAGCGTGAAGCCGAGCGCGGCAAGCCGCTCTTCCGGCGTTGATGTCGTCATGGCGCGGCCATCCTAAATGAGGTGGAGAACAAGACGGGCTTAACCTTTCCACCGATGGCCGCTCATGACAACGCCGCGCGCGGAAAGCCGCGTTCGTCCGGCCAGGCGCTCGCCGGTCGAGTCGACATAGTCGAAGTCGCCCGTTTCGAGCTCGAGCACCGAAGCGTCGTCCGCCGCACCCCGCTGCAAGGTTCCGAGATCGCGCCGGCGCGGCGCTTTCGCCGTCCGTCGCCGCCCGCACAATGTTCACGAGCGGCAGGCCTCGTGCTGCGCCAACACTACCGGCCCATACCTGATCGCCGCGCGGCACGGATGCTGTCGGTGGACCTGCGATGACGTTGTGAGCCTTGTAAGCCTCCTTGTCGCCAGCATCTGCCCGGCGACGCGTCGAGACTGAGGTCGCAGTCGACTTCGTCAGGATCGAGCGCAGCTTGAGGACCGCGCTGTCGAGGTGACTGTCTTCGGCATGCGGGCTACGCATGACGATGTCATTCACGCCGACTTCCACGGCGCCGTGGTCATGCCGGCCAGCGCAGTCAAACAGCTGCGCGAAGCCATCGAACTCGTCTTGCGGCGGGAGAAGGTCATCCTAGAAATGGCGCGAATCGCCCGGCTTCAATAGCG
>JAFAHO010000113.1 GCA_019237205.1 Hyphomicrobiales bacterium
GCCGCCGCGTCGCCAGCATAAACGACGCGCCGATCCGTGAGTCCGATCGCAAGTACCACTGGCCGTTGGGGCGACGGCCGGACGACTATCCGTCGCTGAGTGACCTCGGGCTGTAGGCAGTGAGTTCAGGCTTCTCGACTATAACCAGGCCTCCACTTTGGTGAAAGTTGGCGAAAGACGGCGCTTCAGCATAGGCAAATCAGGTAGACGCACCACGACGTCCAATCGTTGATAGAAGCCTCAAAGCCGTCGCGGCTCCGTAAGCGCCCGCGAACGCAGTTCACGCTCGCGTCTCCAACCCCGATTATGGGGGGTCACAGCGTAGCAATATTGCCCGGCTTCATCGTTCGCGGCCCGCCACTAAATCATCGATATAGCTATGTGATCGCTTTGGTCGAGGCAATCGGCGCGAACCCCGGCCCCAATTTCAGCACCGACTGGCGTGGTTCGAGGCCCAAAAACCCGAGCGGGCAACCGCCGAGGACTGATTGAGGCCAAAATCGTTAGTTATGATGTGGCGTGAGAACGAAGCCTCGCCACGTGTGAGAGGATAGTCAGATGAGAATGCTTGTCGCCGCTCTCCTGCTTGCTGCAACTCCTGCAATGGCTCAAGATTGCCAGATAATCAACGGCGCGGTCAGTTGTGGCAATAGCAATATTACTGGGCAGGCCTACGGCAGGCAGTTGTATTTCAGCAATGGAACAACTGCGACGCGTTATGGAGACCGAACTTATTTCAGCGATGGGACCACTGGAACAACCTACGGAAATAAGACCTATTTATCCAATGGCACGGTTTGTCAAGAATATGGCGGCCATTTGAACTGCAACTGAACGAGCGTTTCTGCCGTCGTTACGGGCAAGGCTCTCAAGAGCCGAGGTCGGGAGCGACACCTATCGGACAAACTTGCAGGCGTCGAGCCCGCCGGGGCGGCCGCGGTCTACTCGAAGCCAAGACACAACGTTCACAAGTCAATCCAATCGTCCTTTTCGACCAGAATTCTATCGCTTAGATTTCAATTCTCTTCATCATGAGCGGCAAGGGCGGCGTCCGCTTTTTCTGAACGGCTTTTCTCAAGGCCACACCCCAGGAACAATGGACCTCATGGGAAGGCCGAATTTTCTGCAGCCGCCTGGAGCCGCCCGGTGTTCGGGTGTTGCGCATTCGTCCGCGAAGGGTTACGGTGTTGCCTCGATTTTGTCGCCTTTGTCGGCTGACGCAATGTTTCCGTCGCGCGGGCTGCATCAATGAAAGGAAAATCGAAGGATCGGTGAAAGCAAATCATAAGAGTTCTATTGCTGAATGGAGTCCATGAGAATGTCTCACGCCGGGACGGTTCAGCTTTTTCCCCGCAAGAGCGATTTCTGTGGAGAAAGAGAGCCGGACCCTCAGGGCGCGTCGCTCGATGAGAGCGGCGGACCGCGTCGCCGATGGGCGGCGCGGCGGGGCCGGCGCGCCCGAAACACTGTTCAACCTCATGAAAACCTTGGGCGAGCCTCGGGCTCGTGGCTTTCCGCCGCCGCTGCGATCAGCGCCGCCGGGTCTTCCATCAGCTTCCGGCTTGGGTTCTCTCTCCCGCCGCGCCCGGTTGACACGCGACAATTGTTTACGTACCGAAGAGCACGGCCGGGTTGCATCGGGAGCATGGAGGCCGGTGCGCCTCGAAGGCAGGCCAGTCGGCAAAGCACGGACGAAAACGTTTCGTTGAGAATACAGCCTTCCGTCGTGAATCTGGGAGGGATCGCTGTCGCCTAGAGCCTACTGCGTCGCGGCCGCCGTCACCTTGCTGATCGCGGGTTTTGGAACGGCGGCTGCGGAGGTGGAAGACGTCGGGCAGCCGGCGACGGCGTTCCCGGATGGCGGCGGCGCGCGCGACCGGGATGGGTTCGGGACGCTCGCTCTCCCGTCATGGGGGGGCGATTTCACGTCGCTCAGCGTGGGCGGGAAAATCGTTTCCTCGCTTGGATCCGACAACCGACCGTCGCCCGACGGCCAGGGCGGCGGCGGACCCTTGCCGACGCCATTCGATTACGAATTGAACGCGGATTATTCTTCCAGCACGCTCGAGGGCGGTCTCTTCCCGGCGGCGGTGACGGACTTCGGGCCTGTCGATTCGCTGATCCTGAATGACCAGACGCTTTTCGGCGACAGCGACCACGTCGGCGGCTTCTCTGTCAACGCGTTTGGATCATGGTCGCTCGGTCCCTCGAATTTCGATCCGCTTGTCAAGGATCCGACCCCGAAAAGAGGCTCGGGGCATTGCTCCGGCGACGGTTCCTCAGCCGGCGTCATCCGGTGCGAGACGGACGAAAGTCTGGGCTCGTTCATGACGACCGCGGGGTCAGACGCCGGCTATCAGCCTGCGCAGCAGAGTCCGAACCTTCCGGGCTCGAACGCGCCCGCTGGCGGAGCGTCTCTGAGCCCGCAGCAAATCTTCGCCCTCGAAATGATCGCCGAACAGAACAACTTCGCCACGGCCCGGCCGTGGGACGGGATCAAAGAGATCTTTCCGCCGGCGTGCGGCGCCTGCGACGCAACGGCGCCCGTCGTCGACGGTTCTTTTGCTGCGGCGTCCGACTTTGCAAACCCGGGCGGGAATCTGAATTCCGGCTCGCCTTCGAATCCGCCCGGCGGCGGCTCGCTCCCCAGTTTCGGCGGCGGCCCCGCGACCTCGGTCCCGGAAATTCCGCCGCCAGCGATGCTGCTGATCGGCTTCGCCGGATTGGCGCTCATCGGCAGCCGCCGCCTTCGGAGGTCGGCGCGCCTCGGATAGGGCGGCGCGACAGTCCCGCGACCGCGGCGGCGCG
>JAFAHO010000241.1 GCA_019237205.1 Hyphomicrobiales bacterium
GCGACCTTCCCCAACCTCGAGGGCAACCCAGCTTTCGGCACGACGGGGTATGCTTTCTTCGGCGCCGGCACGATTTTCTATCTGCCGGTCTCGATCTGGCTCCTGATCGTCGTCGCTTTGGCGGCGGCCTATCTTGCGCGCTGGACGCCGCTTGGGCGCCACATCTTCGCGGTCGGCGGCAACGAACGCGCTGCGGCTTTGTCCGGCATCCGCGTCAACCGGGTGAAGCTGTTCGTCTACATGTTCTCGGGCTTCTGCGCGGCGATCGTCGGCCTCATCATCTCCTCCGAGCTCCTGGCGGCCCACCCGGCGACCGGCGAGACGTTCGAACTGAACGCGATCGCCGCGGCGGTGCTCGGGGGAACCTCGATGTCGGGGGGACGCGGAACGATCGGCGGCACCATCATCGGCGCCTTCGTGATCGGCATCCTGTCCGACGGGCTGGTGATGATGGGCGTGAGCTCGTTTTGGCAGATGGTGATCAAGGGAGCGGTGATCATTGCGGCGGTGGTTGTCGATCAAGCGCAGCGCCGGCTTCAGCAGCGCGTCGCGTTTCAGCAAATGGCTCAGCTGGCCTGATTCTTGCCGCTACGCCGCCCGGATTTGTAATTTCGGCGATGTGGGAATAATCGGGATTCTTCGCGATTCTCTTGGGGACGCAAAATGCGTCAGACGCGTGTGGGACGGCGGGAGGGCGGAGCGACGATGCGCGCAACACGAGGCGCAAGCCTGGGGCCACGGGGACGCGCAGCGCTCGTCAGCGAACCGGACCCGGATCTCAACGGTCTCCTGGCCGAACCGCGGCGAATGAAGATCCTCGACTGGCTCCAGGAGGAAGGCAGCGCCCGCGTCCGCGACCTCAGCGTGGCCTTCGGGGTCTCGGAGGCGACGATCCGCCAGGACTTGGAGAAGCTGGAATCCGACGGGCACATCAACCGTCAGCACGGCGGCGCCTTTCTGCGCGCCATGCCCCGGCAGGTGCAGACCCTGTCTCTCCAGCATATGGAAAATATCGACAAGAAACGAAAGATCGGCGTCAACGCGGCGAGCCTCGTCGGCGAGGGCGAGACCATCATCCTCGACGCCGGCTCGACCACGACCGAGATCGCTCACAACCTTCTCGGCCGCTCCTCGCTCACCGTGATCACCAACGCGCTAAACATCGCGTTGATGCTCGGGGCCGTGCCCGGCTACGCGGTGCACATGCCCGGCGGCCAGTTCAAGGCGCCGACTTTGTCGCTGAGCGGCGACAAGGCGGCCGACTATTTCGCGGACGTTTTCGCCGGCAAGCTGTTCCTCGCGACCGCAGGCGTGGCGCTGGACTCCGGGCTCACCTATCCGAGCTTCGCCGACCTTGAGCTCAAGCAGGCGATGATCCGCGCCGCCTCGCACGTCTATCTCGTCGCCGACTCGACCAAGATCAACCGCTCCTCGTTCACCCGCTTAGGCACGCTCGACGTGATTCACTCCTTCATCACCGACGACGGCATCCGCGACGAGGACGTCCGCGCCTTCGAGAGCCGCGGCATCAAAGTCATCATCGCCGAATAGGCGGCCGTCGGCGTCGATCGCCCATCCCGCCGGAATGGGTTCGTCCTTCTGCTTGGCCAGATAAATCTTGCCGCGCGCGACTCCGGCGTTGGCGATGTTGAGCGCCATTGGCGCGTGCGAGCCGCCGGGGCAGGCCCATGACCACGGATTGGTCCCGACGACCTTCTTGCGCCCGCCCCAAGGCGCCATGGCCGGACTCGTATTCGTCGCCAGGAAACCGACACAACCTGCGCGAGCCGCCATCAGAGTGAAGTACATGGCCGTCCCGAAGTGGTTCGAGTTGCGCGCGCCGACGGCGCCGATCCCGTAGGCCTTCGTACGGCGGATCGCTTCGTCGGCGGCTCACGCGGCCGGCGTGTCGGCGGCGACCGTCAGCCGCGCGCTGTCGGCCCCCCACAAGGTCCGTCCGGAGACGCGGCGGCGCGTGATGGAGACCGTCCGTCGCCTCGACTATACGCCGAACGAACGCGCGCGTGCCTTGCGCACCGGCACGGCGCGCATGGTGCTGGTGGCCGTCCCGAATCTCCACAGCGGCGCGTTCTTCCCCGCTGTCGTGAACGCTATCGACGCGGAGTTGTCGGGCAACGGCTATACGATGATCATCGGCAGCCCCAATGGCGCAGAGGAGAAAGCGCGACGGCTGGTCGATCTCGTCTATGCGCGTCAGATCGATGGCGTAATCATCCGGGCAAATTGCGCCGGTCCGCTTAATGGCCGATCCGTCCAGCGAGCGGGCGTGCCGATTGTCGCGATTTCAGCGGAGCTCGAGGAGCCAGGCACCCGACTGTGCTGATCGACGACAAAGCGTGCGGCATTGCGCAGACGCAACATCTTATCGATCTCGGTCATCGCAAGCTGCTCTACGTCAGCGACCCGCCAAACCACTATAATGAAATTCATCGCTATCGCGGATTCCGCGAAGCCGCCCGCGCGGAGGGTCTGTCCTCTGCAGACGTGCAGCGGTTTGAGGGCGACTTCACCCTCGCGAGCGGCGTCGAGGCTGGCCGTTTCTTCCTGAGCCAGCGGCGGCGGCCGACAGGCGTCATCTGCGCCAGCGACGAGATGGCGATCGGTCTCCTCAAGACGGTGACGGCCGGCGGCGTCGAGGTGCCGCAAGAGGTGTCCGTGGTCGGGTTCGACGACATCGAATTCACGGAGTGCTGCGAGCCCGCTTTGACGACGATCCATCAGCCGAGAGGCGAACTCGGCGCGGCGGGCGCGGGAATCCTGCTGCAACGGCTGAAAGGGGATCCCGCGACGGACAAGCCGATCGTGATCAAGGGCGAACTGAGAGTTTGTGGCAGCACGGGTCCGGCGCCTCGCCCCTCAAGTCCTCTTGAGGCTTAGAACCTGTCGGCGCTCAGCCGGCGTCTCGACTCCGAAGCCAGGTCCCTACCTCTTCTTCAACCTCGCCGTCTCCTTCGAATTTTCGCCGCAGCGTCGTTATCACGCGGTGGAAAGTGTCGATGTCCTTGACCGAGAGCCCGTCCGCGAGGCTATTGATCCAAGGGACCTGCAGGCGCATTGCCGCGTCGAACTTTTGCTGCCCCTTGTCAGACGAGCTGCGCCCGCCGGTGATGCGGGTTGGGCTGCAGAGCCACGAGCCCGTCCCTCGCCAGGTCGTTGACGATCCGCTGCACATTCTGGCGATTTGCGCCGAGGTCGCGGGCGAGCCACGCCACCGGCTCCGGGCGGTCGGCTTCCGCGATTGCGCCCAGAATTTGCCAGCGGGCGCTGGTTAGCCCGTGCGGCGCCACCAAGCGATCGCCCGCGGTCAGGATATCGCTCGTGAGCCGGAACAGGTCGAGCATGAGGTCGGTCAACGCGGCGCCTGCGGGCGTTCTCTGCGTTTCTTGCATTTGACACCAACGTATTTTTGTGACATTCTGATGTCAATATGCATGAGTATGTCCCAATGACATCATAGAGCCACTGTGTTGAGGTTGCCATGTCGTTGCGTGCGCGCCCTGGACCGGGCCTTTCTGATCTCCGCTGAAAAGGCCCTAACGATGCGTGCGATCTTCAATATTCTCGCCATATCCGGTTCGGGGATGTTCGCCGGCGTCATGCTGGCGATCGGGATGATCCTGGGAAACTATTGGAAAAGCCTTCCTCCTGAGACCTTCTTCGATGCGTTCAGTCAGAATTCCAGATTCATAATGTCCGCGGTCCCCCTCGTCGTGATTCCAACCGCCGTCGGGCTCATCGGCTCTCTGTGGCTTGGCTTCAGCGACGGACGGAGCCGAACGCTTTGGCTCATCGCCTTGGCTTGCTTCGCGGCGGTCATCGCCCTGACCGGGGCTTACTACGTTCCCGTCAACGCCGAATTCGCCACCAAGTCAGTGCCGCCGGATCAGGTGATGGCGAAGCTCGACGCTTGGCTCATGATTCACAATGTCCGCATCGGGCTGGCCGCCATTGCATCGGCGCTCGGCCTACTCGCCCTGATGTAAAGCGTTAACGCATTCCATTCGGCATCCGGTTTGGCATGCGGTGCAGAGGCGCTTGCCATGGCAAAGGGAGCAAAGAATCATGATCAAGCTCATCCATCCCGTCGCCGGGGCGCTCGCACTCCTGACGATTGCGATTTTTTGGCTGTCGACGGCGTTGAGCGAATTGTTCGCCTCGCGCGCCACCGTTGTCGCCGTCAAGACCGCCATACCCTGGGGCTTTCTGTTGCTCATCCCCGCACTCGCGGCGGCCGGCGGCACAGGCTTGGCGCTGGCCAAGGGACGGCGCGCGGGTCTGATCGGCGCCAAGCTCAAGCGAATGCCGTTCGTCGCGGCCAACGGCCTGCTCATTCTGATTCCTTGTGCGCTGTTCCTCGCGTCCAAGGCGGGCGCCGGGGAGTTCGATGCGAGCTTCTATGTGGTGCAGGCGCTCGAGCTCGTCGCGGGGCCGGTCAACATTACGCTGCTCGGCCTCAACATGCGCGACGGCCTCAAGTTGAAAGGCTGGCTCTCCCACAAGCGGGCGTAATCCGTCTAGCAGGCGCAAACTGCAAGCTTGTGGCCTTTCGCTGCCGTTCCCGTGGATGCAGAAACAAGAATTCCACGCTGCGCGATTTCGGCAAAGCCGGTGGGTTCTGAGAAACCATTTGACGGGATGACGCGAGCGGCGCCAGGGCGGGTTTCGACCCGCCCCGGTGCTCACCACTTACTGCGGCGAGGTCTCGAAAGCCGTTCGGTTGCCGAGGGGCTACTTCACAGCACCCATCGTGAGGCCGTCGACGAGGTATCGCTGCGTGATGAAGGCGAAGACGACCACGGGCAAAGACACCATGAACGCGCCGGCGCTGATGGCGTCCCATTCGACCCCGTATGAGGAGCGGAAACTGAGGACGGCGACCGGCGCCGTCGTGGCGTGCCCGCTCGTCAAGATCAACGCGAAGAGGAATTCATTCCAGCAGCCGATGAAAACAAACACCGCTTTGGCGAGAATGCCGCCGCGGACGATCGGCGCCACAATCTTGGTCAGGACCTGCCACTCCGAGGCACCGTCCATGCGCGCTGCTTCAATCAGTTCACCAGGCAAGTCGCTCA